>CAYZAT010000001.1:0-58264 GCA_964476475.1 uncultured Pirellulales bacterium
TCAATGCTGTCCGTGCTGGTTCCCATCAATACACCATCGATGAACAGTTGCATCCCTCCTGCGGTGTCGCTTCGCCATACGATATGGATCCATTTATCTTGAGGAATCACCAGGTCATTGAGTGTGTAGTCTCCTGCCGGTGTGAATCGATAATCAGCGACGCCGTACAAGGTGAAGCCCGCTTCGCCCAAAGCTGTCCACCCGGCCAGCCGAACGGATGTCGTCGCACTGTCATGGAGGGCCTGGGGTTCCTGGGCGGCCGGCGGTTTGACCGTTTTGATGATATATTCTACGGTCCATGGGGTTGCCAGGTCCGTCGCACCGGCGAAATCAACGACGTTCCCCTCGCTACGGGTAAATCTCGCAGCCGTTCCGGCCGTGAATCGCCCTTCCTGGCCTAAGGTGACCCCATTGTAGGCTCCGTTCAGACCTCCGCTGCCCGCGTCGACACACTCCGAGCCGGTCTCATCGAATTTATACCAGTGAAGAGGATTCGCTTCGCCGATTGCCGCTTCCCATCCGTCGAGATCGGCTTGAACGACACTACAGGCCGCCGACACCAAAATGAAAGAAACGGCCAGATAAGTTATTTTCTTGTACATCAATAGTCCTCTCAATAAATGTGAAAATCAATTTTTAGCGTAGGGACAGGCCCCTGTGCCTGTCCGCATTCAATCGCCGGACATTGTCCTTTGGCCGGATTCGGACGCCCACGGGGGGGCGTCCCTACGGCAGCTACATACCCGAGCAATAATGAGTGATTTCGGTTTGATTGGCGTTGCACTTGATCCGGATCCCGCCGGACCGATGCCTCACGGCATGCGATAACCTCCTTCCTGTCCCTTTATGTCAAATGCAGAAATCAAAGATTAAAAATCAAAATTGCGGAATCGTCGCATCGCGACGATGACTTCCTTAATTTTGCATTTTACACTTTGCATTTTGATTTATTTTTTGATAAATGCATATCCTCTTCCGGGGTCCGGTAATCCCCGGAAGCATCTAATCAGCTTATACCAAATCTCTGGCGGATGCGTCAAGAGAAATCTCATCGTTTGCTTGAGAACCGTCTCACTTTTGCAGGAATGACATCCATAGAACCACAGGGCATATCCGCCGCAAGGTGGATGGCATGCGTGGCGTTCCCTAAATAGCCGTGGCCTATACCGGTTAATCCGGCATAGACCACGAACGCATGTCGATTCTAATTAAATCGCATCTAAATTTTAAAAGTCAAAACTCAAAACTGCGGACTCATCGCTTTGCGATGATGACCTCCTCAATTTTACATTTTGAACTTTAGATTCTACATTTCCTGTTAGGGTCGGTACAAGCGAATGTCGTCAACAAATATCGTGCCGGAACCGCCGGGGCCGGTGAGACCCGATTGGGTTCCCAGACCGATGGCGATTTTGTCCACGTTACCCAGGTTAATCCCCTGGTCGGCAAGGGCCTGCAGCGGGAAGCGCCACTCGGTCCAGTCGTCGATCTGGGCCGCCGCCGGATCGTCATTCGCCACGACCGCCGGGGCGCCGGACGCATTGGAAACCGCGACGTACATCGGTTCGGCTGCATTGCTGGCGATACCAATGTCCTGGTTCGTCCATTGCCCGGTGACTCCGCCGCTCGACGTTATATCGGAGAACTGGGCTTCGCAGACAACGCCGGCGGAATGAGACGTCAGCGCTATGCCGATATAGACAGTTTGCGCCATTGGAATGTTTTGCGCATTCCACGTCATCGGTTGCCACGTGCCGCCGTCGCTGGAATAGAAGGCTCTGAAGTTACCTGCTGCATCACGTTCAAATCTTATCCAGTAGGGCGCCGTGATGGCTGTCTGCGTGCTTGATACGACAGAATCGTCGGCCACGGCGTCTGCGTCGGTTGTCATTCGCGCCTGGAATCGACAACCGTTGCCGGGCGAGATAAAGACCCATGCGAACTTCGAGCCGGGATCCAGCGATTCCCGAATCATGATACCCGCTTTGGCCCAGGCGTTTGTGTTCTCAACGCTGAGCACCTGGGCTTGCATCGATCCGCTGCCGTTCAATGTTTTGAACGCGTAGTGGAACTGATCGGCAGTGCCCCAGATATCTTCGCCTTCCGCGGTCATCGTGTATGTCCCGACGGGGCCTTCGACGAAGCTGCCGGTGGAGGCCGGAGCGCCGTGGAACCACAATGAAAAGTCGGTCACGCCTTCCACGGTCCAGTCGCGAGCCTTACTCAATGTCAGGATCGCCTCGGAATTGGTCACGCCTGCTATGTTGGCATAAAGCAGCGGCATGGACTGCAAGCCGCTTTGCACGGTTGCCTGCTCGGCATAGGGCGGCAGCAGATAACCGACCTGCGCGCCGTTGTCGGCGACGCCGAAACCGTCGATCCAATGTTGCCAGATGGCTTCTCCGGCGATGTCATCATCCGTGTAGCTCTCGAAGTCTTCGACGATCACGAAGTCGGCGGTGGTGAAGCTCCAGACGCGTCCGAGCCACGGACTGTCGGGATTGGTATTATTCACTTCGTCTATACGCCAGTAGTACGTCGAATTCCACGCCAGTTGACCCGGATCGTACATTTCATCGCCCAGGGCTTTCGTGCCCTTGTATTCAGGCGATGCGGTCGTAGCGTTTCGCACAGCTTCTGCGTCTGCGCCGAAGTAGATTTCATGTGACGCTGCGGGGATTGCCGGGTCCCATGTGAGGATGGGTGTCTGCGTGACGTCCACGGCCCCGTCCGCCGGATTCGGATTGCCGACGGCGCCCTCCGTCGTAAAGCTCCAGACGTCCCCTTGGTACGTCGTAATCGCATCGAATTCATCGACACGCCAGTAGTAGATTTTCGCCGCTTTGAGGGTTCCGGGGTCATAGCTGGTCGTTCCCGCGGGAACTCCAACCGTGGCATTTGCGACGGTGTCATAGTCCTCGCCGAAGTACACGGTATGCAATTTCGCACCAAAACCCGGCGTCCAGTTCAACTTCGCGTTCAAGGCCACAGAGTCGGCCCCATCCGCCGGATCAGGAGCATAGGCCTTTTTGGGGGGAATGGAAAAGCTCCAGACGTCGCCTTTATGGACGGTTTCATCCGGCGGTGCGTTCACCTCGTCGATGCGCCAGTAGTAGGTCGTACCCGGCGCCAGCCCTTCCGGATAAGCAAAACCCGGAAAGCCGGCGATATAAAAATCACCGGTCTGGTTGCCCCGAAATACGCCGGACTCTCTCGTGGCGTCGTTCACCTCGTCGAGGTTTTCGCCCATATACACATCGTGCGAGACGGCAAAGTCTCCGGCTCGCCAGGACAGGGTCACCCACGTATCCATGTGTATCGCGCCGTTGGCCGGATTGGGACCCGATGCCTTGGGATAAGCGCCCATACCTTCCATAATCGTCTGAATTTCCTCTTCCGTCAGTGCGCGGCTGAACAGCGACACATCATCCAGGGCGCCGTTCATTTGGCGTCCCGGAAAATCGCCAGACCCGTCCCCCCCCAGGTAGATGTTGGCGTTCCAATTGTTCGAGCCATGAGAAATCTCGTTGACGGATCCCGCCACGCCATTGACATAGAACGTGGCCTGATCGGGCTCGACCACCACGGCGGCAAAGGTCCAGTCATCCTCCGCGATCATGTCGCCACCGCGGTAGCTCCACGAGTCGGACGTATCATTCCAGTGATACGCCAACTGGTAACCGAGGATGTTGAAACCCGTTGCAACGCCGCGGGTCATAATGAACGAGGACCAGTCCGGCTGTGAACCGTCCGGTTTGATCCATCCGGCCATCGTGGCTTCCGTCAGTTCCATGTCAATAGGGGGGACTTCAACCAGTGTGGGCCCGTACAACTCAATGGCGCCTCCATGAATGCCCTCGGTCCAGGCGGGATCGCCATACGCAAACGTCCCGTCGTGGCCGTTGCCGGACGCATCACTCACAACGTTACCTGCCCCTTCATCACACGCCCACCAGGCGATGAGACCCGGCAAAGCGCCATAAACCTGATTCATCGGGGCTAAGCCCAATAATATGAGGACAACCACATACATCACTTTTCGAAACATAATACTTCTCCTTCAAGAAAACCTGTGATCGTGATGCCCCAGTCACCCACCTGAGCGACCAGCATCGGTTTCATACATATTGATTCTCGTTCTATAGCAACATAAGGTGGGGATTTCGGTCAGTATAACCGAATGTCGTCAATGAACAACGTGCCCGATCCGCCGGCAGCCGCACCGGCTTTACCGCCCAGGCCGATGGCCATCTTATCCACATTGGTTAAATTGATCCCCTGATCGGTAAGCGCCTGCAACGGAACGCGCCACTGTGTCCACGACCCGTCCGTGGCGGCGCTCGGATCATCATAGGCCGCAACCGCAGCCGAGCCGGCGCTGTTGGAAACCGCGACATACAGCGGTTCTGCTGCGTTGCCCGAATCGCCCCTGAACCAGAGTGACAGTTCCGAGACACCCGCCTGTGTCCAATCCCGCGGCGCCGTCAGAGCCAACGTCGCCTCCGAATTCGTTACGCCCGCTTCGTTAATGTAAAGCAGCGGCATAGACTGGGAGCCGCTATGAACAATGGTCTGCTCGGCATAGGGGGGCAATAAATAGCCGACCTGTGCGCCGTTATCCGCAATACCGTAGCCGTCCACCCACGTTTGCCAGATGGCCTCACCGGCAACGTCGTCATCGGTGTAGCCCTCAAAATCATCAATTGAGAGGAAAGCACCCGTCGTGAAAATCCAGACAGGCCCGGTTGATCTATTGCCTTGAGCATCGACTTCATCGACGCGCCAGAAATAAGTCGTACCGGCCTCGAGCAATCCCGGATCGTGATTCTCAGCCCCCAGCGCCTTGGATCCTTTATACTCGGGCGAGGTCGTATCGGCGTTGCGCACGGTCTCTTGATCTATCCCGAAGTAAAGTTCATGCGAGGCCGCGGAATCGGCCGATGTCCAGCCAAGAACCGTATTCATTCCGACATCCGTGGCGTTATAGACGGGTTTCGGATTCCCGACGGCGCCCGGGGTCGTGAAGTGCCAAATATCACCCTTATGCGTCGCGAGGGCATCAAATTCATCAACCCGCCAGTAATAGACTTTTTCGCCTTCAAGGGGACCGGGATTATAGCTTGCAATGCCCACAGGAGCACCTCCAGCGGCATTGTTTACCTCATCGAATGTCTCGCCGAAGTAGACCGTATGTAGTTTTGCCCCGTACCCCGGCGTCCAACTCAAAGTGACATCATCCGGGCCAACGACTTCGGCGCCGTCGGCCGGTTCGGGATGATATGCCGTCTTCGGTGGAATCGTGAAGCTCCAGACGTCCCCCGTATAGACGGTTTCGTCCGGCGGTGCATTCACCTCGTCGATGCGCCAATAATAGGTCGTGCCCGGTACAAGACCATCCGGATAGGCAAAGCCGGGGAAGCCGGCGACATAAAAATCAGCGGTCTGGTTGCCAAGGAATATGTCGGAATCTGTGGTGGCATTGCTCACGTTATCAAAATTCTCGCCCATATAGACGTTGTGCGAGACAGCAAAGTCGCCTGCCCGCCAGGCAAGGGTTACCCATGTATCCATATGCATGGCGCCGTCCGCCGGATCGGGATTTGCGGCTTTTGGATAGGTACCTAAACCGTCCATGATAATCTGAATTTCCTCTGCCGTCAGCGCCCGGCTGAACATCGCAACATCATCCAGGGCGCCGTTCATTTTGCGATCCGTACCAGCATAAGTGTAATCACCCCCCAGGTAGATGTTGGCGTTCCAATTGTTCGATGCGTGAGAAATCTCGTTGACGGATCCGGCCACACCATTGACATAGAACGTGGCCTTATCCGGCTCGACCGTCACGGCGGCGAACGTCCACTCATCCTCAGCGATCATGTCGCCGCCTCGGTAGCTCCAGGAGTCTGACGTGTCATTCCAGTGATAGGCCAATTGATAACCCAGAATATTGAAACCTGATGCAACGCCGCGCGTCATAATGAACGAGGACCAGTCCGTTTGTGAAGCGTACGGTAAGATCCATCCGGCCATCGTGGCTTCCGTCAGTTCCATATCAATGGGTTGTATTTCAACCAACGTGGGCGCTACCAGTTCGACGGCGCTGCCGCGATTGCCCGGAACCCAAACCGGATCGCCATTGACAAACGTTCCGTCATGGCCGTTGCCGGACGCATCCCCCACGACATTACCGGCCCCTTCATCACACGTCCACCAGGCAATGAGATCCGGCACGGACCCATAGACCCGATTCATCGGGGCTAAACTCAACATTATTAACAGAACCACAAATATCGCGTGTCGAAACATAATACTTCTCCTTCAAGAAAATCTAAACAATCGTCATGTTCTGATTACATACTAAGGCAGTAAATATTGATTTCGGCTTCATTCTTGCGGTACTTGATCCGTATCCGCGCGGATTGTTCTGTACGATATGCGCAACCTCCTTCCTGCCCTTTCCACGCCCGATTGGACTTTTCGGAAAGAGCGTGAAAATCTGCACTTAAATACATGTACCCTCGAAGGGTCCTATAACTCTGAACACCTGCCCTGTTTATACCAGGTTCGTCGTGGGTGCGTCAAGTGAAATCTTGCAGATTGCTCGCATGCCGCATGCCGGCGTTTTCGTTCCGGGCCTTGTATATCGCTGAATTGGGGCAGGCCAAAGGTTGTCGATCCGCGGCCTGTCGTCTATAATCCGATGACGGTTTGAAGAATAGTCGGGTTGCATGAAGTGGCGAACGGTTGGAAAGCAATGATAAAAAGACCCGTGATCATAGGTGTGATTAGCGTCCTTATCATCCTTTCGGGCCTATGGATTCTTTTCTCGCCCTCGAACGTTGTCGGAGAGGGCATACCCATCGCGTACGAGCCGAATATTTCGCCCGACTACTCCGGATTAGTCATCCCACCCAATATCGCACCTTTGAATTTCAGAATCCTCGAAAAAGGACAGGCCTATGGGGTCAGGATTCATTCCGCAAGCGGCCCGGCGATCAACATTGCCGGCAAAACGGGCCGAATACGCATCCCTCTCAGGAAATGGCGACGCCTTTTGGACGCCAACAGAGGCCGGGAGTTTTTCATAGATGTTTACGTCAGAAATGCGGAAGGGCAATGGCTGCAATTTAAGCGCATCGTTAACACGATCGCGGATGAAGAGATTGACCGGACGCTCGTGTATCGGTTTATGAAACCGGTCTATAACATGTGGAACGATATGGGGATTTTTCAACGCGACCTCACCGATTTCGATGTATCGCCGGTGATGCAGGGCCATTCCTTCGGCAAAGGGTGCCTTAATTGCCACAGCTTCGCAGGGAACGCGACGGATTCGATGACGATTTGTCTGCGCAGTCTGACCTACGGGAGCAGCACGTTGCTGGCCTGCAACGGCGATGTTCATAAGATCGGCACAAAATGGGGCTACACCGCCTGGCATCCGAGCGGTCGGCTGGCCGTATATTCGATCAATAAAGTGCGTCAGTTTTTTCATGCTGGCGGTATGGAGGTCCGGGACGTGGTGGACCTCGACTCGGCATTGCTTTGCTATCACCTCGACAGCCGGAAGGTAACAAGCCCCGAAGAACTGGCCGACAAGGACCGGCTCGAAACCTATCCGGCGTGGTCTCCGGATGGTCGGACGCTCTATTTTTGCAGCGCTCCGATTCTGTGGCAGGATCGCGACACGGTGCCGCCCGAGAACTACGATAAGGTCAAGTACGACCTTAGGCGCATCGCCTATGATGTCGAAACCGACCAATGGGGTGAGGTCGAGACCGTGCTGTCGGCGGATGAAACGGGACTGAGCATTATGTTGCCGAGAGTATCGCCGGACGGCCGCTTTCTTTTGTTCTGCATGTGTCGGTACGGCTGCTTTCCCATCTATCAACCGAGCAGCGACCTTTACCTCATGGATGTAGCTACAGGGGATTATCGCAAGCTGGAGGTGAACAGTCCCTATTCCGAATCGTGGCACAGTTGGTCAGGTAACAGCCGGTGGATTGCGTTCAGCAGCAAGCGTCAGGGGGGATCATTAACCAGAACATACCTGAGCTATGTTGACGTAGCCGGCAAGGTCCACAAGCCCTTTGTCTTGCCGCAAAAGGATCCGGCGTATTATGACTCATTGGTCGAGACGTTCAGTGTCCCTGAGTTGATTGAGGGGCGCGTCAAAGTGAGCACGTCGCTACTGGCCCGGATGGCTCGCAGTGAACCTTCGATAGCGGTGGATATTCCCATTACCGGCGCAACGCGTCCGGTCAAGCCGTCGGATCCGTGGGTGGAGCGTGAGTGAACGTATTTGTTTGAGGCGATACCGCATGCTGCAAAGAGCACGACAGATTCCACACAATCTGATTTTCTTTGTGCTGGCCATGCTCTATCTTTGGCTCGTTGTCGAACCGCATCTCATTTATCAATCTTTCGGAACCATTTTGCCGAATGCCCCCATTTTCCTAACCGGATGGTCGTTTCTGGCCGGCTCGTTGCACCTGCCGGGCGGATTCGTTTCATATATTTCCGGACTGCTTTCTCAAGGTTTTTATTATTCATGGCTGGGTGCCTTGATCGTCATGCTGTCCGCGTTATGCCTGTGCGAACTGTCCAGACGCCATCTTTCCGCCGCCGGTTACGCCCGGTCCACGGTGCTGAGTTCTCTCCCGGCGATCCTGCTTGTTTTGATCTACAGTCGGTACAAACATCCTCTCGCTGCTTGTTTCGTGGTGTCTTCAGGTCTGGCTTGTTCTGTTATTTTTGAGAAACTGCCTGTGCGCCGATTAGTGATTCGTATCATAGCCTATTGCCTTATGGCCGCGGTGCTCTTCTGGTTGGCGGGAGCAGGGGGGGTAGTCATTTTCGCATTCATGACGATCCTCTACGGAATCTTCATCCGAAGGGACTTTGTATTGTCGGCACTGGCGATGCCGGTGGGTTTGGGGATCGTCTGGTCCTTTGCACAGGATGTCTTCCTCATACTGCCCCGGGAAACGTTTACTGTTTTAACATCCCTTGTCCCGTCGGCGATGCAAGGCGAAAATACTTTTTCAGCCGTGTTGATTGTCATTCTATACAGTTTTGTTCCCGTAAGCGTAATACTTATGCTCCTGGGAAGAAACGTATTCGCAAAGTTCAGGCCGAAGCCAAAGAAACGTTCCAGGAAAGACAAGAAAAAGGAACAGGCCGGGATCCTTGCGGCCCTTCTCAGGAATGGAGTCAAAGTGGCGTTTCCGATCGTACTAACGGGAGCGGGACTCTATTTTAGTTATAACCGAATGAGCAAACCCCTCATTCAGGCACACGATTATTCTCTGTGCCGGCAGTGGGACGAGATACTCGAATTGAGCCGCCGTTTACCTAAGGGCGCGAGTAACGTTTATTTCAACCATTATGTTAATCGAGCCTTATATCATACCGGCAGACTGCCTTATGATATGTTCACGTTTCCGCAGACGCCGCACGGTTTGCTTCTGACTCACGAGAAAAAAGCGTCCGATCTGACGCGATTGAAACTCTGCGATATTTACATGGAGCTTGGCCGGGTGAACACCGCCGAGCGACTGGCGACGGAGATTCTAACCGCACGGAACCACTGCGGGATGGTGGTCGAAAAAATAGCCTGGATTAATATCATCAAGGGAAATTACGAGACCGCCCGGATTTATCTCAACGTGCTCAGGAAAGACCTCGTCTATCGCAACAGAGCTCAAACTCCTCTAAAGGCATTGGACGACGGCTTCACGCCGGATCGAAAGGCGTACATGGATACCATCCGCTCGCGTATGCATCAGGAGGGCTATCTGGGAACCGGGGACAAATCCGTCGAGCAGATTCTGACCGAATTGCTCGCATTCAACCCGGCCAACAGAATGGCGTTTGAATATTTGATGGCGTGCTATTTGCTGACGGGCCAGGTGGATAAGATCGCGGCGAGGATGGAGCAGATCAAGGAATTCGACTATGATGGTATTCCTACCCTTTACGAGGAAGCATTGCTCATCTACTTCGGTTCCCAGGGCCGGAAGATCGACTTGACTAAAACCAATATAAGGCGTGAAACTTATAACCGCTTCGTGAAGTTTATCCAACTAAGAAACAGCATGCGACCGACCAATCGTCACATTGTGCTCAAGCGTCTAATCTCTGAATACGGCAGCAGCTACTTCTTCTATTCGACGTTCGGGCGCGTTGGGGTTCTCTAAGGTTCGTACGGTTTCCACTTTCTGTTCGGGCCTTGCCGCTCGATGGCTTTCATCTCCGTAGCGTTGCCTTCGTCGCCTTGCTGGTTCATCCAGCGATCAAGCTCTTTCCGTAGCCGGGTTCTTGTTTTTGCATGGGCGGGATCGTTAGCCAGATTGGTTAGCTCATAAGGGTCTTTTTGAAGGTCGTAGAGTTCCACTTCGGGCCGATGTTGATAGAATCGGGCGCGTGCGGCCACGGCCGGATTCGTCTCGCCGATGTCCTTCCAGGTTTGCAGCAGCTCTTTAGGCTTAGTTGCCACGACATTGTAAAACACGGTCTTGTAATTCGGGTTCCAGATATACTTATACCGCTCGTCGCGCACGGAACGTACGGGATAGCATGCTGAGCCGTTGATGATTCCTCGGGTTGTATGCGCGCCATAGACATAATCGCGATGTTTGTCGGTTTTATTGAGCAGCACGTCCAGGAAACTGCGCCCGTCGAATCCGGTCGCGCCGTGCTTATCCGGGCGCCCGGTCCGGATTGTCTCCGGGGCGCCGCCGGCCGCTTCGATCAGCGTCGGCGTCACGTCCACGTATTGCGTCAGGGCACTGTTGCGCGAACCGGCCTTGACCGCCGCGGGCCAGCGGACGATAAAGGCCGTCTTCAAGCCCATTTCGTAACACGTCCATTTCGCCCCGAATGGAAACGACGAGCCTTGTTCGCTCGTGAAGATAACCATCGTGTCGTTGCGCCGGCCGGACTCATCGACGATTTTCATACAATTACCGAGTTGGCCGTCGAGATAGGTAATCTCGGCGTAATATTTTGTGAGGTCTTGCCGGGTATGAGGACAATCGACTAAGTAGGGCGGGACGGTGAGTTCGTCCGCCTTGTAGACGGAAGCATCTCCCATGTTCCACGGCCCATGCGGCTCGTTCGAGCAGACAATCAGACAGTAGGGTTGCTCCTTGTCACGATTCACAAATTCGGCGATGGCCTCGGTATCAGAAGCGCCTCTTTTGTTATTTTTGCCGATGGTCTCGAACGGGAACGACGCCGGCGGCCCGAAATGCCTTTTGCCGATCAGTCCGACGCGATATCCGAAGGCTTTGAGATAGCGCGGCAGACTTTTGACGCCGTCATAGACTTTGCTGTGGTTGGGATAGGCCCCGTTGCGTACCGGGTACATACCCGTATAAAGTTGTTGCCGGGTCGGAGCGCACATCGCTGTGGTCGTGAACATCCTGTCGAAGCACATCCCCTCGCGTGCCAACCGGGCCATGTTCGGCGTCCGCACCTGTTTACTTCCATAAGGCTCGCAATCCTCGCACGTCATGTCGTCGCCGATAACAAGCATGATGTTCGGCCGCTTCGATTTCGTTTGTGAAAACGCAACCCGGAAAGAGAGGCCCGAACCCACAAAAAACGGTATCGAGCCAACTAATGTTTTTTGGAGAAACTGCCTTCGCGTCGTCATCATTTGCATTTGTTGCTCCTATATGACATTCATTCAAATCATCCTTGAAACTATACAACAAATGACAAGAGTTGGCTACCTGCTTTTCATTTCTGTTTTTATGTTGTGCCTGATCGAGCGGCGTTTATAATCCGGCGTGGATTATGAATGAGAGAATGTAGGTGATTCACGGGGGATCGTGAAAGGAATCGATAATGGCAGAGAAGCTCAAGGACATGTTCTTTACTTCTTCTTCTGTTCGCGCTATGGCCGATGTGCTCAAGCAATATTATCCTGGTTTTAATAAGAAGCGTTTTGTCGGTCTGATTTTCGATGAAGATTTCGAACGTAAGGAACTTAAGGCCAGAATGCGTCATACTACGGAATGTTTGCGACAGGTTTTGCCGAAGTCCTACAAGAAAACGTTGGGCATTTTGAAAAAGGCCGCTCCGCACGTGAAGGGTTTCGAGGCGATGTGTCTGCCGGATTATGTTGAGCTGTACGGGCTGGATGACTGGGATTTGTCGCTGAGTGCCTTGGCGCTCTTCACGAAATACGCAAGCTCCGAGTTCGCAATCCGCCCTTTTATTATCAAGGATCCGAAGCGAGCCATGGCTTTTATGAAAAAGCTCGCCGGGGATAAAAACGAGAACGTGAGGCGTTTTTCCAGCGAGGGATGCCGGCCGAGGCTCCCCTGGGCGATGGCCATACCGGCGTTCAAAAAGGACCCCGGTCTGATATTACCCATTCTGGAGAAACTTAAGAATGACGATTCCGAGTTTGTCCGCCGGAGTGTGGCCAACAACCTGAACGATATTTCCAAGGACCATCCCGAACTTGTTCTCGATACGTGCGAAAAATGGGTTGGCAACACCGAGAACACGGACTGGATTATCAAACATGCGTGCCGCACGATGCTCAAAGCGGGCAACAGCCGGGCCATGTTGCTATTTGGTTTCGGCGATCCCAAAAACATCAGTGTCAAAAAGTTCGAGCTCGATAAAAAGAGACTCGCCATTGGAAAGAATGTCCAATTTTCTTTCACCCTGCAAGTCGTCACAAAGAAGGCCTGTAAAATTCGCCTTGAATATATTGTGCACTTTGCCAAGGCCTCCAGTAAGATCACTAAAAAGGTGTTCAAAATAACGGAGAAGTCTTATGCTCCGGGGAGGTATGTAGTGAATAAGAAACACTCATTTGCGGATATGTCCACCCGAAAGCACCATCCCGGCGAGCATCGGTTAATGATTGTTGTCAATGGCGTTGAAAAAGCTCAAGAGACTCTGACACTGACAAAGTAGAGAACACCGACCTGAAAAGCCCGGAATGGAATATGATTGTTCTACTGACGGATTTTGGTTTTACTGAATATGTGGGTGTGATGAAGGGGGTAATCTATCGCATCAATGCGAATGCGAGAATCGTCGATCTCTGTCACAACATTTCGCCTCAGAGCATTATCGAGGCTTCGTGGATTCTGAAGAATAATTATAAGTACTTTCCGGTCGGTGCGGTGTTTTGCTGTGTTGTCGATCCCGGCGTCGGGACGAAACGAAAAGCGCTGGGCGTCAAGACGGCGGATTACACCTTCGTCGCCCCGGATAACGGTCTGCTCTGGGAAACGCTCAAAGAGCAGGAAATCATTGACATAAGGATGATTCCAATTCCGAAAGATGCGAGCCGAACATTTCACGGCCGGGATGTCTTCGCCAAAGCCGCAGCGAATATTGATCTGGGCGGTTTCGAAGCCCTGGGGCCGAGAACAAACGAAATACAAAAACGGGAATTGCGCTGTAACGAGAGGGTGGGAACGGTTGTGAGAATCGACCGGTTTGGAAACATCATCACGAATCTGCCAAGTGAAGGTAAGACGGATTATTCTGTAGAAGTTAATGGATGCCGTAGTCGGATGGATTTCTATCCGAGCTACGAGACTGCGGTAGACGATGAGTTATTTTTAATCGAAGGTTCGTGTAAGACGCTGGAGATCAGTCTCAAAAACGGCAATGCCAATGGGAGGTTAAAGTTGATGACGGGTCAGCGGATCGAGATCGCGTGAAAAATGAAATGCCGTGCCTATATCGATATCGAGACGACCGGGTTGAGCAGGCGATTGGCCGACTTAACGGTGATCGGGATCGCTCTGGAGAAGAACGGGCCGTGCGAGGTCGTTCAGCTTTTCGATACGGAACTGTCCGACGAAAAGCTGTTAGCTGCTTTAAACGGCGTGGACGAGCTGTACAGCTATAACGGCAGCCGGTTCGATCTGCCCTTTATTCGCGCCAAACTCGGTGTGGATTTGAACAAGTGCTTCAAGCACACGGACCTGATGTACGATTGTTGGCGAAATAAGCTCAAAGGCGGTCTCAAAGCCGTCGAAAGAAAGTTGGGCATCAACCGAAATCTGAAAGACGTCAATGGGTACGAGGCGGTGAAGTTCTGGTACGAGTATGTGAACAATCACAATCGGCAAGCCTTGGCCACGTTGCTGGAGTATAACCGCGAGGACATCGTCAACTTGCAGGTCCTCAGACAAAAGCTACAAGTAGGATAAAATATATGGCAGAAGAAAATAGTGGTATGGGTGTGATTTTCGATCTGGATGGAGTGCTGGTCGATACGGGCTGGGCGCATAAGCAATCATGGTACGATCTGGCCGAGAAAGAGGGTTTGAACATGTCGGATGAGTTTTTCTACGGTACGTTCGGTATGCGGAACGACCAGATCATTCCGAAGCTGGTGGAAAGATCGTGTCGCGGGCATCTTGCCCGCGATTCGAGGGCGGGACGCTTTCGACACGTGGGCCAACTTTCCGATTGGAAGGAACAACGTTATCGCGAGATTATCGCCGAGAAGCTCACATTGCCGGCGGGCGTCGGTGAATTGCTCGATGATTTGAAGAAGAACGATTTTCTGATGGCCGTGGGTTCCTCAGCGCCAAAGGCCAATTTGAACCTTTGTTTGGATCGCGTACACATAAGAGACTATTTTGACGCTTGCGTGACGGGTGAGGAGGTCGTTGAAGGCAAGCCGGCGCCGGAAACGTTTCTCAGGGCTGCGGAGAAGCTGGGGCTTTCGCCGCAATGTTGTGTCGTTGTGGAGGATGCGGCCCAGGGCGTCGAGGCGGGCAAGGCCGCCGGGATGCCCGTCGTGGCCGTCACAACGACCCGGGACCGGGCGGATCTGTCGGCGGCAGATATCATCGTGGACAGTTTAGGCGAGTTAACCGCAGAGGCCTTCGCCCGGCTGCTCAGAGCTTAAAAATCAGTAGGTTGTGCATTGCACACCGTACCGGTTGAATGATTATCCGGTTTCTTTCATCTCGACTAAGTAAATCATTGTCGGCTCCCTCGGTGTTTCCGGTTTGCGATCCCGGTTGGGTCGGTCGGTTTGTTGTTGCATGTAATGTTTCTGTCCCGGCGGTAATGGTCCGCGATTCACAGCACGAATGTGTGGTATGGCGGGAGTTGTGGTTCCGGTTTTCTGAATTGGGCTTTGGCCCGGCTGGCTTCTCAGGAGTTGCTTTCGGGTGAGAACAAACTGGCCCTTCGTCGGCGTGGCGTGGCGATTACTGTAGGAAATCCGAATCTTTTGATCTGAAGGGATAGAGATTCTGGGAGTGGGAGGGGATTCTGGAATGCTGCCCCGGCCCTCGAAATAGAAACGATGCGTCCAGTCGGTTAACTGGATGATTTTCCATGTATCGCCGACGGGAGTGGCGATGTAAAGTTGGTTGTAGCCGTTTTTGTCGAAGCGTGTATAACCGATGTAAGGATGTCCTTCCGCATCCACAACGAAAGTCCCGCCATTCATAAGCCCGCTTTTTTGCGGGATAGGATCGACGACGCCGGTATTTTCCGGTGTCATCGGCAGTTCGAGTTTGCGCCCGTCCAGGGTCATCCACGAAACGCCGCGGTCGAGGCTCCTGACATAGCATACATCGAAGTTGGTCACGACGTCCGGCGTTTCGCGCCAGCACCAGGCGAAATGCCAAACGCCGCCATTATCCTCCCGCAGACCAAGCGGATAGGCATTGCACGTGGGACTGCGATCCCGACCGTTGGTCAAAGCGGGAACCGACTTGGTCCACCGTTGGGTTTCTTCGTCATAATGAACCAAGATGCGCATTCCGTTTCCGCTGCCGCCGTGCCGGTACATGAGGTAAATAGAGCCATCGCGCAGTTTGAATAGCGTTGGGTACGTGACCCGGCTCTCGAAGTCCCCGGCCCATGTGTGAATCCCTCGGAACGTGTGGATGTCTGCCGGAGCCTTAGTGCGATAATATTTCAGAGACGCGCAGTGCATATTACCGGTCAGGTGGAGGTATCCTTGGCGGTCCTGAAACAGCAGGATTTTATTGTGCGTGTCCCAACCCACACGCTCCGGCAGCTTCGCAAAGTCCCAATTCGTTTCGCTGAGCTTTCGTTGGCCCACCGTGAGCTGATGGTCTCCGTCGTAGAAAGCAATATACTGGTATTCGCCGTCCGAGATCAGGCAATGCCCGCCATTGACGGGATGTGAGGCGAGGCCCTTTGCGACCGGAATCTTACGGATATCCACCTGTTTGGCAACAGAAGTGCTATGAGATGTTATTAGTTGCGAACAAAGAAAAAAAGAAATGATTATATTTCTAACCTGCATCATTATGGCTCCTTGTTATTGCCTATCTTTCAATTCCCACGAGAGCACTTTCATCGAGTGCGGGGGCAACACGACGCGACTGCCGCTTGCGAATCCATGTAGGACATCTGTGCTGGCTTCAACCTGTGGCCGGCCCGCCTCGAATTCGTTGTTTGCCGTGATGCTCTCAGCGCTGAGCGTCCAAGATGTTGCCTTGTTATCCGGTGCTTTTCCGGCGAATTTGACAATCACGGGCCGGGGCGCCGAAACATCCAGGTTGATAAGAATCAAACCGCGTTTACTGTCTTTGGCAAAGCCGTAGCTCCAAATCATTGGGATATCCGAGAGGGTCTCAACACCGTCCCTCGAAGTGAAATACCCCGTTGCATCGAAGGTCGGCTCATTTTTCGAGTGAATCGTTTTGACCAGGTTGCCTCCGATGACTTTGTTCGCCAACATGCAGGCCAGAAACGTGGGGCGGTATCGCTCATATCCTTTCCGCATGTTCAGCGCCGTACCCCAGAGGCGCACTTCACCGATGCCGTGCGCGCGATAGCCGTGCTGGATGAGCGAGAATAGACATTGCGTCCGAAGACCGTGCTTGCGCATCATTAACAGCATGTTATTGGCGACGTTGAGGCCGCCTCCAATCGAAGTCACGATCTTGTTTCTCGGTTCCAGCGGGGCATCGCCGTGCGTTGTGTGATGGTTAACCTCGTAAATGGAAAGCTCGATCCCCGATTTGCGGGCAAGCTCGGCGTTTTGGTACATGGCTCCGCGCGGATCTTGCGAACGCCAGATGGGCTTGGCGAAAATCCACTTAAAGAGTTTCTCATCGTTATCCAGAATCTCCAGGTCTTTCTTATTCAAGCTCGAAATGAGATACGGCGCCACGGAGAAGCGATCTGCGTTCGTGGAATTCTCGAGAATACCGGCGTTTCGCCCCGACCAGGCCGCCTGGCCGGCGGTGTGAAACAGAACTTCTCGCGTGTAATAGGGTGAGCTTTTGCCCGCGTCGATCAGGTCCTTCCAATAGTCCGGCCCGTTATATCCGCCGCACTGGTACCACGCGGCGTTGTTCCACGCCTCGTTACCGAACTCGATATGGATGTGCTCGAACACCTCCGTCCACGGCTTCACCTGCCCCAGCTCGGCCCGTTTCTTGCCGTACCCCACGTCCGCCGGAGCGCCTAAGTATTCCATGAAGTTCGCAAGCTCTTCCTTGTGCAAGGTGCCGGGCAGACAGTACCACGGTTCGCTGCCCAGATAAGCGCACAGTTCGTACATCTCGTGCAAGCCATAAGGATCGGTTTGATGACTGGCATAGGGACCATAGGTACGTGTCTTTCGATTTGAATACGAATGTGATCGCAAGGGCGGAGCCATAGTGTTGTCGATCGTACTACCCCCGGTTTGCAGATACCGAATCGCGCCGGGATTGAACTTTTTGAGCGTCGCAATCAGATCGTCCCGAAATACGGTCGGGTTGGCATCTCCTTCCATCCACAACTCGATATCATCCACCAGGATGTCCCCTCCCGTTGCTTCGAGCTTGAAGAACACATGTTGGTTACCTCCTTCGGGGACTGTATCGACGATAATTATCTCGTCGTATTGCTTCCATTGACGTTCCGGTTCGATGGTTTTCGTCCGGCCCCATCGGGAGGCTTCTATGGCGAGCCTGGGCCTGCCGGTCTTGGCCCTAGCCCAGAAACGCACGTGCCATCGGCCGTTCAGCGCGCCGTATCGATGATAATGTGTGCTCAGGTGATAGTGTGCCTTGCCGGCGGAGCCTTTCAGATTCAATGCCGCGCAGCCAAACACGCCCGGCGGGACGTCGCCGATGGATATCTCGTTATTCTTGGAGGTCCAGAATCCGTCGAGACTGCGAAATTGCCCGTCTTTCAGCCTGAAAGCCTCGACAAGCAGCCCTCCGTTGGGAGGCCCGGGCTTAACCTCCTTGTCGAACTCGATGTACATAAAGTCTTGCATCTTGCCTTCATGCATCACTTTCTTCGTGCTGATCGCTTTGATTTTGCCGTGCGTCCCTCTGGCCGGGCCGGAGAGAATGGTGTAATAACCATACTCGGTCATCAAATCTTGCCAACCCTGTGGCTGACGAAACCACGACGTCGCGCCGTTTTCATCCTGGCTCGGACCGAAATGGCATTGTCGATACGTGGTGCCCTCGAAGTTTTCCTGTGCGCGCTTCTTGGTCAGCACGGCGCCGGAATAATACGTGTCACCGCCCAGATTAATACCGAACCGGACGGTATCTTTCACGAGTACCGTATCGGTTATCTCAACGATCGTTGTATCCGTCTGGCCTGTAGTTACGCCTGAAGAGATGATAATCAATGTTACAAGGCAAAGGATTTTGACTATTTTAAAACGGGTGTTTTTCATGCACATTGACTCCTGTTGTTTCTTTTCCAAAATCAATCAGCGTAGCTCCAACACCTGGCCGTCGGCGAGAAGACGCTTTCGCAGTTTGGTGTAATCCACATTTTGTACATCGATGTCTTCGTCAATGGCGAACGCGGCGGCGGTCGCAGCGGATTGGCCGAGGATCATAAAGACCGGCTCCATGCGGATCGAACCATAGGCGATATGCGATGAAGACAGGCAGACGGGCACGAGCAGATTCGTGCACTCCGAGGCCTTCGGTACGAGCGCCTCATACGAAATCGGGTAAGGGCCGCCGGGATTGATCTGGATATCGCCCTCGTTCCGGGCATGGCCGTCCTTATCAACGTATCGCTGGACGTTATGCGAGTCCATGTTGTAGGAACCCATGCCGACGGGTTTCGGCGTCGGCTTGATTTTCCTCAGGTGTAACTCGGTCATGACGAAATCACTCACCATTCTCCTGGCTTCTCTGACGTAAATCTGGTGGGGCCAGTGATCGTTGTCTTTGAACTCGTCCTTAGCCAATCCCCACTGGCTGACTTTTTCTCGCACGTCTGCGGGGACGCGCGGATCGTAAGCGAGAAACCACATGAGCCCTTTCTGGTAATCCTCATGCTCTTTGAGAATTTGTCGCCGGCGCTCGTAGGTGGCTTCGGGATAGTCGTAGTTCAAGCCGATGTTGTCGGTCGAGAAAGCGCCGTGATTGTTCGTATCGGTTTTGGCGTTCGGTGCCGGATCGAACTTGGCGAATATCGCCCGCCAGCCCTGATCGAGGTACCGGGCCAGCAATTCGTACTCCATCGGATCGTAGTTGTCGGGTTTGGAGAAAGGCACGCGGTTCTCGGGCACTTTCGTCAGGCACATACGATAATTGTACGCCTGAACGCGATGGTCGCTCTGGCCTTCCTGACCGGGGGAGCCGGAGTGGATTCGCGGCAACAACCCGCTGGCGGGTTCGCCGGGTTTGATGTACGGATCGACCGGTTTAGTAAACTGGTGGGAGATTGCGTTGCGGGTTTGGACACCGTTCAACGTCTCGCCGTAAACCTCATTGCCTTCGCGACCGACATGGTAGCTGATTCCCACGCTGGCCATCAGGTCGCCTTCATATGTCGCGTCGATGAAGACTTTGCCGCGATAGGTTTTCCCGCTCAACATGGTGATCGAGACAATGCGCGATCCATCTTTCTCGACGCCACTTTTACGATTGAGCCACTGATCTCGGTGCACAGGGATCTCATACTCGTCAACAAGTTGCTCGAAGGTTTGCTCGGCCACACGCGGTTCGAAAACCCACATGGCGTCGTCATTGGGGCGGTATCGGGAATAATCTTCTGGTTTCTGAAACATCCAGGCTTCGGATTTGTCGTAGTGTTTCTTGACGCGCTGGTAGAATTCCCGCGATATCCCGCCGACCGCTTCCTTCCGACCCGAATCGGTCCAACCCAGCCCGCCGGCCGTCAGGCCGCCCAAATGTGTCTCAGGACAAACGACAATGACCGTTTTGCCCATGCGTTTGGCCTGCACCGCCGCCGCCATGGCCGCCGAAGTGCCGCCATAAATGACCACATCATAAGTCTTCCGAGTACCGGCCGAAGAGATTGCCGTCGGGGTGCACTGCATGCCGGTAAGTGCAATGGTCAGCAATGTGAGGATGACTGTCTTTCGCATACGCTTCTCCTTGCGATCATGTAGGGGCGACCCTGTGGGTTCGCCCGGACGTTAACAATGAATGAGGGCAATCTCACGAGATTGTCCCTGTTCGGTCTTCGACATTATATCGAATTGGATCTCTCAAGGGAAATCCTTATCGGGAATGACTGAATTATGCCATAGTATGGAAATAATACTTAAAAAATACAAAACCGTAACAAAACGGTAACATCCGGCTGGCATTATTGTTTTGGTCGATATACAATATAAATGATGGCTATCATGAAACGGGAGGTATCTTATGTTCGAGAAACTGCGACTCAAACTGATCTTGATTTTAGCGGTATGGGTATTACAGACGACGGTGGGGGCGCAGCCCTTGCCGCCGGCGATCCAGTGGATTCCGCAGGATGCCGTCATTTCCCTGGAGTTGTCCAATGCCAAAGCATTGGTCGATCTTTTTGCAGGAGAAAAGGCCGTCGAGTTTATTACTTCGCTACCCGTATACCAGAAGCAGACCGCGAATCCCAAGTTCAGGGAATTTCTCGGTATCGTTGCCTATCTGGAAGCGACGTTGGGCGCGGATTGGCGGACCGCTCTGACCAGGCTGACGGGCGGGGGGATCACGTTTGCGATCTGTCCGGAGGAGACGGTGATCCTTATCATCGATGCTGAAGACGAGCACATGTTGAATCGGCTCCACGAGACATTTCTCAATATCGCCCGATCCGAAGCCCAGAAGCAAGGTCGGTCCAACAGCGTCGCCTCCAAAGAGTATCAAGGTATCACGGCGTGGACGTTCGATGGGAAAGAGGCGCATGCAATTATCGGTAAGCGGTTTGTTCTGTCCAATCGTTCTGCGAGACTCAAAGCCGTGCTGGAGCGACGGTCCGGAACCGGGGGAGCGAGCCTGGCCTCGAAACCGAACTATCGGCGGGCAAAGAGCAAAGTAGAATCCGGTTCTGTAGCGACGGTTTTTGCCGATCTCAGGCTCTTGATGCAAATTCCCAAGGTGGCCGAGCTTCTCGAACAGCAGAGCAGGAATCCCATGGCGGCGCTGGCTTTTGCGGGCATTGCTGAATCCATCCGTGATTCGAGCTGGCTGGCATTGAAATTGGACGTTCAGGGCGACACCTTGACCCTCCAACCCGTCGTGGATGGCAAGACCGTCTCGCCAACGAGCCCGGCGGCATTTGCTCTGCCCAAAGAGGCCGGCGACGGCGCTTTGCCGAACCTGCCGGTACCTCGCCGCATCGCCGCCCTGACGCTGTATCGCGACTTGCATCAGTTCTATGCCGCCAAAGACGAGCTATTTCCCGAGCGCACGTCCGGCTTGATCTTCTTCGAGAACATGATGGGTATCTTCTTCAGCGGGCGCGATCTGACGAATGAGGTCCTGGCCGAAACGAAACCCGATCTGCGTTTTGTGGTGGCCGAGCAGCAGTTCGATCCGACTATCGGCACGCCCCAGATCAGACTGCCCGCTTTTGCCGTCATCCTCCGGCTACAGAATCCGGGGCCGTTCAAAGAGGTCGCCGAAGAGGCGTGGCAGAAAGCCCTGGGATTAATCAACTTCACACGCGGCCAACAGGCCCTGCCCGGATTGATTATCGACCGTCCCGTCCATGACGATACTAAATTTTCGATGGCCTATTTTTCGACGGCGGATGTCAAGGACAAGACGAAACTGGACACCCGGTTTAATATGCGCCCGTCATTGGCCATGCCGGGGGACTACCTGATTCTCAGCTCGGCGGAAGGTTTGGCATGCGATCTTATTGACGCCTTGAAACGCGAAAAGGAACGAACCGTCGAGGCGCTAGCCGAAACGCATAGCCTTCTTGAGATTGAGGGACGTCGGCTGGCTTCGATTTTGGAGGCCAACCGGGGCGTGCTCGTCCGAGGGGACATGGTCAAGAAAGGTCGTACGCAAGAGGAGGCCGAAGCCGGGATCGACATGCTTATCACGGTGGTGAAACTGGTGGATCGCATCGGACTGAGCATTGGTACGGACGAGGGACTAACTCAGGCGCGATTGGAGATGAAACTGAACATTAATTGACATTGAATAATGACGAATGACTATTGACTATTTGCGCATTAGCAGCGATTCGACGCTATCAATCCGTTCATTCGTCAATAGTCAATAATCAATTGAAAAGGGGACTTTCATGGCCATGCAACGTGAAAGACTGAGCGATCCCGATTGGGCGTGGGCGGCGTACGAACCGGACGCCGAGCGGCCCTGGACGCTCGCTCAGGCCGGGCACCTTTATCGTCGAGCTGCTTGTGGGGCTACCTGGGAGCAATTGCAGCAGGCACTCTCGGATGGACCACAACGAACGATCGATAAGTTACTGAAACCACAGGCGGAGGTGGTAGCATTCAATACCAAATATGACCAGTATGAGACATCCACCACTTCGATTAGTGATTTGCGGGCATGGTGGCTTCGACGAATGATCCAAACCCCCCATCCGCTTTTAGAGAAAATGACGTTGTTCTGGCACAGCCATTTTGCCACCAGCGGTTCGGCGGTTCAGAACGTTTCACTGATGCGGCAACACATCCGGCTTCTCCGCCGCCAGGCCCTGGGTTCGTTCGGAATCCTTCTCGAAGGTGTTTCGCGCGATCCCGCAGTTTTTCTCTGGTTGGGTGCCGACGCCAATCGCAAAGCCCTTCCGAATGATAACTTCGTCCGACCATTCATGGAAACCTTTACGATAGGCCCCGACCACTGTACGGAAAAGGACATTCAGGAGGCCGCCAGGGCCTTTACCGGCTGGTTCGTACTGAGGGGACAGCTTCGTTATATTCCTCGCGAACAAGATGATGGTGTCAAGCACATCCTCGGCCGGGAAGGGGATTTTACGAGTGACGATGTGGTGCGAATCTTGCTCGAACAGCCGGCTACGTCGCGGAGGGTGGTTCGTAAATTGTATCGCTGGTTGATTAGCGAAACGGAGGAGCCGAACGCTGATCTGATTGTGCCTTTGTCCGAGTCCTTCGCAAAGGACTATAATGTGCTTGGACTCACCGAGAAGATGTTGCGCTCGAACTTGTTCTTCTCCTCGGCGGCTTATCGCCAGCGCATCAAGAGTCCGGTGGAATTTGCGTTAGGTGTCGTTAAAGGGTTGGAAGGCGTCGTGTCCACAACGCACCTCGCTCAAGATCTGGCCGCACTCGGTCAGAATCTCTACTATCCGCCGACGGTCAAAGGCTGGACGGGAGGACGATATTGGATGGATAGCGCGTCGGTCGTCGGCCGGTATAATCTTGCGTTAGCGTTATTGCGAGACTCGGGGCCTTATGAGAAAAAGCTTAATCCTCGAATCGTCGTCGAGAAATATGCGTGTTCAACAGTCGAATCCGCTTCGAAACTTCTGCTTGAATTGTTTCTGCAGGGTGATGTCGATCCCGGTGTCCGTGAGATGTTGTCCAAAACGATCCGGACGAAGGGCGATGGTTCCGATGCGAGTTTGCGTCGTTTTACCCATGGGGTCATCACGCTTCCTGAATTTCACCTGGCGTGAAGATTGGAGAAAGTACTATGTCTTATACACGACGTGATTTCTTGAAGGCTACGCTCGGGACTTCGGCGCTGCTCTCCTTCACAACACCGAATGTCCTCGTTCGCGCTGCACCGAGCGCCTCTCGCGGCGATGATAGCCGGACCGTTCTTGTCGTGATCCAACTATCCGGCGGAAATGATGGTCTGAATACGGTGGTTCCGTATGGGGACGACGAATACGCCCGCAATCGCCCGACGCTGGCCCTGTCGCCTAAAGAAGTGCATAAGATCGATTCATTGCTCGGCCTCCATCCGCGTATGGGCGCATTCAAGCGTTTGTATGACGAGGGATACCTGAGTATTATTCAGGGCGTCGGTTCCCCGAAATTCGAGGGTTCTCACGATGCTGCGATGCGGATATGGCATACGGCCGATTCCGATAATCCTAAACGTCAGACAGGTTGGCTCGGCCGGACGGTTGATAATATTTGGCGCGCGGATAGAACGGAGACACCGGCCGTCTTCGTTGGGCCGATCACTCAGCCGTTTGCCTTAAATGCTGAGAACGTGTTCGTTCCTTCCGTTCAATCGCCCGACGATTTGACGACCAACATCCATATGAACGCGGCTCTCCTTCGTGTCGAGGGCGTCCCGCCCTCGAATCGCGGGCAAGATGCGCGCGACACAGCGGCTCGATGCGACGATTCGCTATTGGATTTTCTTCGTCGTTGCACGTTGAAAGCCCATACAAGTACGCAACGGATCGAGGCCGTAACAAACTCGGCGGCTAACATCGGTGGCTATCCGTCATTCCGGCTCGCGCGGACTTTGCGAAACATCGCCCAGCTTATCCGGGCCGATATTGGTATCAGGATATTCTTCGCCGAACTCGGCGGCGGCGGCATCGGCGGTTTCGACAATCACGCCAATCAAAAAGGCAACCACTGCGCCTTGTTGCACCAGTTATCTGAGTCCGTGGCGGCATTCGTCGATGATCTGAAACGCGATAAGCTGCTGGACCGGGTCTTATTGATGACGTTCTCGGAATTTGGCCGGACGGTCAAGGAAAACGGCCGGCGCGGCACGGGGCACGGTGCGGCGGCCCCCATCTTCTTAGCCGGCGGTAAACTCAAAGGCGGGCTTATCGGCGCGCACCCCAGCCTTACGGATTTGGTGAACGGCTCACCGAAGGTTCACACCGATTTTCGCCGGGTTTATGCAACCGTGCTGGATCGCTGGCTTGGTTTTGAAAGCCGATCCGTGCTTGGTAAGCAGTTTGAGCCGCTGGATATGCTGAATGTTTGATCAGTTTTTCTTGTCGGTCTTTTTCAAGTCGGCGTAGCTGATGAGCTTAATCCCTAATCGGTCAATTGCTTTCTTGATCCGTTTGCTGGTGAAAACTTCCGTGACGGCATCACGATCTTCGGCGACGTTCTCATATCCGACGTGACCGATAGCGCCCATCTCGGCGGTTTCCAGGCCGGGATGTTCGACGAAGAGGTAAGTCCCCGGTTTCAAACCTTCGAGATTTTTGATAAATGTCTCTATGCGATCTTGTGCGGTTTTGGCTTTCTTATATCCGGGAAACCTTCGCACCTCCCTGCCGGAAGACTGGATGTACAGATTATATTCCTTCGCCAGCTTCTTCCAAAGCGCCTGGACCTTGGGATCCCAGCCCGAACAGCCCATGTGACACGTCATATGGGTCAGGTGCGGGACTTTGCGCTTGGCCATTTCAATCTGGGCGCGCATTTCCTTTTCGACGTCTTCAATTTTCCACTTTGCTTCTCGCAAAGCCGTCCCATTGGGTGCGCCTTTACGTCGCCAGAGTGTGGGATAGAAGTAACCGTCCGCATCCGTTAAACTGGGCACCCACGTCAACGGACGCCATTTGATGTTTTCCCATTCGCTGGTCAGGGTGACGTGAACGCCGACGTCCAGCCCCGGATTTTCGTTGAGCATTTTAGCCGCTTCCGGAAACCAGGCGCAGGGCACCATCAGTTCAACGCTTGTCATGACGCCTTCTTTGTAAGATCGGATACACGCCACGTTCGCAGCGTGACACGAGCCGATATCGTCGCCGCGAACGATCAGGTAAATGCCTTTATCTTCTTGCGCATACGAGGGATTCACACGTCCAAAGCAATGACCAGCATAGACAGAACAAGCAATACAACATGTCGAGCATTCATTATGGGCTCCCAGAAATTATTGTGAGTTTCAGGCCCCAGTCGTTTTTCGATACCTCGGACTGATCAGGAAAATCCGGCAAAGAAATGTCGCCGCCAGGATCGGCCTTCACGATACCGGCATCGATCCAATCACCGGTTCGCGGATTGAACCATTGGGCCTTGTATTTGCTGCAGAACAGCGCACCGGCAAGTTCGGCTTTGGGGCAGTCTTTCTCGAAATACACAAGGAACAGGTCTTTTTTCTCGGTGCGGGCGCAGTACGCCCAGCCGGTGAAGCCTTTCGGATCGCCCGATTCGTTTGGTTTCAATAGTTCTCTTCTTGGTGCAAGGTCCTGGTATCGGCGTCCTTCGGAGAGGACAAACGCAGCTAAGTGACGCATTTGGCCGCCGGAGGGCCACGTCATGGCATCCCAGATGTGGTTCTCGGCAGCCTCTTCGACGTTGCCTCCCCAGAGTCCTCCATCCCAGCCTCCCGCACCGTAGATGTGGCCGCCAAAGCCGCCGGACAGGACGCTGCCGTACATCCCCGAGCGGCAATACAATGCCGAGTTTGGCGTTCCTCCCGGCGCATCGTGCATCCCGGCGTAATAAGGCTCCCCGTTGATGCCCGGCACGGCAGGTGTCGTGTTGAATATTTCCGTTAAGAGCGCGTGGTAGTTGTGCGTTCGCCTGTTGCCGATCTGATGGAACGTGAGCCACTTGGCTTTATCGACGTGACCGAAGTTTTGCAGGCTGGAGGGATTGGAATTCGTGCCGGCTAAAGTGCCGAAAGCAGGGGAGCCATATTTTTCAATGACTTGGTTGGCCGCGGCGTTCCAGTCCTCCGCCGGTATCGTCGCAGAGGGCGTGTCGAAATGGATCGGGCTGAACAGGCAGATATTGGCCTGGTAGCGGCTCCAGATGTACTGGATATATCGCGCGTACGAATCGGGCCACGGGTAATATTTCTTCCACACGTGCCCGATGTCCCGGCGTGCCACTTCGACAAAGGGTATAATGCCGTGTGCATTGAGGTAATCGATCTTCTCGTCGAGGTTCTGGAAATACTTGGGATTGATGCGCTCCAGGTCGGGAACGATCGTCTCGAAGCCCGGTATCTTGCCCGGAAGGAAGAACGCGCGGTTCCCGTTCTCATCGTGCATGTCCTTGGCACTCTTCGTACCGGGCTGTGGCCAGGCGGCTCGGATCATCGTGCCGTCCGCAGCCTTGAGCCTGTTCGGCTTGCCGTCGTTGGCCCAATGCGGGAAAGCGGCGATCATGGCCACGCAGTTAAAGCCTTGTTCTTTGCGAAACCGCACATAGTCCTTGAATCCCGCAGAAGAATCGATAGGACGTTTTTTATTGTCGCTGTGCCATCGGAAACGGAAAGTCGGTGTCGCCCACCATGTATCGCCAACAAGAAAGAAGGGTGTTCCATCGGCATGCTCGAAGGCGTGACCGTTTGCGGATGCCCTGATCATCCCTCGCCGGCATGGGTTTTTTTTCTTCTCGGTCTCCCCCCAAGCTATCGCCGCGAACGTACCCGTTTTGCCATTGAGTCCGGCGTCCTGTTGATTCGAGCCGGTACGCCATGACCACGTCCCCGGTGTTGTCGCCAGAATGCGGATACGAAATGTATTGTCGCCGTCCCAAAATCCATAACATCGCTTGTTGAATCCCGGACCTTTTACGTCGGCCCAGACATCCACATCCGTGTACGGATTTTCATAGGATTTGCTCGTGCATAGAGTCATCTCGACTTTTTCCCAGACGTGGTATGTCTGCGCAGAAACGACTCCGGCTATCATTACCGTGAACAGAATGACTGATCGTGACACCCTATGTTTGACCATCGTTTTTTCTCCATGGAGTTTCTCTTATTTCGGTCCGATGCAGAAAAGATTGTGCTCCGAACGCATGAAAAGTTGTTTGTTCGAAACCGCCGGGCTGGCGCAGCACTTTTCATTCAGTTCGTTCTCGGCAAGGACTTTGAATTCCGGTCCCGCCTCGATGACCGTGGTTTTGCCTTTCTCCGAGAGGAAATAAATCCTCCCCTCTGCCCAGATAGGCGAAGCGGAGTATTTACTCCCGATCCGCTCTCTCCACAGAACGTCCCCGGTTGTCGCCTTCAGGCACCTCGCCACGCCGGTATCGTTGACTATAAACAGGTAAGGCTTGAGGTATAGCATGGATGGAACCTTCGGCACGTCTTTCCTTGACGTCCATGCCATGTGCGTATCAGTAACATCGCCCTGGCCGCCCGTGCGGACGACTCGAATGGTCGAGTCTCCAAAACCCGACGCGGTGAAAATCAGACCCTCACCGAGGACGACCGAGGGCACGACGCCTTCGCCCGGACTCGATGCCGTCCAGATTCGCCGGCCGTTCGTCAAATCGAAACCCTGTATAACATTTCCGGCGGCGCTGATGAGCCGGTCTTTGCCGTTTTCCGTAAGAATCTGAGGTGTGACATGGGCAATACAGGACAGGCCGCGCTTGCCTTCCCATCGGACCTTGCCGGTGTTTTTATCCAGTGCCACGATCACGGCCTTGTCCCAGGGTTTTTGCCAGCCGAGCTTTTTGTCCGGCCCCGAACTGCTGCCGTCGAAGGCCACAATTACGAGGTCTTTATAAAGAACGGGCGATACGGCTAATCCATGCTCGCTGAAATGCTCGTGATCCCGGTAGGTCCAGATGACGGTTCCGTCCATCGCCACCGCCGCAATGCTCCCGTCGCACGCGATGGCGTACACCATCCGTCCATCCGTCGCCGGCGTGGACGAGGCGTATGAGTTAAATTGTTGTTTGTGGCCGGGCTTTTGCCGGAGCACGTGCTTATTCCAAAGAACGGCCCCGGTTGAGCGATCCAGACACAGCAGGCGGAATGAGGTGGCTTTCTCCGTCGCCGCCGTGACGAAGACACGATTGCCGAACACAATCGGCGACGACCAGCCTTCTCCCGGAATCGGCGTTTTCCAGGCGATATTTGAGGTCGCGCTCCATTTTAAGGGAACCTCTTTTTCGTGGGATATCCCTTGTCGGCTCGGTCCGCGAAAACACGGCCAGTTCTCAGCATAGGACACGCTCGCCCGGGCGGCTATGAAAGCTAACAGCCCACATACATAGAGTCTCTTGATTGTCATTTGAAATGGGCACCTCCGAAAGCACAATACGACATTATAAATAGTAAATTCATTGTTTCCCTTGACAATGTCCTAATAATACGACACCAGATGTTAGCAGCTTTACGCAACGAATGCAATTGTCTATGGTTTTGTTCATGAATGCTTTGAATGAGCAGCGTTGGGCGCTCGGAGATTGCATCTTATTTTCTTGAATTTCCGAAAAATCGTCGTTAGGATGGATCTTCGATGAGTGTATGAGTGATCCTTGGCATCAAATAATGGGGTTGAGTTAAACAACTTCCTAAATTGACAGGGGGAAGTCAAACGATATGAACGAATCGCTCGCCAGTCGCCATAGCGGGATCAATATCGGCTGTGTTCATTGCCACGGCAAACACTGGTTGCAGGCCGGCACTACTAACCGGGACGAAAAAGGCGGCAAGCTGCTCCGAACGAATAGACGAGATTTATAGGTTTCTCATATGAAATCTTCACTTTTCGCTGTGTTTTTGATTGTTTCTTCGTCGATCTGCCTCTGTGCAGAGCCGGCTAAGGAATCGGTAACGAGCCCTGTCGAGCGGCAAGATGCAAACACGGTCGGTGATATCGTTCCAGTTCCCCAAGGTGTTCCTGCTACTAATGGCGCAGCTCAACTCACGCTTGAAGGGCTCCAGGCAGTCAAGAAGAAAATCGGTGAATCGACGGAATTGAGTGACGACGTCAAAGCGAAAGTCGGTGAAGTCTATGACAAGGCGATAGTCCAGTTAACATCCGCCAATGATTTTGAATCTAAGAAACAGCAGTACAGTCAGACGCGGGCGGATGTACCGAATACACTGGTCAAAACCAAAGACTTGCTGGCTCAACAAGCGACTATCGCACCCCCGGAAGCCGGACCTCAAATTACCCTGGCACAGGCCGAGCAGGCACTGGCCGTTGCACGATTGGCCCTTGAGGAAGCCAGGAAAAACGTCGCCAATTGGGAAAATGAGCCGAAGCGAAGAGCCGAGCGGAGAACGAAGATACCGGAGGAATCAAACAGTGCCATACAAAGGCTTAGTGAGATCGACGCTCAGCTTGCCGCTCCGGTGCCCGAGGGGCAGGCGGCCGAATTGATGCAGGCGAACAGGACTTTGTTACTTGCTCAGCAGCGGGCGATAGGAAGTCAGATCGCCAGCAATACAGAGGAACTGCTGTTTTACGATGCTGCCGTCGGTCTGTTGGCCACTCGAAGGGACCTTGCGGCCCGACAACAGGCTGCGGCGGAGAAGGTCGTAGAATTCTGGCAGCACAAGGTGAACGACCTGAGACAGAAGGAAGCAGAGGCGGCCAAAAAGGAAGCCATCCGCGCCAAAGAAGAGACAAAGTACCCCGTGGTCCAGGCCATCGCCGAAAAAAATGCGGAACTGGCGGGTATCCAGGCCGAGCTAACGGCCAAGATTCAAGCTGTCACGAAGTATTCTGAGGTGATCGATGGGAACCTCGCGGCCGTTAAGAAAAAGTTCGAAGAGATTCGCTCCAAAGTCGAGACCGCCGGAAAGGTGACCGACGTTTTGGGAATGGTTCTGCTGGCCCATCGCGACAAGCTACCCAATATCAGCAAAAACCTGCGACGGTTGAAAGGGCGGGCTTCGGAAATTTCATTGGCTCAGTTTAATGCCATGGAGCGCGATAGGGAGTGGTCCGATCTGAGCAATCTTACCGACGAGATCGATGGGATCCTCGCTCAACTCGATCCTTCCGTCGGCGAGGCGGAGCGCGAGCTTATCAAAAAACAGGCTACGGACTACTACGAAAATCAACGTAAAACGTTAAGGGTCATCGCCGACCTTTATGGGAACTACAGCGCGGTGCTGGCGAATCTTGACACCAAAGAACGCCAATATGTAGAGACGGTACAAGATTATACCGACTTCATCGATGCAAACATTTTTTGGGTTAAAAGTAGTCCGCCATTACGTTTGTCCGATTTTCGCACGAGCGTTTCGGTTATACGCTGGCTGTTGTCCGGAACCCACTGGCGTGAAGCGGTCGGTTTTTTATGGTCGGACGTCAAGAAAAACATCGCCGTTTATCTGGCGGCCTTGTTGGTTGTTCTCTTGTTGATCGCGCTTCATCCGAAAGCACATGGAATTGTCACGGTTCTATCCGAGCAAGTCCGTCAGGTACAGACGGATAGTTTTGTCCATACGTTCAAGGTTCTTGCCCTGACGGTTTTTCTGGCGGCGACGTGGCCTGTTGCCCTTTTTCTATTTCAGTGGCGGCTGTCCATCGCTGCGCCGGATCATGATTTCTCCCAGGCGCTGGCTTCGGGTTTGATGGGATTGGTGCCTGTCGTCTTCATGCTTTGTTTTTTGAGGCACTTTGCCATGCCCCACGGTCTGGCCCAGGATCACTTGCGGATGCGACAGGAACCGATCTCTTTCTTTCGGCGATTACTCGGCTGGTATTTTGCATTAGCGATTCCGATCATTTTCATCGTTCGTGTCATGCACGCTCAACAGACCGACGAACAATGGTATCACTCCGCGGGCCGTTTGTTTTTCATCGTTCACCTTATCGTACTTGCCCTTCTGCAGCTTGTGTTATTGCGCCCCGCGGGCCCGCTGATGGAGCCGTACCTCCGGCAAAGACAGGGCGGCTGGTTGGAGCGCCTGCGCTATGTCTGGTACCCGTTGTGTTTTATCCTGCCGGTTGTATTTGCCGTTCTGGCGGGCATCGGTTACTTCTACGCGGCGCGGAATCTGTTTGTGAAGCTGGTGGTTACCATTTTGCTGATTCTGCTGACGATTTTCGTCCGAGCTTTATTTTTCCGCTGGTTGATGGTGGTCCAGCGACGACTCGCCCTGTTAGAGCGGCAGAAGCGAGAAGCCGTCGAGCAGGAGATTCAGGAGCAGGGGGAATCTGCCGACACGACCGAGCCGCAACAGAGTAAATCGAGAGACAATGAGGCGACTATTTTTCATCTCTCGCGGCAAACCCGGCGATTGATCGATGCGGTCACGATGCTCATTCCATTAGGTGGAATCTGGTATGTTTGGAAGGATGTCCTACCGGCTCTGGGGGCTCTGGCGGGCATTGAACTATGGCGATTGGGCGATGCTCAGGCCGTAACGCTTGGATCGTTGGTAATGGCCCTTATTATCGTTACGCTTACTGTCATCGCGACTCGGAACGCGCCCGGATTGCTGGAGATCGTTATACTGAGGCGGCTTCCGTTCGACCGTGGCGTGCGTTTCGCCGTCACGACGATTTTCCGCTACACTCTGGCCGTCATCGGTATTGTGCTGGCGTTCGGGGAAATCGGCATCGGCTGGTCGAAAGTCCAATGGCTCATCGCGGCTATGACCGTCGGACTGGGCTTTGGCTTGCAGGAAATTTTTGCCAACTTCGTCAGCGGCCTGATTATCCTTTTCGAGCAGCCCATCCGGGTTGATGATGTCGTGACCATCGGCGACGTGACGGGAACCGTCACAAAAATCAGGATACGAGCCACGACGATTCGCCGATGGGACCAGCGAGAGCTTGTCGTTCCGAACAAAGAGTTCATTACCGGACGTCTCATCAACTGGACGTTGTCGGACAATATCCTGCGCCGAGAATTTGTTGTAGGTATCGCTTATGGCTCCGATACCGCCAAGGCAGAAGCCGTTCTCTATGAGGTAGCCGGAGCGCACCCGCTGGTTTTAAAGGATCCGAAGCCTGTGGTGATCTTTAAAAATTTTGGAAATAGCAGCTTGGAGTTCGAGTTGCGCGTGTTTATTTCGGGTATAGAAAATTATGTTCCCGTTTGGCATGACATCAACTTTGCCATCGATCAGGCTTTCCGGAAGGCTGGTATTGAGATCGCTTTTCCACAGCATGATCTTCATGTGCGTTCAGTGGATGCAAACATCGCCATGAATCCATATAGGCCGTCTGAGTAGCTGTTTGTCTCTCTTTCGCAGTTTTTCTAAACAAAGACCATTGTTTTCCCGTATGTTTGATAGAAAATAATGTCAAAACGTATTAAAGGATCGTAACGATGGAAAAAAGGCGGCATATCAGAGTTTTGCGTTGGCCCGTATTCATCATTCTTTTGCTTGTTATTGTGGGCGGGAGCATCGGAGCGCTTTCCCGCTCTCGAAATACATCGAGCGCGAGCGCGGCCGGGTCCCCTTCCCCTTTGCTGATTGATGATTTTTCGACCAATCGTTCAACCCCAAAAGCCGGGAAGGGATGGGAATTTGTTTCCGACCGGGTTATGGGGGGCATGTCAGTCGGAAGGATAGAATACGGTATGGTGGACGGCCGGTCGTGCCTTCGCTTAGTGGGTTCGGTTCTGTTGGAGAATAACGGAGGCTTTATTCAGGCCCGCGGAACGCTCGGTCCCGGGGGCAGAAATTTTAATGCTCATGCGTACAAAGGTATCAAGCTGAGTGTCAAGGGCAATCGCCAGACGTACGCCATTCATTTAGGAACGAGAGATACCCGGCTGCCCTGGCAATTTTACGAGGCGCCCTTTTCAACCGATGAGTCGTGGCAGGAGATTCAGATTCCCTTTGAGACGTTCAAGCCGAATTCGTTGCGAAAGCCGCTCAATATCAAGGCCCTCACTACGCTTGCGGTCGTGGCGAAAGGAAGGAAATTCGACGCCGATATTCGTGTGGACAACATCGCTTTCTATAAGGACACAGCCATGTACAAGAAACTCACCCCGGAAGAGGAACGGGTCATCCTTCATAAAGGCACGGAAAGGCCGTTCACCGGCAGATACGTCAATCATTTTGCAGACGGGACGTATACGTGTAAGCAATGCGGTGCAAAGCTTTTCGATTCTTCCAGCAAGTTTCATTCTAACTGCGGCTGGCCGAGCTTCGACGACCAAATCAAAGGGACCGTGAAAATGCAACCCGACGCCGACGGCGTCCGAACGGAAATTGTCTGTGCCAACTGCGGAGGCCATCTCGGCCATGTATTTAAAGGAGAGCGACTGACCTCCAAGAACACGCGCTACTGTGTGAATTCGATTTCGATGGATTTTGTTCCCGAAGGACAAGACCAATCCCCAACCGCAAGCTCTGCTGAATCCGAGAAGCCCAAACAGGAAAGAGCGATTTTCGCTTCGGGATGTTTCTGGGGAACAGAGTATCATCTGCAAAAAGTTCCCGGCGTGATATCCACGACCGTTGGCTATACGGGGGGACGGACAAAAAATCCGACCTACAAACAAGTGTGCACGGACAAAACGGGCCACGCCGAAGCGGTTGAAGTGGTCTATGATCCGTCGAAAACGAATTACGAGCAGTTGGCCCGTTTATTCTTCGAGACGCACGACTTCACTCAGCTAAATCGCCAGGGACCCGACGTGGGTAAGCAATACCGTTCCGCCGTATTCTATCTCGATGAAAAGCAGAAAGACGTTGCCGCCGGACTGATTGCGACCCTGAAGAAGAAGGGATTCGACGTGAAAACCGAACTGACGCCCGCGTCGAAATTCTGGCCCGCTGAACTCTATCATCAGGATTACTACAAGAAAAACGGAAAAACACCGTATTGCCACATCTATCGGAAGATCTTTTGAATTTGATTTTGGATGCTCGATATTCGACGGCTGATAATGACGAGAATTTGAAGTAGCATTTCTTGCCTCAAAATCCGCTTTTTTTCTTGACGCCAACCCGGTTTGTCGAGTATAAGTAGTATTCAAGGTTCGTTGGATTATCGGACCTCAAGCAGAGGATGTGTATTCAGTTGATGGCTTTGTTTCTCGGAAAAATCGCCCTTATGGGGGATTGGGATGGGCAGAAAGGAGGTCATGACATGTCGAAATGAATTGGTCCGGGCAGCTACGGATCAAGCACGTCGAAAATGAAGCCGAAAATGATAATCGGCGGCTTCGGTGCGTGACCGGAGCGAAATTTCCAATCAGTTTTCGGTTAGAAGAAGGAGGCAACACAATGAGAAATCTAAAGTTAGTTTTCGTAGTCGTATTGGCATTGTGCACGATGGCTATGGCGTCAGACATAGCATTCTATGTCGGAGCGCCTAACATCGATGGCTGGTATGATGTGGATACAATGAATGCGGACGCTGAAACCATCATTGTCGAATCGGGACATCTTTTCGGCGATGTCCAGAAGTTCAACGACGATCAGTTTGATGACTTTGGTGCCTGGGTCGATGAGCGGACGGATGACGGTAAAATGGACATTATCTGGCTTAATGGATGCGTGCCCAGTGTTCTCTATCCTTTCCCAAACCTGGAACCGGATGGCTCACGTGCTGAAGCATGGCTCGATGGTGGGAATATGTTCATCAACGTCGGCGACTGGTTTGCATACTGCTCGTATGAAGGTGGACCTCGACAGCCTGATAACGGCCCAAGTGGTGCAGCGAACGTCCTTGACCTTTCTTCGGGTATTATCGTATCCGCTGATAATACGACCATGACCGTGACACCAACAGGACAGGAATATCTCCCCAGTCTCGGTGACTCCGTCATAACGTATCGACCCGTTGTTCTCACTGCGGTTGTCGCCCCCTGGGAAGTTGCTGCGATATTCGCCTCTCCAGGCGGCTCGGATGATCCGGCCTTAGAACAACAAGCCGATCCCGTGGTTATTCATAACACGGAGACGGATGGTTACGTTGCTTTTGTCAACCAGTCTGCAGGTAGCGGCCCTCCCGGCTGGCTCGACGATCGAGGTTTGACCTGTGCCGAATTTATCAACAACTGGGTCAACAGTGAGATCGGATTAGGCAGGGGTAATCCGATTGCCCGCAGCCCGGATCCCAAAGATGGCGCTCTCCATGAGGATACGTGGGTTACGTTGTCGTGGAAAGCGGGCGCTTTTGCCGTTTCGCACGATGTATATTTAGGTGATGATCAAGAGGTCGTCGGCAATACCACTCCGGACTCTGACGTATTCCAGGGCAACCAGGCAGCAACGTTTATCGTGGCCGGTTTCCCGGGATTCCCTTACCCGGAGGGTCTGGTGCCGGGGACGACATACTACTGGCGCATCGACGAGGTTAATGAGGCGGATCCGAACAGTCCGTGGAAGGGTGATGTCTGGAGCTTCTCCATTCCGCCCAAGACGGCGTACAATCCCGATCCTTCCGATGGATCTCAGATTGCCGACGCGAATGATCCCACGCTGAGCTGGACGTCAGGCTACGGTGCCAAATTGCATACTGTGTATTTTGGCAACGATTATGATGAAATAAACAACGCCACCGGCGGCATGATGAGCGGTGTTGCACTCTACCGTCCCGGCCAACTCGACCATGAGAAGGTTTTCTACTGGCGGGTGGATGAGTTTGATGCGGTCGAGACGCACAAAGGCGATGTCTGGGGCTTTTCGACGCCGGGCGCCGTGGGCGCTCCGCAGCCGGCCTATGGTGCCACGGATGTGGCGATGAATGCCACGCTGACCTGGACGGCTGCCACGAACGCCGCCTCGCACCAGCTTTACCTTGGGACGGACAAAGAGGCCGTGCGTGCCGCCGGTGCCGGTTCCCCCGAAGACAAAGGCTCCATGGCTCCGGGCGCTGAGAGTTACGATCCCGGTTTGCTTGAAGCGGGCACGACTTATTACTGGCGCGTGGACGCAGTCGATGCTCAGGGCAATACATCAAAAGGTCTCGTTTGGATCTTCACGACGGGAGCTTTCCTCGTTGTGGACGACTTCGAGAGCTATACCGATGACGATGCGGCCGGCGAAGCCATCTGGCAACACTGGATCGACGGCTTCGGCGTGGCCGACAACGGCGCGCAGGTCGGTTATCTGGTTCCCCCGTATTGCGAGCAAACAATCGTTCATGGCGGTGCTCAGTCGATGCCGCTCTTGTACGTCAACGAAGCCGGTGTAACGAATTCAGAGGGATCGTTGACGTTAACAGCGCCGCGTGACTGGACAGAAGGCGGTGTTGCTGAATTGTCACTTTGGTTCCGAGGGAGTTCGGACAATGCGCTCGATCCCTTGTACGTGTCTGTGGCCAACAGCGCCGGCGCCCCAGCAGTAGTGGCGAACGATGATGCCGAAGCAGCCGCGATCCGTAGCTGGACTCAGTGGCGCATCCCGTTACAGACTTTGGCGGATCAAGGCATTAGCCTGGGTAACGTGGACAAGATCGCGATTGGCCTGGGCAGCAAAGGCGGTGCCGCAGTCGGTGGTTTGGGCACAATGTATATTGATGACATCCGACTGTATCAACCTTGAGCAACTGCGGATAAGTTGGCATTGCGTAGATTAGAATAAGGTTGAGTTGATATCAAATCGGGGCCTATGCCGGTGCATTACGGTGTAGGCCCCGGTCATTGTCGGTCAGCAAGACAGAAAAGCGCAGAGCGTCTATTTGTCTTCCGTTGCGATTTCCCCATGTTCTATCGATGGGATATACTGCGTCATCGGGGGATTTTCCTTGACGGGCCATTCGTCGATTTGGTATAAGTAACGTGAGTGGAGCGTGTGCCTTTTGGGAAGGCATCTGATGCCTTCAAAATACGCAATGGGTGCAGTTCCAGTGGTTTGTCGAATTGAGGAGGAGGCATTATGCATTATACAAGGCACAGAATAAGAGGGGGACTCCGTTCTTTGGCATAAGAAGATTCTTACATTTCAGTTAACAACGAGTCTGTTTTTGAAAAGGAGGATTACTATGTTTCAAAAATTGGTCTATTTGTTTTCTTTTATTTTCATGCTGAGCCTGGTCGGTGTTAGCGGCGGCGCTGAAGGCCTGAAAGGCGAGTATTATCATGCGAGTATCTCAGCGGAGGCCTGGCAGAATCTGGTGTTCACTCGCATTGATCCGACGGTGAACTTCGATTGGAGTACGAACTCGCCGGATCCGTCCATGAATGACAATGGTTTCATGGTGCGGTGGACGGGCACGATTGAAGTGCCGAATTCTGAGACCTACACGTTCACCCTCCGGACAGACGACGGCGCCAAGTTATGGTTGAATAATGAACTCATTGCCGACACCTGGACCGAGGCCAAGAAATGGCAGGCCACGCGTGAGGGTGTTATCGAAGACAGCGGCAATTTTGTCTTAACAGGCGGGCAGCCATACGAGATTATTCTGGAGTACTATGAGAGAAGTAATAATGCCGTATGTGAGCTATCCTGGTCCACTTCGACATTGGCCCGGGAAGCCATCCCGAGCCGGTATCTGTCGCCGGAGAGGCCGTACCCGCGTGATCCGGACCCGTCGGATGGCGCCATGGTTCGAGATACATGGGTGAGCCTTGGCTGGAGGCCCGGAGATTTTGCGGTCTCGCACGATGTTTACTTCGGTGAAAATTTGGATGAGGTACGTGAGGGGGGCGGTGACACGTTCTACGGCAACCAGACATCGACAGATTTTGTTGTGGGATTTCCTGGATTTCCGTATCCGGACGGTCTTGTTCCGGGCACAACCTACTACTGGCGAATCGTCGAGGTCAATGATTTGCACCCCAAAAGCCCGTGGAGTGAAGGCCCGGTCTGGAGTTTTTCGATTGCTCCTAAGACCGCCTTTAGTCCCAACCCGGCCGATGGTGCCGAATTTGTGGGTCCGGACGATGTGGAACTGAACTGGGAAGCCGGCTTGGGAGGTGTGCTGCACACGGTGTATTTCGGGGATAGTTTTGATGGTGTCAACAATGCCGCCGGGGGATTCCCACAGGGACCGAAGATCTATAAGCCCGGCTCGCTTGAACGAGAGAAGATTTACTATTGGCGCGTCGATGAGTTCGACGCCCTCGCGACATACAAAGGCGATATCTGGAGCTTTACGACCCCGGGCGCCGTTGGAAGTCCCAAACCCTCAAATAAATCCACCGATGTGGGAATGAATGCGATTCTAAGCTGGACGGCATCGGATTCTGCGGCATCGCACCACGTTTACTTTGGCACCGAACAAGACGCGGTCCGGAATGCTGATACCGGTTCGCCTCAATACAAAGGCTCCAAGGCGTTGGGTGCTGAAATCCTTGATCCCGGACTCCTCGAGCCGGACGCCGTTTATTATTGGCGCGTGGATGACGTCGATGCCCAGGGCAATGTATCAACAGGTCCTCTCTGGAGCTTTGCGACGGGCACTTTCCTGCTCGTGGATGATTTCGAAGGCTATACCGATGACGATACAAACGGCGAGGCGATTTGGCAAACGTGGATCGACGGCTTCGGCGTTGCGGATAACGGCGCCCAGGTCGGCTATTTGGTCCCTCCGTATTGTGAGCAACAAATCGTGCATGGAGGTTTGCAGTCCGTGCCGCTCACGTATGTCAACGAGGCCGGCGTATCGAATTCAGAGGCGACATTGACGTTAACGGCGCTGCGGGACTGGACGGTCTCAGGCGTGGGTGAATTGTCGCTCTGGACCCGGGGCGATATGACCAATGCCGCCGAGCCATGGTATGTGGCGATCTCCAATACCAACGGAGCGCCGGTGGTTTGGGCTCTTGATGATCCGCGTGCCGCACAAAACATCGCGTGGAGACAGTGGCGCATTGCTCTACAGTCTTTTGCCGATCAGGGGATTAATCTAACGAATGTGGACAAGATCGCGATTGGCCTGGGTAACAAAGGCGGCGCTGCGACCGGCGGATCAGGAACGGTGTACATTGACGACATCCGGCTGTATCGAGCGGGCGAAGCGGCAACGCCGTAAGTCATGCATTTGCTGAGCTTGCAGCTAACCTGACGCTTATTCGGGACCTGTGCGGGCGCATCTGCATAGGTTCCGTTTCTAATTCAAATAGGGAGAAAACAAATGACGCGTATAATGCACATTTTCTTCAGTTGTCTTATCGTTAGTTTGATGTTTGCGGGGCCAGGCGAGGCTCAGATTAGTTCCGATGCCATTCTTGGGATATGGCTGCTTGACGAGGGAGTAGGGGATATAGCTGAGGATGCCTCCGGAAACGGTCATAATGGCACACTCGTGAACGCACCGGAATGGATTACCGGTCAATTGGGCACGGCTCTGTCTTTCGTGTCGGGTAGTTATGTGGATTGCGGCAATGATCCGGTCCTGAATGTCGGTGTTTTCTCGGTTTCATTTTGGTGCAATATCGCCAACTTACAAACCTGGCTCCACATGGTTTCGAGAGGTCGGCACTTTGGCAGCGGCAATCCCGGTGGTAACAACTGGGGCGTTATGATGTGCGACGGGAGAGAGACCATCCGTTTTGAAGTGTTTAATGACACCAGTTGGACGAGGGTTGATGCCGATACCACTCTCGGTGAATGGCACCACGTCGTTGCCACATTTGACGTGAGTGACGGTAAGCAGCAGCTTTACCATGACGGCGAATTGGCTGCAGACGGAACGGGAGGGATTATGCTTCAAGAGGATAAGCCGTTGTTTATCGGCGCTCAATCTCGCGATACGGGACCCGGAGCGTCCTTCGAAGGGAGTATTGATGAGGTCGGCTATTTTAACGCTGTACTGACGCCTGACGATATTGAAACGATCATGGATGCGGGTCTGTCGGCCATCACCGGCGGCCTTCCCACGGCCCGGAGCCCGCAACCGGCGGATGGTGCGATACACCCGGACACGTGGGTGACTCTTTCCTGGAAGGCGGGGGATTTTGCTGTTTCGCACGATGTGTATTTAGGCGATAATTTCAACGATGTGGAACAAGCCACACGGGATTCGGATCTATTCCGCAGCAACCAGGTGACGGACTTTTATATCGCCGGGTTCCCGGGTTTCGCCTATCCGGACGGCCTTGTGCCGGGAACAATGTATTACTGGCGGATCGATGAAGTGAATGACGCCGATCCGGACAGTCCGTGGAAAGGCGATGTCTGGAGTTTCCTGGTTCCGCCCAAGACGGCGTACAATCCGAATCCGGCTGACGGTGCCCAGATTGCGGGTACGACGGTGACTTTGATCTGGACACCGGGCTTCGGTGCGAAAATGCACACGGTTTATTTCGGCGATGATTATAACGAGGTCGAAAATGCCGTTGTGGGCGTCCCGACCGGAAGCGTAACGCACAATCCCGGTCAGCTTGAAGAAGAGAAGGTCTATTATTGGCGGATCGATGAATTCGACGGTTTCGAGACGTATAAAGGGGGTGTCTGGACCTTTACGACACCGGGAGCGGTTGGAAATCCGCTACCGGCCAATGGGGCGACCGATGTGGGAATGGCGCCGATCTTAAGCTGGACGGCGGCAAATACCGCCGCTTCGCACGAAGTGTATTTCGGGCGGGACAAAGACGCCGTACGTAACGCGGATACCGGCTCACCCGAGTACAAAGGCCCCAAGACGCTCGGCGATGAAAGTTTCGATACCGGATTGCTTGAACTGGGGGCGACGTACTATTGGCGTGTGGACGAAGTGTATAATGGAAATCCGGTCAGAGGCCCTGTCTGGAGCTTTACGGTAGGTGATTTCCTTCTGGTCGAAGATTTCGAGAGCTATACCGACAATGATGCGGATGGTGAAGCGATCTGGCAAACGTGGATCGACGGCTTCGGCGTCGCCAATAACGGCGCGCAGGTCGGCTACCTGCTTCCACCATACGCAGAACAAACGATCGTTCATAGCGGCGATCAGTCCATGCCGTTGATCTATTTGAACGAGGCCGCTGTCGCCAACTCAGAAGCGGCGAGGACGTTGACGGTGCGGGACTGGACCGTGGCGGGTGTTGAGGAATTATCGCTTTGGACCCGGGGGGATTCGGCCAATGCCGCCGAACCGTTGTATGTGGCGATCTCCAACTCGGCCGGCTCGCCGGGGATCGTGGCCCACGAGGATTTAACTGTGGCGACGAATGCGGCTTGGAGACAGTGGCGGATTTCACTGCAAACCTTTGCCGATCAGGGCATCAACCTGGGGAACGTCGATAAGATCGCCATCGGTTTAGGTAATCAATCCGGTATGACATCAGCCGGTGGTACGGGTACGATGTATATCGATGATATCCGGTTGTATCGACCTTAATAAGCTACGAATAAGGAAAGACCGACAGTTTAAAATCGGGGTCTATGAACTTCCAGTTTGAAAAAGGAGAAGAAAATGACTCGTACAATCCTATTTTTCATCAGTTGTCTTATCGTTAGTTTGATGTTTGCAGGGCCAAGTCAGGCTCAGATTAGTGCCGATGCCATTGTTGGGATATGGCTTCTTGACGAGGGAGTGGGGGATGTGACGGAAGATGCCTCCGGCAATGGCCATGATGGCACCCTCATGGACGGACCGAAGTGGATTGCCGGGCATTTCGGCAATGCCCTGGATTTCTCCGGGTCATCGAGCTACGTAGATTGCGGGAATGCCAAAGCCCTGAATGTCGAGATTTTCTCCATCTCCTTTTGGTGCTATATCCCAGGCACTCAAAGTTGGAACCATATGATTTCACGGGGTGAGCATCATGGCGGCGGCAATCCTGGCGCCGTCAATTGGGGCGTGATGATGTACGCCGACCAGGAGACCATCCTTTATGAAGCGTACAATGACACCGTTAAGCCGAGTGTCAGCGCCAGTACGACGACCGGAGAATGGCATCATGTCGTGGCCACCCATAGCGGAACTGAGATGGAACTCTACCATGACGGCCAATCCGCCGGAACCTCATCGACAACGGGGATCATGCTTGATGAAAATTTGCCGTTGTTTATTGGCGCTCAATCTCGCGCGAGCGGTCCATCGGACTACTTTGAGGGCAGCATTGACGATGTGGGCTATTTTAATATCGTTCTTGCACCTGACAATATTGAAGAGATCATGAACAACGGCCTTGCGGCAATCGCGGGCGGCATTGCCGTGGCCACGAGACCCCAACCGGTTGACGGCGCCCTGCACGCAGATACGTGGATAACCCTTTCCTGGAAAGCGGGGGATTGTGCCGTTTCTCACGACGTGTATTTAGGGGATGATTTCGAGGTTGTCGAACAGGCCACACCGGATTCGGATGTGTTCCGCGGCAATCAGGTGACAGACTTTTATGTCGCCGGCTTTCCCGGTTTCGCCTATCCGGAAGGTCTTGTGCCGGGGATGACTTATTACTGGCGCATCGACGAAATCAACGATCTGAATCCGGAAAGCCCGTGGAAAGGCGACGTCTGGAGCTTTTCGATTCCGCCCAAGACGGCGTATAACCCGATACCGGCCGATGGGGACGGGCTGGCCAGTACGACGGTCACTCTGAACTGGACGCCGGGCTATGGCGCGAAATTGCATACGGTCTTCTTGGGCGATGATTTTGGCGAAGTGAGTAATGCCACGGTGGGCGTCCCGACCGGATCGCCGTCCTATACGCCCACCTCGCTGGAGCCGGAGAAGGTCTATTACTGGCGGGTGGATCAATTCGACGGTCTCCAAACGTATAAAGGTGACGTCTGGGTCTTTACGACGCCGGGTGCGGTCGGCAATCCACAACCGGCCAATGGGGCGATCGATGTGGGGATGACACCGATCTTAAGCTGGACGCCGGCGGATAACGCTGCCTCACACCAGGTGTACTTCGGATTGGGCAAGGAGACGGTGCGCAGCGCCGAGGCCGGTTCACCCGAGTACAAGGGATCCAAAGCGTTGGGGGATGAAACCTACGATCCCGGGTTGCTTGAACTGGGCACGACGTACAATTGGCGTATAGACGAGGTATATAGTGGAAATCCCGTCAAAGGCCCCGTCTGGAACTTCACGGTCGGTGATTATCTGATGATTGAGGATTTCGAGAGCTATACTGATAACGATGCCGATGGCCAGGCTATCTGGCAAACATGGATCGACGGCTTCGGCGTTGCCAATAATGGCGCGCAGGTCGGCTACTTACTCCCACCGTACGCCGAACAGACGATTGTTCATGGCGGCGATCAGTCCATGCCATTAATTTATACCAACGAGGCCGGCGTAGCCAACTCGGAAGGGGCGATGATGTTAACGACCCTTCGGGACTGGACCGTGGCGGGTGTTGAGGAATTATCGCTCTGGACCCGGGGCGATGCGGCCAGTGCCGCCGAACCGTTGTATGTGGCGATCTCCAACTCGGCCGGCGCGCCCGGGATCGTGGCTCACGAGGATCTGACTGCCGCGACAAACACAGCCTGGAGACGGTGGCGGATTCCATTGCAGGCTTTTGCCGATCAGGGCATCAACCTGGGGAACGTCGATAAGATCGCCATTGGCCTGGGTAATCAATCCGGTATGACGTCGGCCGGCGGGACAGGCACGATGTATATTGATGATATCCGGTTGTATCGGCCTTAAACGAGTAAGGAAGGATCAATCGTTGAAAATCGGGGCCTATGCTGGTGCATAGGCCCCGTTGCTATTTGGCCCGATTGACAAGGTTATTGTACGTCGGGAAGTTGACGCCGGGCTATAAGGCCCATATTCCCAATACTCGGAGTATAGGGCGCAAGGCGGAAGCTATAGCGATACGTTTGGGGTGGAAGGGTATATTCTGGATGCGGTCTGGCGCCCCAGCTATCATCGCCCCCGACACCCATCTGTTTGTAATCCAGGTTCACCGTGATAATGTCGCGACGCGGCAATTCATGAATGTGCCGGGCGTTTTCAAGGTCTTGCATCGTAAAGGGCCACGCACTGACGTCGATGGTGGGCAACCCGACGGCGATGAGTCCGATCCCGTTGCGATCCGTTAGGGCCATCCACCGAACGTCGCTTTTATTGCCGTTCTCTTGCGGCCTGACGTAAACATGGATGTTTTCCTCGACGCTGCCGGAATACAACCCAACCGCGGCGCCGGTCTTCCTGTCCCAGTAAGTCTCGTGTGGTCCGCGACCGAGCCATGTAAGCGTATCGAATTGACAGGGGATGGTCATCTGCATACCAAATCGTGGAAGGTCGGGCAGTCTGCCGCTACCCGGATTGAAAGTCGTATCGACGACGAGATCGCCGCTGCCGTAAATCGTGTAGATGGTTCTACAGGTCGAGCCATTACCAACAGGGATCGTTGCCTCGACGGTGACACGAACGACCTGGGATTTGATTTGCTCGGCTTCAACTGCCGTGATCTTTCGATCCGGTCCGGCGTCACGCCAGACGCCCTGGCGTTCGGGCATGCGGTTTCCGTTGTCGTTGTCGATCGGAACGCGCCAGAAGTTCGGGACCAAGGGCGACGTAATGAGTTGGTTGCCTTTGAATACGAACGATTCAAGGGCGCCGCTTCCCTTCCCGATCGTCAATTCGAATCCGTCGGCGGAGACGCTGATTTTCCCACTTTTTTCATTGAGCGTCAGCGCCGGCATAGAGTCGGTTTCGACCGCTCTCGCTGGTGGGGCGGCGAGAGGGAGTTTGAACTGGTCCCAGGCGACGATGTGTCCTCGCTGGGCCCAACGGGTATCGGCGGCCAGTGCGAAGGTGATCTTGAGCCAACACTCGCAGCCGGGCTTGAGGTCCGGCTTCTTGAAGGGGATCTGCACGTCGCCATCGGCGCCTGGGGTGATGGAGAGCTTCGGCAATCCGCCTTTTTGTACGACGCGGCCGTCGATTGTTAATTCCCAGCTCACATCAGTGAAGTCGAGGTTTAAGAAACCGTATTCATTGAGAACTCGGAACTTGCCGGCCAGGATGTCGACCGGGATCACATGGATTTGCTGATAGACCTTTTTGACCTCTAAAAGTGAAGGATTGCGTTTGCGGTCCGGCTGGACCAGGCCGTTACAACAGAAGTTGCCGTCATTGGGATTGTCGCCGTAATCGCCGCCGTATGCCCAGAATTCCTTGCCGTCCGGGCTTTTCTTGCGCAACCCCTGGTCCGCCCAGTCCCAGATGAATCCGCCAATCAGGCGTTTGTGCGAGCGGATGGCGTCCCAGTATTCTTTCAAATTGCCGACGGAATTCCCCATCGCGTGGGCATATTCGCAAAGGACCATCGGGCGATTGTCGTCCGGATCGGTGGCCAGGCGAGTAATCTCGGGAATCCTCGCGTACATCCGGCTGATCATATCGACATAATCCGGATCGTGGGGCCTGGCCGCGGCGCCCTCGTAATGGACCGGACGGGTCGGATCGTTGTAGTGCATCCAGGCGGCCATCGCCGAATGGTTGGGTCCGCACCCGCTCTCGTTGCCCAGCGACCAGATGATCACGGACGGATGATTCTTGTCCCGCTCAACCATGTGGATCGCCCGCTCCACAAAGGCGGTATTCCACGCTGCGATATTGGAGAAGAAGCCGCCAAGACCGTGTGTTTCGAGATTGGTCTCGTCGATCAGATAGATGCCGTACTCGTCGCACAGATCGTACCACGTCGGGTCGTCCGGATAGTGCGATGTCCGAACAGCGTTGAGATTGTGTGTTTTGAGCAGCTTGATGTCCTGGATCATCCGGGCCACGGGAATCGCCCTCCCGTGGTCGGGATCGTGCTCGTGACGATTGACGCCGAACAGTTTGATTGATTTTCCGTTGACAAAGAGTTGGCCGTCTTTGATTTCGACCTCGCGGAAACCCACCCGGCAGCTCTCGACTTCAATCACTTTCCCGTCGGCATCCTTCAGCGTCAGAGCCAGTGTATACAGGTAGGGCGTCTCGGCAGACCATTTATGAGGTTTCTTCAACGTTGCCCGAAGCAGACCGAACGGGACATTCCCTCGTTGCGGGTATCGCTCGCGGATGATCGAGCGGACGTTTCTCGATAAGGACTCGGCAAGGACCGGCTTTTTCTGTGCGTCATAGAGTTGGGCCTCGACCGTCCAGTTATCTATCTTTTGGCCGGCGTAATTAGCGATCCTGGGTCGGATCATGAGCGTCGCATCGGCATAATTCTCGTCCAGATCGGTGCGCACGGCGAAATCACGGATATGCACCTGCGGCGCTGCGAACAGATAGACGTTTCGGTAAATCCCGGCCAACCGCCACATATCCTGGTCTTCAAGATAACTACTGTCGGACCAGCGATAGACTTCGACGGCTAAGGTGTTGTTGCCGCGTTTGAGATATTCGGTGACGTTGAACTCGGCGGGCAACATGCTGTCCTGACTATAACCGACTTTCTGGCCGTTTAGCCAGACGTACGAGGCGCTTTTGACGCCGTCAAAGTGAAGGAAAATCTGCCGGTTCTTCCATCCCGGCGGGATTCTGAATTGTGTCCGATAGGAACCGACGGGATTGTAATCGTGCGGGATATACGGTGGATTCACCGGGAAAGGGTACCTCACATTGAGATAGATCGGCCTACCGTAACCCTGCATTTGCCAGTTGGACGGCACGGGGATGGTGGCCCAGTCGCTGTCATCAAATCGAGGCCGGAAAAAGTTCACGGGCCGGTCGGCGGGCTTTTCGGCCCAATGGAAGTTCCAGTCGCCATTCAGCGATTTGTAGAGTCGCGACCCCTGACGGTCGCACGTCAGGGCTTTTTGCAGACCTCGGTAGGGCACGAGGGTGCAATGCCCCGGCTCTTTATTGATACCCACGACAGACGGGTCTTCCCATTCAACTCCGAAGCATGTCGGGCAAACGCTAAGAAGGAGTATAAAGATGAAGGCCGGACAGGTAAATCGAGTGTGAAATAAAGATCTTCGATTTGACATGGATGTGCTCCTTTCAATGGATTGACGATTGACTATTGGCGATTGATTGTTTGCATGCCAGCAACGTTCACCCACGTGCAGCCTCTTCAGTAGTCAATGGTCATGTGTAAATAGTCATTCTTGAAAGTAGTGTATATTGAGTCGGACGTCCTGGCAAGAATTTTCAACGATCCCCATAGAGGTCTTTGCCGGTTTGGCTTTGGCGCAAACATTTCTTAGATTTTAAAGGGAGCCTCATTCTCAGGTTATCTATATACGCCTGAGGGACCAACGATGACATTTAAAACAGTAACATCATTTTTGATCGTATCCGTCTGTGCTTTGCTTTTAACGGCATCGTGTTCGGAAGAGGTCGTGTACCGGCGGCCGATTCCGGGACGCGGGCACGGCCCGCCGACTCATGCGCCCGCGCACGGCCATCGTCATAAATACGTGGAAGGCGTGAAACTCATTTTCGATGCCGGATTGGGGCTTTATGTTGTTGTCGGTTGTACGGATTATTACTACTGCGACGGCTATTTTTACCGCTTTCATGCCGGCCTCTGGGAAATGAGTCTGTACCCCGATCGACATTGGGGACCTTTGGGGCATAAATCGCTCCCGCCCGGACTTCACGCCAGAGGCCGTGGAAAGGTCAAAGTCCAATCCACAGGTAAGGGCGGCAACAGAGGCCACGGAAACGGTAAATCCAAGAAAGCGTCCTGAGTCAAAAATCAGAGGACAAAAGGCCAATAAAGGATGGCGGACGTCAGATGTCTTCAATCTTGGGCCTTCCGTTCTCTGCTTTCATTTCTGATCCATCATTTACAGTTTCTTGCGTTCCTGGCGCGGAGTATGTGTGGAGTACGTATTCGGCGGGAGGAATACAATGGCTTTTTCCGTTCGTTTTTGCTACAATACGGATTTGGATGGTTTTGATGAAAGACACCCTAATCTCAAGAAATGTAAAATGTAAAGATCAAAAATCAAGATTGTGGAATCCGCCGAAGGCGGATGACTTCCTTAATTTTGCACTTTGCATTTTGATTTTTACTTTTGTTGCGGTCCCGCCCAGCCTGGGCCTGGTGGTGACGGAGGTGATGTACCACCCGGCGGATGGCCAGGAAGAACTGGAATTCATTGAGCTGTATAACAACCGGGCCGTTTTTGAAGACCTGAGCGGCTACACCTTCACAAACGGTATCCAATTCACGTTCGAGCGAGGTACGATCCTCGAAGCCGGGAAGTATCTTGTCGTCACACGGAATCCGGTGGCCTTTGCAGCGGTCTATCCCGGTATTCCGTTCCGTTCGATTGCCGGTCCTTTTTCCGGCCGACTCGCCAATGACGGCGAACGAATCGAGCTGTCGGACGACGCCGGGCAGATCATCATTTCGTTCCGATACGACGAGGAGAGTCCCTGGCCTGTCTCACCCGATGGGGCCGGGCACTCGCTGGTCCTTGCCAGGAGCGGCGGCGATCCGGAAGAAGCGTCCACCTGGGCGCCGAGTACCTCCATCGGCGGCACGCCGGGTGAGCCGGATGAGGTTCAGGCGTCGGGTACGGAAAATCCGAGTCTTGCGGTATTGGTCAGTTTGGGCCACCCGGGTCGGTATTTCAAGGGACACTCGGAACCATCGCCGGATTCGGCCGGCCGGGCAACGACGGACTGGACGAAAATCGACTTTCAGGACAATCCCATTCGGACCGCATGGAGCGAAGGGCCCAGCGGGTATGGCTACAGTTCGGAAGCTGATGAACTGCAATACATCGGAACCCAGACGAACGACATGTCCGGCAATTATATGTCTATCTACGCTCGTTTTCCGTTCACATTGTCCTACAGCCAGGTTGCATCCTTTTCTCAGTTGCAGGCGGAGGTTCACTATGATGATGGTTACGTGCTTTATCTGAACGGGACGCGCGTGGCGGCCTCAGACGGCATGTCGGGCCATCCGCCGGCCTATAATCAAAGCGGAGGTTCGGCGACCGATCCTTCAGCGGACCTTGTGGATCTAACGAACCGGCTGAATCTGCTGGTCCACGGAACGAATGTGCTGGCCATGCAGGTGCATAATGCCACTCTCTCCGGCAGTTCGGATTGCTTCGGCAGCCCGATTTTGCGGGCCATCGTCGGAAACATCGGGGGCGGTGATGATCCTCGCGCCCGCGTCGTCATCAACGAGTTGCTGACCAATAGCGATGTGGATTCGGGCTCTGGTTGGATCGAATTGTACAATCCGGGACCGGTCCCCGTGGACGTCGGCCACGTTTATCTAAGTGATGATCGGGCCGATTTATTGAAGTATAAGCTTCCGGACGGAGTGGTGTTGGAGACGGGTGAGTTCTGGACCGTTAGCGAGGGCACAGGGCCGGATGATTTCGATTTTGGACTCGCCTCGACCGGCGAGACGGTATATGTCACAGCGGCGACCAATGATCCGGTACCGGTTCGCGTGCTGGATGCGGTGCGTTTCGGGGCGATGGAGCCGGACGTGACCTTTGGACGGTTCCCGGACGGATCGAAGACGTTGAGTGTTCTCAGTGAAGCGACGTTCGCCGGGCCCAACACCCAGCCGTGGATCGGGGACATCGTCATCAACGAGATCATGTACCACCATGCCCTGCGGGACGAGCGCTACGAGTATGTTGAATTGTACAATCGAGGGAGCAGTACAGTTTCGTTGGACGGCTGGGCCTTCACCGACGGCATCGATTACACCTTTGCCTCCGGTACGCAAATAGGACCGGAGGCGTATCTCGTCGTGGCCAAGGATCCGGTTTTCCTTTCGGGTATATATTCGAGCGTAGCTATTGGCTCAAATCTCGTCGGTCCTTACACCGGGGGGCTAAGCGATCACAGCGAACGGATCCGTCTGTCGTATCCGCTCGAACATGTTGATCCGGATACGGGTGATGTCGAGGTTTCGATGGTGACGGCCGACGAGGTGACCTATTATGACGGCGGTCGATGGCCGAGCTGGGCCGACGGGCAGGGGGCCAGCCTGGAACTGCGCGATCCGCGAAGCGATAACGATACGCCCGATGCCTGGGCCGACAGTGACGAAAGCGCCAAGAGCACGTGGCAGCCGTTCACATTCACGATCGAAGCCACCGATTCGAGATATACACACGATCAGGTAACGATTTTCGACGTTTTACTGCTCAATCGCGGGGAGGTTCTCCTCGATGATTTGTCGGTGACTATGGGGCGCGGCAATATTTTGAGCAACAGCGGATTCGAGAGCGCCGAAGCCAACTGGCGCCGCCTTGGCAATCACGTTCGGTCGTTTGCGACGACCGCCGATAGCCGATCCGGATGGAGATCGTTGCACCTGATTTCAACGGGTCATGGCGATCCCGGAGCCAACCGCGTCAACCAGTCGATTCCCGGCGGAACGGCGGACCGGGTGACTTTTAGCGGCTGGGCCAAATGGTTAAAAGGCAGTCGTTTCCTGTTGCTTCGGCTGTCGCGTGAGCTCTCCCCCATCCAACCGCCGCGACCGGCTCATGCGTTCGAGCTCGATATGCCGTTGAACCTGGGAACGCCCGGCCAACAAAATACGGCGTTTGTATCCAATCGCGGACCCGATATCCTCGACGTACAACACGCGCCTGCGCTACCGTCGTCCGGCGAGGCGATTGCCGTGACGGCCCGTATGAAAGATAATGACGGCGTCATGTCCGTTCTGCTCCACTATCGCTCCGAGGGCGATAGCCGATTTAACAGCACGTTGATGACCGACAACGGCTCCGGTAACGATGAGGTTGCCGGGGACGGCATCTATACCGCTGCGATCCCCGGCGCCTCCGGCGGCACCATGCGGGCCTTCTATATCGAAGCCACCGACGGCGCGGCCATAACGCGATTCCCGACTCTACTGCAATCTACGGCCGAAGTGCCCGAGAGGACCTGCCTCGTCCGCGTGGGGGACACACAACTGGCGACCCCGTTTGCGACCTATCGCATCTGGTTGTCCGATGATGTGGTCAGTACGTTCCGTTCGCGGCCCAATCTCTCGAACGAACTGCTGGACTGCACGTTTGTTTACAACGATACCGATGTCTTCTATAACGCCCGTCTCCGGTTCCGCGGCAGCCCGTTTATCCGGAGCGGAGCGAACCAGAATCCGCTCGGTCGAGAGGCTTATCGGATTACGTTCAATCCCGATCAAAAATTCGGGGACCGTGAGGAGATTAATATCGACACCGGCGAGGGGAGCAACCGCGGAATCCTCCAGGAACGCGCCTCTTATTGGTTCTATCAGCAAATGGGTCTGCAATACTCAAGACAGGAATTTGTGCGCCCAATCATCAACGGCAATAGCCATTCCGCTTTCGAGGATGTTCGGAAAATCGACGGCGACTATATCGATCAATGGTTTCCGTTCGATAATGAAGGTTACATCCACAAAATCGATGATTATTTTGAATACTCGGCGAATGGCACACAGCACAGGAACCTCGACGAAGGATTGAAGTACGATTCCAGACACCCCTTACTTAAAGAGACCTACCGCTGGGGCTTCGAAAAGCGGTCGCATCGAGAGAACGATGATTGGCAACATCTGTTCGATTTGGCGGTTGCACTGAATACGTCGTCAAGCAGTACGAGATACGAGCAGACCATCGAAGAGGTCATTCACCCCGAACATTTCGCCCGTGTTTTGGCGATTCGTCACGCCGTCGGCGACTGGGACAGCTATGGATACACGCGCGGCAAGAACAATTATTTCTATTATGCCCTCCCGGAGCGCAAGTGGTACCTTCTGCCCTGGGATATCGACTTCACGCTGGGATCGGGTAATGGGGCCAACACGAACCTGTTCTCCGTCACGTCCAGCGAATTCCCGGAGGTCAAACAATTTCTGGATTATCCCAAATACAGGCAGATGTATCTGGATGCATTCAAAGAATTGGTGAATGGCCCCTGGCAAACGTCGTATGGCACGTCCGATCCGCCGACGGCCTTCGATCAGTTCCTGGATGACGCGGCCGAGGCTTTAATTGCCGATGGAGCCGGCAACGGCCGGAGAGATGGCATCAAACAATTCGTTCGTAACCGGCGAGCCTATATCCTGACACAAATCCCGGCCGGTCGCTAATACACCGTCTGATGGGAATTTACAGAGAATCTTGAAGGTTTTGAGCGCGTTGCTCCAATTGCTGTATGTGCTCGGTGCTGATCATCTTGCGGTAACGCAGCAACACGTATTCGCGATACCACTCCGATATCCTCGTCCAGACTCCGTCGCCCTGATCGCGTTCCCGAAGCCGGTGTGAAAATGCGTGGAGCGTTTCGCTCGGCTCGCGAAGCGGTCCGGCGGCTTCAACCTTGCGATCCATCCTGTGAAGCATTTTATGCAGTGGGACGAGCACCGGATTGATGGGTTTGGATTGGGAGACGTGAGCCGATTTTCTTCGGCGGTAAAATCGCGACAGAGCCCACGCCAAAATCCCTGTAAACAAGCCCGTTAGGAGCGATGTTCCGGCAAGAACGCCGTAGGATTCAAACAACCAGCTCGGTAAGCCGAGAAGACCATACTCAAATATGGCTTTGAGAAGCTGGCGAAGCATCGCCCCGGCGCCGCTGCCGATGTGCTCGATTTGTTCTTCGAGGCTCGCGGCGGTAGAATCTTCTCCGACGGTTGCCTCGACGATACACCACTGATTGCGTTGTCGGTCCCAGGCTTCGACCCAGGCGTGGGCGTCCATGTTGCGAGCCACCCACAGGTCCCGTTCGCCATCGCGCTCCGTGACCAAAAAGCCGGTGATGTATCGCGTCGGCACACCCGCCAGACGCAATAGAATCGCGGCGCCCGAAGCAAAATACTCGCAATAGCCGCTGGAGGCATCGAGCAGAAAGTAGCTCACTTTATCCTCACAATCCGGCGGAATGTCTGTACCGAGCGAATAGGTGTAGTGTGTACGAAAATGCTTGACAACGGCATCGATTTTTTCTTCCGTGGTGGTGCATCCGGCAAATATCCGCTCTGCTAATTGGGAGACGCGTCGGTCGAGCCTCATCGGGACATCGAGCATGCGCCGCATGCTGGACGGGGGTTTTCGATGGACGTGGTCTCTGAAAGTAATTTTGTAATTCAAACCGACACGTATTCTTCGCGCATCCAGGATCTCATTGTTATCCCGAAGCAGAAAACGGAGAGACGCTTGAATATGGGTCGTTCCCAAAGGGGTAAATAGAGCGTCGGCGAAACGGGATACGTGCTGGACGGTCATGCTCTTGCAAAGGGCCGGATTGAAATCGCTCAGACGAAAAGTATTTCTCTGGCCCGACAAATACATGCCGAACGGCCTGTTCTCGGGTAACACTTCCTGTTTCGTCGCCAAATCACTCCACTCGGAATTACGATAGCTCTCGAAGGCACGGGCGCGCAGGTAGCCCGGGCAATCATCGGACTGGATGTTCAATACGGGTGATGCGTCGAGATCACCTTTGATCATGAGGATGCTGGAGAGTTTGCCGCTCGTGGAGAAGCCCATCTGCGCGGCGGCTTCCGTTGAACCGCTTGTATCCGCTTTCGTTCCCCAGAACCAGAGCGGTATATAGTTAACGACTTCCACGCGACTATAGAGAAGCGTACCGGTGATCCAGCCGGTATTGGCGGCGACGAGAAGAATCAGGCCGAAAACCAATCCGCGGGAGGCGAGTTCGCTCCGCCAGAGTTTGGAAGCGCCGGTGACCACACGCGTGGGAATGAGTGTTTGGTTGGATTCACGCGCCGAGACCGCGTACAGTACCAGCAGGATGACGGATAGGAGTTCTGAAAACCGAAACGCAAGATACAAGTCATCCAACAGGAGGACTTGCCCGGCGGAGATGGTCACGGCGATGTGATACAAGCCCAACGAAGCCGGAAGCCGTTGCGGTGATCCGAGGAACAGGATGAGGATCATAGAGGCGAGGAAATACCGGGCGATGGTTTGCCAGGCGACGGCGGGGGCTTGATCGAAGGCGAAACGCCCGGAGACGCTGGCATAGCGGAATTGCAGGGCGAACATGCCGGCGAGAAAAAGTAGCAGGATGGATTTAATGACACGTCTGTCGGGTCGGATATTCCATGTAAAACGCCGCCGCAAGCCCAGCATACCTAACATACACAAAATGGCGGGATAGGCAATATCCCTTGAAGCCAGAGCGGTAAGCACCGAGCTTGTCAGAATCATCGTGATAGCGATGGCCTTTTGCGTTTTCATAGGTATTCGATACGCCCGGATAGAATCTCGTCGGCAGAAACGAAACGAATCTCTTCATCCCAGTCTTCGTGGGTCGCGGGCATCTGGCCCGCGGTTCGGGGGCGTGAGGCCCTCAAATCAGTTATCCCGTGAGGTTCTCCGATCATCAGAACCGTCGTATGACAACCGGCCTGGTGAGCCAGTTCGATCATTTGCCGGTAGGTCGGATTCCAATTCAACAAGATAAAGACGACCTCGGATATCTCACGAAACCGATTCGCCCACATCTTTTCATTTAGCTCCGTCGGCTCGCTTTGAGCCGGTTCCACACCGGCAAGCATTTCGTGTATCCTGTTCAATCGTATGGTTCTCGGGCAGTCCGTAAACCGGTGGAGGTCGGAACCGATGAGCAGCAGATCGATCAGGCGGTCCGTATTCATACTAAAAGCAATGGAAGCACAAAGGGAAACGGCGGCTTCGAGTTCCTTATTCTCCGTTGATTGTTGTTGCTGATGAGTATCAGGGACAAGATTATCCACGACCAATGCGGCAGAATAATCGAAATCGTCGTGGTATTCCCTTGTTGCCGGCATGCTCAAACGGGCCCAGGCCCGAACGTCGATCTGGCGGGGCGAATCCCCCGGCAGAAAAGGGCGGTTCCCCGCATATTCGTTCGAGTGCCCCAAACGCCCGACGGGACGTGAACTGCCGGTTTGGACCTGTCGGTAGATACCGCGGGTGGGTACTCGAATCGCATGGAAGGCCGGGAGAACGACAAGATTGTCCTCGATAGAATGGAAGGTTCCGAAACGAAACAGATTGAAGGGGAAGCTGGATTGGCACGTCGGCTGCTTGATGTGGTAATAGCCCCGTCGCGTGGGTTTGATCGAAAGGGTGACCTCGATGGTTTCGCCGGGTCCCAGACGTGAGATGATTTGTTCATCACCGGTCTGCTCAATCCCTTCGGGTAAAGTTTTAAACGCTATCCATAGATGATAAGCGCCGAAGCGTCCGACGTTCTTGACCGTATAGCGCAATACCGTGCTCTGGCCGGCCATGATCCGGTCCGGCAGTGTGCCGTTGAGCTTGATTTTCGGTCGCAGAATAAATCCAGCCACTAAGCCGAACAGGACAACCCAAACCAGGATAGAGAGAATCCCAAAGGCCGGAAAGGCTAACGCCGTGAGGGCGACAAACACAATGCCGTTGAGCGCCACCTTGCCGGCGTCCGTTAGACCGAAACTCAATATACCTTCTGAATTGTTTATCGTTTGTTCTCGCCTTCTCATACCGGGACTTTGATATGTGCCACGACGTCTTCTAAGATTTGGCTGGCGGTTGTACCGCTGTGACGCGCTTTGCTGGTTAAGAGGATCCGATGCGGTAACACATAAGGAATGAGCCACAGCACGTCATCCGGAATAACAAAATCACGCTTCTGGAAATAGGCCCTGGCCCTGGCGGCCCGCGACATCATCAGTGTGCCGCGTGTGCTCAAACCCAGTCGGAGACGATTATCGCGGCGGGTGGCGTGAACGATTTCGACGATATATTCCAGAATACTATCGTCCACATGAACGCCGGCCGCCTCTTGCTGGATGTGTTGAACCTGTTCGAGTGTAAGGACGGGTCTGATACGATCGAGCGGTTCGTTTAAGGCGTGGGATTTGAGAATGTCCACTTCGACCTCAGCCGCCGGATAACCCAGAGAGAGTCGGACCAGAAAGCGGTCCATTTGGGCCTCCGGCAGGGGGTAGGTACCGTGGAATTCGATGGGATTCTCGGTAGCCACCACCATAAAAGGTCTCGGGAGCGGATAACGCTTGCCTTCAATCGTCGCCTGGTTTTCGTTCATGGCTTCCAGCAGGGCCGATTGGGTCCGGGGGGAGGCGCGGTTGATTTCATCAGCCAGGAGGATATTGCAAAAGATCGGGCCGGGGTCGAATCGGAAATCCCCGGTGACGGGATTATAGATTGAGGAACCTAAAATATCGGCGGGCAGCAGATCGGGTGTGAATTGCACGCGGCGAAACTTAGCTTCAATGCTTTTGGCCAATGCTTTGGCGAGAGTCGTTTTTCCCACGCCCGGCACATCTTCGATTAGAACTGAACCTCCGGCCATGAGCGAGATGATCAAAACGTCGATACATTCGCTTTTTCCATAAATGACATCCTGTAAATTATCCTTCAGCCGCTCCAGTAATGAGTTGTTTGTTTGAGTTGTTTTCAATTGTTATCTCCCGTGTTACAATCCAAAAGCTCACAAAATAGAGCGGTATTATAAAACAATACGTTTCGATTGTGAATCAGGTTCTTGATGATCGCCATCGGCGATGCGAAAAATGTATATTTCTCCTGCCCTTCATGACAAAAAGGTGTGATTCCGGCAGGATATGAATTATGGGTACTATTCGCATCAGTTCTAACGTCTTTCTGTCGGAGGTTTTATGTCCATGAAGTCAGATGGGAAATATCAAGTCCCGATAGCTTTGGCTTTGTTAGCTGTGGCGTCTGTACTTTGGCTGATTGCCGCCCTGTTTATATTACGGATTGTCAACATCTTCGATGCCTACCTGATGAAATTTCCGGGGCCGTGGATTACCTTTGGGCTGATGGGGATATGCCCATTGGCGGCGATGGTTCTCGGCGTCAAAATATTTCGACGGAGACGAAAACGGGCGTTGGGGTTAGCGTGCACGGTTGCCGGTGGATTGCTATTGATTGCGTTCGTCATCGTCATAGGCATCCCCATTGTGCTCGGAATTCTCGAACCGGAGACACCCAAGAACCCCGACACGCCGAGGCCGTTTACACCATTGGTCGGATTACCGGTTTTTCCCGGTGCGGAAGGCTTCGGTACGGATACTCCGGCCGGGCGGGGTGGCCGCGTTATTGAGGTCACAACATTGGCAGACGATGGCCCGGGTTCGCTCCGCGCCGCATTGAATGTTCCGGAACCCCGGATGATTGTCTTTCGCGTAGGCGGGACGATTGAGCTGGAAAAACAACTTTTCATCGCCCATCCATTCGTGACTGTGGCGGGCCAGACGGCCCCGGGCGGGGGCCTCTGCATTAAGAACGCCGGGCTGGTGATCCAGACTCACGATGTATTAGTCCAGCATATTCGTATCCGTCCGGGCAACAAAGGAAACGTCGAGCCGGATACGAACGACGCCGTCGAAATCCTCGGTCAGCGTGGCGATCCGGAGGGCGCCCATCATGTCGTGCTGGACCACGTTTCGGCGAGCTGGTCGGAGGATGAAACGATCAGTACATGGTACGGCGCGCATGACGTGACCATTTGCTACTCGATCATCAGCGAGGCTCTCAATCGGAGCCGCCATCGTAAGCAAACGCACAGTGCAGGTCTGCTGATTGGAGACAGTTCCTACAATGTCTCGATCCATCATTGCCTCATGGCTCACAACGACTTTCGCAATCCGTTGATCATCGAAGGGGGTACGCACGATATCGTCAATAAC
>CAYZAT010000001.1:58274-61039 GCA_964476475.1 uncultured Pirellulales bacterium
CCTGTGCGCCGAAGTTGTGGACTACAACTCGAATTCATTTTTGAATTTCGTTGGTAATACCTTTATCGCCGGACCTTCGACAAAAACCGGGCCGTATGAAATTCTGATCGGACAGGAGAAGGGAATTCCGCAAATCTACGTGAAAGATAATATCGGGCCGCGCCGACGGGATTCCTCAGTCGGTGACTGGAGCGTTGTGCAGTATGGTTGGGACTCGGACCAAAGCGCGCCGGAATCTTACCGGTCGCACAATCCCTTTGCCGTGCCGCCGGTTACGACATCCGAGCCCAACGATGTTTTCGATGAGGTGCTGGGTTCCGCCGGCGCGATATTGCCCGTCCGCGATTCCGTGGATGAGCGCATCATCGCCGAGGTGAAAAACGGAACAGGCAGAATTATCGACTCGCCTGACGATGTGGGCGGTTATCCCCAACTGGCCGGCGGAACGCCACCCGATGATTCAGACCACGACGGAATGCCGGACGCTTGGGAAAAACAAGAGGGGCTTGACTTGAACGATCCAACCGATTCAACGGATGACCGGGACGGCGATGGGTATACGAACATTGAGGAATATTTGCATTCCCTCTCCAAATAATTCGTGCGCTGTAGCCTATCGCCAATAACGCCAATAGCAAAACCCAAGACCGGCCTGAATCAGAACAATGACCAGGAAGACGATCTTAAAACTCAGTTTCTTCGTTTTATGTCTGAAAGACAACTGGCCCAGAAGGGCGCCGGGAGTACCGCCCAGCAAAGCCAACAAGTGCAGGGTGAGTTCAGGAATCCGCGATTTCTTATTCCGCGATTGTCGCTTATCATATCCATAAAACAGAAAGATGATGACATTAATCCCCACAAGGTAAGCATAAACGGGATGTACCCGCCTCCACCACAGGAATCCTGAGACGATAGCGACCAGGACGACAGCGACCCCCATATAGAACTTTTTAGGATCATGCTTCGGCATTCAACAAGTCTATTATGAGACGAACAGTCTGTCAACAGGGCGTCATTTGGCTGTCATTCCACGCTTGATGAAGCATCCGGATTCATGTAGTATGTTGATACGTTGTTTCATTATGTCACCGGGATCAATGAAAAAATGGACGTATTTCCGGATTCTGTTGCGTTTCAGAAAACTTGGCGGTCGTACCAAGCGCGGGTTCTGTCTGAATTGAAAGAGCATTTGGATGATAATCATTTGCACATCATCGCAGCGCCGGGTTCCGGAAAGACCGTGCTGGGGCTCGAGGTCGTCCGGCGCTTGAACAGGCCGACTTTGATTTTTGCCCCGACCCTGGCCATAAGGGATCAATGGGTAGATCGGTTAGTGAACCTCTTCTGCGATGGGGATACCGCTACGTTTGAGTGGATATCGAAAGATATTCGCCAACCGAGATTTCTCACTGTTTCCACCTACCAGGGATTACATAGTGCTTTTACGGGAAAAGTGGAAAAGGAGCCAGGCGAGGAAGAAAACGACAGTGACGACCGGCAAGGTAAAGGATCCCATCGGACCGCACAACGGAAAACGAACCGTAGTCAGCTTTTGAAAAAGCTCAAAACGACTAAGATGCATACGCTTGTTCTTGATGAGGCCCACCACCTGCGGAAAGAATGGTGGCAATGCCTGATTGATATCAAGAAGTATTTGGATGAACCGACTATTGTGGCTTTAACGGCGACGCCGCCTCTTGACGTGGCGCCGTATGAATGGGATCGCTATATCGATCTGTGCGGTCCGGTCGATTCAGAGATATGCGTTCCCGAGCTTGTTCTGGAGCGGAATCTTTGTCCACATCAGGATTATGTTTATCTCTCGACCCCTTTGAAAACCGAGCAGAAGCAAATCAAAGAGTTTCGAGGCGATATCGAGACATTTGTCGATGAGTTGTGTTCCGATCGAAATTTCACTTCGGCGCTGGAAAAACATCCATGCATCAAGCGTCCAAATGCCTTCATTGAAGAGATCCTTTCCGATCCCGGCTTTTACTCCAGTATGGCTTTCTTCCTCAATCACGTTAAGGGGCATCCGCCCAAAAAGGTGCTTCGGATCATCGGTTTTCCACCGAAAAAATGCCCGGAATTGAATTACGAGTGGCTCGAGATACTGTTAACGGGATGTCTCTATTCCCATCAGGACGGTTTCGAGGGATGCGCCGAGCTTTTCAACGGGCTATCTCGACGCCTTCAGCGGATGGGTGCCATCGAGAGGCGAAAGGTCAACCTTCAAAATAACGATAAGATCACGAACCTGCTCATTTCAAGCATTTCCAAACTCAAGAGTATCGAAGAAATTGTTGCACTCGAAAGCGAATCCCTTGGGACGGATTTGAGAATGGTCATCTTAACGGATTACATTCGCAGAGCCTCTTTCCCGAGAAATGAGCAGGAGACCGAATCGCTTAAACGAATCGGCGTCGTGCCGATTTTCGAGACCCTACGCCGATGTTCAATCGAGGGTATCAAGTTAGGCATCCTCAGTGGCACATTAGTCGTCATACCCTGCGAAGCAAAACGTTTATTGGAGGAGATTGCCGCTGGCGTGGGGATTGAATTGAGTGCGATCAAATACACGTCGTTGGCGCATGATGGAAAGTACTGCTCCTTAAACATCATCGGAACAGACAAGCAGAAAATGGTCAAATTGGTCACGCGTTTGTTCGGTCGGGGCGGCATTACCGTTCTGGTTGGGACCCAGTCCCTGCTCGGAGAAGGCTGGGATGCCCCTTCGATCAATTCATTGATTCTGGCGAGCTTTG
>CAYZAT010000002.1:0-42083 GCA_964476475.1 uncultured Pirellulales bacterium
TGTCACACCTCTTAAAAAATTCTGATTTTTTACAGGCCTACCGAAAGCACACAGTCCAATTGACCTACGTTCGTATCAAGATACAAATTTTTGAATTGTGAACACGTTTCTTCCGTCAACTTCAACTTAAGTCGTTTCGGCGTCATTCGATGCACGGGATCTAAATCTGAGATGGCTTTTTGAAGGGCGAGTAAATTGATCGGGGAAAAATCACAACAGATATCAACGTCCTGGGTTACATATGAACATCCATGTACGACACCCGCAAATCCTCCCACGATCACAAAGTCAACGCCGTTGTTTACCAGCCTCTCGATCAAGTTATAAAAACCTTTACTCACAATCGCTTTGCCTTCCTGAGTTTCATAGCCATGTCATGAGCAATTTGGTGTCGTCTGATTCGCTCCGCAACACTTCTACGGAGATTATCGACGAGCATCGAGACATCGATTCCATCGTCAATCGCTGCCTGAATGGGATCGGCTTGTTCGGAAGAATCTTCGTATTGATCGATTTTGTCCGATTTTTCTGACATGGTATGAATTATAAACGTTTTGATGTGTGATATCAAAACGTTTGCACAACGTATCTACGCCACGGCGGCGGATTCTTCTTCGTATTCGTCGAATCGGACGCTGATTTTCTTGCTCACGCCGCGGATTTGCATCGTAATCCCGAACAGCACGTCGGCGATGCTCATCGTGCGCTTGGCGTGCGTGATGATGATGAACTGCGAATCCTTCTGGAATTCCTGCACGAGCATATTGAACCGCTCGTTGTTCGCCTCATCCAGGGCGGCATCGACCTCGTCGAGGAAACAGAACGGCGACGGCTTGGCTTTGAAGACGGAAAAGAGCAGGGCCAGGGCGGTCATGGACTTCTCCCCACCGCTCAACAGCGAGATACTCCGGGTTTCCTTGCCGGGCGGGCGGGCGATAACTTCGATACCCGCTTCCAAAATATCTTCGGCGTCTTCCAGTAAAATGTCGGCCCGGCCTCCACCGAACAGCTTCCGGAATATTTCCTGGAAGTGACATCTGATTTCCTCGAAGGTTTGCTGGAACCTCTCCCGGCTCTTTTTGTTCAGTCGATTGATCAACTGTTGGAGCTGGGCCTTGCTGCTGTTGAGGTCCCCGACCTGATTGCTCAGGAATTCGTATCGGCTTTCGAGGGCTTCCTGCTCGTCGATGGCCTCCACATTCACATTGCCGAGCCGTTCAATCTTGCCTCGCAAATCCGTAATCTCCGCTTTGATTCCTTCCCAGTCCACGTCCCGGTCGGTATAGCTTTCGTACGCTTCGGCCAATTCGATCTGTAATTCCTCGCGCACTCTCTCGACGAGGTCTTGCAGCCTGACGTCCAACTGGCTCAACTCGATTTTGATTTCGTGGATTCTCTGGTCCGTTTGGCTTTTCTCGCTGTTTTTCTGTCGGATTTGTTCTTCCGCCTGTTGCTTCTTTTCGATCAGTTGTTGCACCTGATCCTGCAGGAGCCGGCTTTCCTGCTGGTTTTTCTCCTTCTCCACGAACAACTCAGATACCCCTGCTTCGCTGTTCAAAATGTCTCGCCGGGCTTTGGCCAATTCATGGCTGCAATTTTGAATGTCTTCTTCGGCGGTCCGGGTCGCCGTTGCGTTCTCCTGTATCTGGCTCTGCAAACTCGCGAGGATCTGTTTGAGTCCCTTGCTCTGTTCGGTCATCTGGCCCAGCGAAATCTTCAGATCGGTCAATCGACCGCTTAAGGCCTGCTGCTGCTGCTTTTGTTCGGCAAGCTCGACTTCCAGTTTTTCGATATGTTCGGTTCGCTGGTTGTTGACGACTTCCAGCTCGTGCAGTTTTTGTTTCGAGTCGTATTCTTTTTGTACGGATTGGTCGATTTGTTCGGCCAGCAAATCAATCTCACTGGCGAGGAGCGGCTCTTCTTCTTTGAGCCGTTTAATATTCTGCTCGATCACACTCAGCTTCGAGCCGACCTGCATTTTTTCCGTATTTGCTTCGTAAATCGCCGTCCGCAGGTCCTTGCATAGTTTATCTAAATGGACTTTTGTCTGGTGGCCTGTTTCGATCCGGCCCTCAATCGACTCGATCTCGCCGGTGATATTGGCGATGGTTTCCTGAAGCTGTCGCAGCCGGCTCTTGCGGGAGATCAAGCCGGTCGCCTTACCGAGCGGTCCCAGTTTCACGATCCCATCGGTGCCAACGAACTCACCCTTCAACGTCACGAACGCGCAACCATGATAACCTGCCAGTTCGACCGCCTCGTTCAGAGACTCAACAACAAACGTCTTACCCAGTAATGTCCACACCAGGGGGGCGTACTTCTCATCGAATGTGACGAACTCAACAAGCCGGCCTCGTACACAGGGTAATTCCGACAGGTTGTTTTGATCCACAAACGGATCGATCCGATCAAGGCACAGAAAATTAACTCGGCCGTCAAGTTCGTGGAGGCTCTGCTGGTCGGTCAGCATCTTTTCCGTGTTGTTAATAATCAGGGTATCCGTTTGGCCTTCGAGAACGGCCTCGACCGCGCTGGCGTACTGGACGTCCGCCTCAATAACATCCGCCAGCATGCCTTCAACGTAATCGAACCGGTGGTTCTCGATCGAACGGTTCTGTAAAACGCTTTTCACCCCCGCTTTAAGTCCCTCGCACCGTTTCTCCATATCCGTGAGTATCGCCAGTTCGCTGTTCAGCGCGCTTCGGGCCTCCTTGCTATGCGCCAAGCGTTGACGGTCCGCCTGTGCGGACGTCTCCACCTCCTCCATTGTCCTGCGTTTGGAGTCCAGGCTCTCCTCTAACTCACCGAGCACTTTTTCAATGTCCTCCAGACGGGCGTTGTGTTGAGCTTTGTGCGTGAGCAGATCTTCCAGCTCCGCCCGCGCCGTCTGGGCGCGACCGGCGAGACGGTCCTTTTGGGTGGATAGATTATTGCGATAGACGGAAATACTCTGGACCTCGTTATGAAGCTGTGCCGTCCTTCGGACGATGTCGATGATCCCCGATTTTTCGTCGCCTAACTGAGCCTCCAGCGAGGTGCATTCGGCATTGATCTTCTGAATCTCTCCCTGGACGTCCTCCACTTCGTGCGTTTTCTCCTCGAGCACTTCTTCACAGCGGATCGACTCGCTCCTTGATTGGGCGGCGTTCTTCTCGAACGCATTCTTCTGTTCTCGAAGCTTTTCGATTTTTCCCGTGGCGGATACTTTTCGCTCCTGGAATTCTGTAACCCGCGCTCGAAGGAAGTCGATTCGCTGGAGCCGCTGCTCGATTTGACTCTGTACCGACACGAGATGGTTGCCGGTGCTGCTGAGCTTGTGCTCGGTCTCGATGATCTGCTCGCCCAGTTGGCTGAGGACCGTGTCCCGTTTGGACACTTCCGTCGCCAGATGCTCGAACTGCTCGGTGACGTGTCCGAGGGCCTTCTGTTTGTCGGCGATCCGGGTTCGGATCTTCGCATATTCGACCAGCGAGTAATTGACCTGAAGCTCCTTGAGTCTTCGCGTGTACTCCAGGTAGTTTCTCGCCTTGCCGGCCTGCAACTTGACGCTGCGAAGCCTCTTGCCCACTTCGCCCAGGATGTCTGCCAGCCGTAACAGATTCTGCTCTGTTCGGTCCAGCTTTCGTATGGCTTCCTTTTTATGCGCTTTATACTTGCTGATGCCGGCCGCTTCTTCGAAGATCGACCGTCGGTCCGTTTTCGAGGCGCTCACGAGATGCTCCACCTGTCCTTGTCCCAGAATCGAATAGGCGCGGGTGCCGATTCCGGTATCCATGAGCAGTTCGCGCATATCTTTGAGCCGGCACATCTTGTTGTTGATTCGATACTCGCTTTCGCCGCTTTTGTAGATCTTTCGAGAAATTTGAACCTCTTCGGCCTCAATCGGCAACGCCCGCGTCCCCCCCCGGTCGGGATTGGATAAAACCAGGGTCACTTCCGCCGCGCCCAGAGGTTTCCGGCTGCTGCTCCCGCTGAAAATCACGTCGGCCATCTGCCCGCTGCGCAAGCTTTTGACGCTCTGCTCGCCGAGCACCCACTTGACGGCATCGACCACGTTGCTCTTGCCGCAGCCGTTCGGCCCGACGATCCCGGTCACCGGCGAATCAAAAAGAAATTCCGTCTTATCCGCGAAGCTCTTAAATCCGTTCAATATTACTTTTTCAAGTCTCATCTGCAATTAACGTCCGGTAATAGTCTATTCGGTCCCCACACAATAATTTTGGGCTATGTTTGCATTATTGTTATCGGCCGAAGGATTGTTATTTCTTGATATTTAGGTCGATTTTGGGCAGCTCTCCGGCGTGAAATTTTGCGTCGATGGCGCCTTTGTCACACATGCGTTTCAACAGGGCGATGACGTCTGCATACGTCACACCCAAACCTTTCCGATCTTGAACCCTTCTCGTGGAAGGTTCTGCACAAAGCGTCCTGATGATATCACCAAGATTCAAGGAGCTGTTCAGACGTAAGACGAGACCCGTTCTCTTGGGATGCTTACGCATGATCGTGACGTGGTCGCCTCCGGCCGGGGTATTCAGGGTGATATCCCCGTTGTCGGATTCGATGAAAATACTCGAGTGACACTCCAGCGGCGCACCAAACAAGACGATTTGCGGCTGCCCGTTGCGAGAGGCGTAGATCACCTTCTGATCGGTCTGTGCAATTTGCTCCAGATAAAAGCTCCGTCCGATGAATTCTTGTGTGACGGCGATATCGCCCAGTTGGCGCAAGTGCTGATATGCGGCTAATGCGATCTTAAAATCATCATCCCGGACCAATCTCCGGGCGACCGGCGTGGCATCCGCTCGTTTGGCACCGAGAACGATGGCCTCAAGCGCCTCCAATCGGTTCGGAGAACTCGGGGCCATGGCTATTTCCCGAAGAGCCAGCAGCCCGGCGTCGCTTCCGAGGTTGAGCATGCATCTGGCCGCATGCAGGCGAATCCGCTCATCGGGTGAAGCTAACGGTGCATTCAAGTAGCCAAGGCTTTGGTTGCCGATCGCTTCAAGAGCGATTTCGCTTTCCTCTTTATCTTGCGAATCGGTAAGCCTATTGACAAGCGTTTTGATCCTCTCCCGGGTGGCTTCCACGTCCTGATTCAGGGACAGGGTCCGAATCATCGAAACAAATCTTTCTTTTCGGCTCTTATAGTAATTCGGGACCATGACTTCAACCCGGTCGGCTAAAACGGCCCGTGCGGTTCCGGCGCCAAAACGCCCGTTCAAACGGTTACGAATCGCGTTGGCCACCTTGAAATCGGATTCCTGGAGCGCCAGAATGATCCTGTACTCGTTGAGAACCTTTCCGCCTCCCAGGACATATCCGACCTTGGGATTCGCTCCGATGGAACTCATCTTGTCGGTAAAGACGGGACCTTCCACATCGGCCAGGACGTCGGTCGCGATACCGAAGCTCCCCGGTCTTTTTAGCTCCGTGCTGAAGAGCGTTCCGCCTTCCAGCGAGGTAGTCTGCGTGTTTTGGAGCGCGGTGACCCTTGCATCGAAATACTGGTTCTTCGATGGGATTGCCGGGATGACGCCCTCAATGAGCACGACGGCCGTATCGAGGCTATTAATGTATTTGTCAATATCCAGGCTCCCGGGTTTACCGGACGAAGCCAACTGCTTTTGGATGTAACGTTTGAGGTACGCCCTGATCGGCGGCGGACATTCGGCGGATCCCGTATTCCGAAGCCCGGCTACAATACCGTATCCTTCTACGGCGACCGGCTCAGGGATCAATACATTCGCCAAGGATCCGATCGTGGGCCCCAGATCGGCGGCATCCGTGATTGCTTTGTCTCTCCCATCCTGATTGCAACCATTTAACGCGCAAACGATCAACAGCATGGCTGTTACGGTTACTGTCTTCTGAATGGTATTCATGGTCGGACACCTTAAAAAGGGATCTTATGTTCCGTGGAATACGCGGCCTCTATGCTATGATCCCCCTGCCCTTGTGTCAAGAACAATTCAGCCCGCCTTTATTGGACTCCGTAAGGATATAACAAAGGCGTACGGATGCTTCTCTTCAGGTTTTACAAGGCTTCTTTGATGATCGGACGCAGATGTTTCGTCCAGATCTCGTACCCCTTTGCGTTCAGGTGCAATCGGTCCTTCAGGAACAAGTCAAGGTTGGGTCGCCCCTCGCTATCCAGCAAGGGCGTGGCCGAATCGAAATAAAACAATCGACGGTCCTTTTCGGAGAATTCTTCGATCATCGTATTCGCCTTGTTCATCTCGGGCCACAGAGACCACCGGCTCCCACTGGGCTTGATACCGACGAAGATAATCCGTGTATTGGGGAGTTTCTGATGCACACGTTTCGTGAATTGCCTATAGTCGTCAAAAACCTGCCCGGCGTTCTCCCCTGCGGCGATATCATTATCCCCCGCATAAAGTACAATCACCTTTGGTTCGTAACGTAACACGATTCGCTTGATGTAGTAGTTGACGTCTGAGACTTGAGAGCCGCCGAATCCCCGGTTGATCACGGCCCAGTCCTCGAAACACTCGCGGGTCGGCCACATCCGAATACTCGAACTGCCCACGAATAAGATCGGATTGGCAGGGAACGTGTTTTTTCTATCCCAATCCTCGAAGGTTTGAATCGTTTTCTCCCATCGGGTGGCCGGATCTTTTGCCTGAGGTTTATCCTGAGCGTTCAAGGCGACAACGCATAAAGGCACGATCAACAGCCATATAGCCCGCCGAATCATCTCGTATCCCTTCAGAAGATAGAAAGAACCATACTTGTTGCACTAACTGAACCTGCTCACGGTCTCCACGACCGTGCAATCGCAGATATCATCATATTCGAGGAGAAACATTGACCGAGCGGCCCAAACGTCGCCTTCTCCTGAGTGTTTTTCGTCCGTTCTTTGTTGTCATCCGGGCCCGAAAACCGCTTTTCCGGTTCCGCTTGACTTTGCTTGTCCGATGGTTTTTCATGCAAATCATTCCTTTAAACTGTTCTTTTTAGACGTATTATACACAAGCTTCCTATATTTGCAATACCCCTGCTGCTAAACTTCGGACATTATGTTTAGATACGGTCGCCCCAGGCTCCGGAAATCTCTCACAGGGCGTTTGTCGCCCTATGATGTATAAGGCTGACGACTTATTGAAACGCGCGGCGAAGAGTCATTCGCCGAACCGATCAGAACTCGGTGATCTCAGAAACCGCGTTCGTATTCGACCGCTTCGTCGCTCCAGAGTATATTGTTTGTTTCATTCGTATCGTTGGGACACGTGAGTTTCACTCCGATGAAGTAACCGCTCGATTCAGTATTCGAGGGGAATTCGCCATAGAGTGAAAAGTCGAGAGAGCCGCCTCCCGGCACGCTTGCGTAGCGGTCCGAGTCGTCCAGGTGAATGCCATAGGGATCGCGATTGGTTGATGCCAGAAGACTGACCACATAGTCATCCGAGGCATGGGTCCCCCTGTTGGCGATATACACGGTCACAGTGACTTCATCACCGTATTCGTAGTAATTGCCGCTTCGAATGACCAGCTTATAGACATCCAAATCGACACTCGGCGCCGTGATGGAGAAGGATCGATCGCTCTCGTCGTAGATAGAAGGATCAGGATAGGTAGCGATTCTGATGGTGTAATTGGATCCTTCAGCCAGATTCTGGGGAATATCCCAAGCATAGGATCTGTCACTGTTTGGAATCGGGCCGGCTAACCATCTTGCGAAGGTTCCCCCCTTGTACAGTTGAATGCTAACAGGGGATCCGACGTCGCCGCTGGTCGTCCAGGTGATCGTTTGTCGTGTCCCGCGCAGCCAGTTCTCGCCGCCGTTGGGAGACGTGACAGTAATAGAAGATTGGGCTTGCCGGGTCGTAAATCTCCAGACGTCCCCTCTCGTTGTTCCCTGCGTATTTTTGGCGTCGATCCGCCAGTAGAAGGTCGTGTTATTTTGGAGGATTCCGGGGTGATATACCCGTGTAGTCTGGTTACGCTTAAACTCACCCGAATCGGGTGTTGAGTCTGTGCCAAAATAGACGTCATAACTCGTCGCACCGTCGCCGCCGGACCAGCTTAAGTTGCCATTTATCGGTTGGTTCGTCGCACCATGGGCCGGCGTAGGATTGGCGGTCTTTGCCGGTATGCCCCCTCCGGGCTCGATGGTAATCACGCAATCACTTTCGGCATCCAAAATATCACCGCCATCCCAATAAACATACGCACTAAAAGGCGGATCATCATTGCTGTTGACATGTACGTATGCCGAATCAAAGTCGGTTCCGGTGCAATCAACGTATCCGATAATGGGCATGGCATGTGCAGAGGCATCCCTCCCTTGGAGACTGTCCACCGCCCAGATGGCCGGTCGGCCGGCGTCTATTTCATCTCGCATCTTCTGAAAGAGCTGACCGTTGGTGTGCCCGCTATCGATATCGTAAGCTTGTACATCAAAATCGTATCCTTTGACCTCGTTGGTTACATATCGAATACCGTCGCGCCAAACGGTATCAACCGTGATCTCATCTTTGATTTCTGATAGATGGTCAACATAATAGTAACTCCCTATGGCCAGAACCAGGTCCTTCACATTCGGATTGGGGGGATTCGTATCTCTGAGCGGAGCCACCATATTGGCGACGAGATTCGAATACGTGACACCCTCATAAGGCGTGCGATCCCAGTAACCAAGAACCGCCGCTGAAGACGTGGCCACACAGATGCCGGGGCCGCAAACACTACAGTTGGGGATAGGATATTTGTTTGGGTCATTAACATAGGCGGGGACGTCGGGAATATCCTTTTTCACTCCGGAACCTTGTACGTTGACGACCTGATCGCTCCACTCATTGTTCGTTTCGGAACTCTCGGTAATACTGTTATTGCTATCAACCTTGAGACGCAACCTATGCCATCCACTTTTCGTGAACCTCCAGGAGTAGTTCCGGCTCATACTCGCAGCCCATCCCCCCTGGAGACCATCTACATGCTCCTGGAGTATGAGTTCTGACGGAGTGTGGGTGTCGTCCCAGATTTGAACATCGAAGGATCCGGCGTCCTCGCTGCCATAGTTTCCCACGTAAAAACCGACATACACGGTCTGGCCGGCATTGACCTGTGTCGCGCCCTGGATTTCGGATATGTCACTGACGGGCTCTGTATAAACCACGATAGGTCCGTTCCATCCTGCTGGGAGGTACTCGGTTTCTGTCAAAGGCCGGAGGTCCGGATCAGCCCCAGCCGTTTGACTTAAACCAAAGACAAATATAAGACCCACGAACACTTCAAAATTGATCTTGTTTTTCATGATCACACCTGTCTGCCTTCTCGGAGATTGGATTATGTCTTAAAGGAATAACAGCCCACTTTTCAATCACTCACGCCTATAAGGCCGATGTTGCACAATACTATTTTTCTTTGGTTAATTCACTCTTGAGGAGCTTCACGTCCGTATTGACAGGCTGAACGATTGCCTCGATACGTGAAGCGTTATCCCGAGCTTTTTGTTTCCACACCTCCCACGTCAACTGATATTTCTCCCTGGAGGTATCCTCCTCAGCGCTAAAGAGTTGTGCATTATTCAGCTTTTTGTCCTCTCGCGCCTTGTTGAATTGACGTCGGAGATCCGACCGAGGCGCGATCGTTCGAGTTCGCAGGTTGACCACGACAGCCTCACTCGAGACGGGGGCGCGCCCCTCGGTTAATCCCTGAACCAGTTCCACCGCCTCCGTGAATCGGTCAAGGTAGATCAGTTGTCCTATGTGCCAGTCAACCGACGCTTCCTTGTTATAGGCCAAGGCCAAGGCATCGCGCTTCTTAACAAAGGCCGGAGGAAGCCCTTCATAGCATTTGAGAATCAGCGGCATGTCCACCCTCGCCCCCGTCACGACCGTGGCGAACTCGCCGATACCGTGAAGCGCTTCTTGGGCCTTGTTCTTTTCCGCGGTGAGCTCTTGTATCAGAGGCGTTTTCTCCGCATTCGCCAGACCGTTATAAGCTTCAATCCAGGCCATCTGCTCTGATAGGTCGGCAATCATTTCCCTCATGATTCTCATCGATTCTTCCAGGGTATCCAGTTGACCGGCGGGGAAGGTCGGGATTTCAGCGGATTCGCGGAAAGCACTTGCATCCTCGGGCAGCCGTTGAAAGACAAAGGCAAACGTAACCGGTCTGCCGTCCAGATCATGATAGACTAAACGATCGAAGTACTTCCAGCTCCCTTCATAGAAGATGGGCAAGGCAGACTGTGCCACGAATCCGGCCACCTTAACGTCGATCATCCGTCCATTCTGTGGCGCCCAATCCTGAAGATGGGCGCTTGAAGATATCGCCCCTGCACCGAGCGAAGTGAACAACAGAATCATTGTCAATGCCGTTGCGATAGAGAAGCGAACGTACTTCATAATGGTTCTCCTTTAAAATGCGTCGAGGTTAGGATGGACATTGACGTGCGGGAAAAGCACAAACATGACGGATGCACGAATCATAAGAAGAATGAACTCCATGCCTTACTTTCCATTTTCGCTCACCGGGCTTACTGCGTAGGAATTCGAAAAGCCACAAGACAGATTATACTCGAATTACCCTTGCTATACAATAAAAAAATGGCAAAGGTCCGGAAAAATCCGCATTTCGAGCCATTATCACTTGGCGGGCTTTGTATTGAGGATATCCAGAACGTCCTTAGGATTTCTCACAAGTGCTTGAGCTCCATTCGCAGTCAGCTCCTCGGCGGAGCGAAAACCCCAGAGGGCGCCGACGCCGAACATACCCGCTGCTTGAGCGGTTTGCATATCCGTGTTGGTATCCCCCAGGTAGAGGAACCGCTCCGGCGATACGTTCATCTGTTCGGCCATCTGAAGGGCCGCCGTCGGATCGGGCTTGACCGGGACGGAGGGCAGCGCTCCCCGGACGATTTGAAACGAGATATCCGGCAGCAATCGGGCGGTGGTCAATTTTGTGAAATCATCATGTTTGTTGGATAGTACGGCCATGGGGATATGACGTTGTTCCAATGCAATGAGCAATTCCGGTATGCCGGGATAGGGGCGGGTATTTTCCGCCCAGCGATGGGTGTATTCGTCCAAAATCGTTTCGTGGCATCTTTTCAGGGTTTCTCCATCGCGATGCCCTTCGGGCAGGATTCGCCGGACGAGACATTCGCTGCCGTCGCCGACGAAATAGCGATAAGCCTCCACCGGATGCGTTGGAAAGCCAAGCCGTTCCAGGGCCGCATTGGCGGAGTTGGCAATGTCGGCGAGCGTGTCGAGCAGCGTCCCGTCTAAATCGAAAAGAATAGCGTCGAAGTTGATGGTTCTTACTCTCCAATAATCTGTCGGAAAAACAATTTGCGCTTCCGGTCTTGAGTTCCGGACCCGAACAATCTAAAGGGTAGAAAGCAATTTATCGAAATGTTCATTGGCCCCGGCGATATAGCGATCCGCCGATACGAGAGGTTCATGCAATTTGGACTTGATTTCATCCGAAAGCTGTTGGCGTTCCACGATTTCCCTGCCGGCGGTTTGAAGAAGGGTTTTATACTTATGGACGAGAGGTTTAAGTATGAGGGGGGCATCTTTTAATAAGGCGCCGCCCGCCCGGTATATCTCACCAATCACGTGAGTCCGTAAATTCCGCGCAATTCGCTTGAATAACAATTCCAGAACCTGGAAATGGCTTTGCTCGGGAAAGCCGCAGTTCGATATGACAACCAGTTTGGGAGTGTTCTCGTATCGTGATTGATGGACGCATTCTCCGCCCTCGTCTTTGTCAAAATGCGGATCGGCTATAGGAATGATCCGATCCATGAAATTCTTCATGATTCCCGTAACATTGTCAACGTAGAGCGGAGTGGCAAAGACGACAACATCTGAACGTGTGAATTTCTCGATGAGTTCCGCCATATCATCTTGAATAACACATTGGCCCGGCGTTTTGATCCAGCAGGCAAAACATCCTCTGCATGGATGAATCTCTTTCTGAGCGAGAAAGACGTTCTCGACGTGCGCGCCGGCCTGGATGGCACCTTTCGAAAAGGATTCGACCATGCAATGTGTATTTCCATTCTCCGCGTGAGGCGATCCATTGAATATTGTCATTTTCATAATCAGATTTCCGTTTAATTTCTTTCCATTCGATTCGAATTTACTCCCCGATGATTTGACAGACAACGCTTCTTGTTCGCGGCCGGGTATCGAAATCGACGAGAATGATCTGCTGCCAGGTACCGAGCGTCAGCCGGCCGTCCACAATCGGTACGCTCAGCGAAGGCCCGAGAAGCGACGCCCGTACGTGGGCGTGGCCGTTATCGTCGTGCCACGTCTGTTCGTGTTCGTACCGGGCGTTTTCAGGGGCAATTTTCTCAAACGCCGCCTTGATGTCGTAATTGGCCAGGCCCGGCTCAAATTCGGTCGTCGTAATCCCCGCCGTCGAGCCGATATTAAAGACCGTTACGGCGCCGGAGCGGATATTTGAACGTGCGACCGCCGTATCGACTTCTTCTGTTATATTGATGATGTCACAATTACCCTTCGTCTTTATCGCTATTGTTTCTGTCTTAACCATGTACACTCAACTCCATTGCCAGTCAATTTCGATCACGTCCGGTCGAATCATTCGGTTACTTTAACCGACAGAGACTCTCTCGTCAAACAACGACTGGACAAGATTGAATAGATGACAACAGGAAAAACCTGGTCGAATAAGCCGCCCAGATTGAATGTCCTACTTGTTGACAGTCAGCAACGCTTTACGAACGGAAAAGAAATCGTCGCCGGAAAAAAGCAGATGACAGACCCTGCCGTGCTCGCTCATCCACTTGGGTGGGAAGGAGCTGGTCTCGCCGGGACCGACATCCCACCTTTCCGTATAGAATACGGTCGTCCACGGCCCCCAGGGTTGAGGCGCATCGTAGATCCCGAATCCCCCTTGAAATCGCGGCCCGCGGGAGTCGGTGCTGAAGGGGAGAATCTGACACCAGAGATACCGTTTGAGCCCGGCGTTGTAGCTGATTCCGCTTCGATAGCACTTGCCGGGATGGGTGAAGACGGCTCCTCTCTCGCGGATGTCTTTCGTCCATACCGGCTTTGCCGATTCATTAAGTCCCTTAAAGAACTCGTAGGCGCTGCGATCCCGGATTTTGTCTTTTGGCACGCGGGCCATCACAAACCGGTCGCCGGGTTCATACGCGCTGGCGTTGTCGTTTGAATAGATATAGACGTAGTCATCCCGCGCGCCGGCATAGTTTTTGCCGAAGTTTAAAAATGTCGGCGATCCGAAACTGGTCGTGAATGTCCAATCGCACCACGTCCAGGTCTTGCCGTGGTCGTCGGACCAGGCTACCTGGGAATTGGCGGTATTCCTAACGAACATGTAGAGCACACCATCGACACAGAGCATCCCGCTGGCTTTGGCACCCTTGGCGCCTTGGCCGAGGCGTTCGCCGCTTTCGGTCCGGATGTTGATACCTCGAAAATCCCCTGGCGAGCCGACAATCTTTACAATACCGAGGCTGAGCTTCTTTTCCGTCTTCGGCTCGAATCCCCAGCCGTCCCCGTAGGCCGTATAGAGATGGCCGTCGTCGGCCCAGGTGATGGGCCAGTTATCGCTGCCGGAGGCGCGACGGATGATCGTCTCGACCGGAGACCATTCGATAGCCTGTATCACGGGACTGGGCGGATAAGGCGCACCTGTGATGGCTTCGATGACGGGATTGAACAGGTATCGTTCGATGCCGGTCCAGTAGGCCTCGCCTTTCGAGCTGTCATATAGATTCGAGCCGTTTCGGACGACGATGAGGTCCAGGCTCGGCACCACCAGAAGGACCTGGTTGCCCGCGCCCGATCCGACGAAGGCATCGCGGGGGACTTTCGGCCAAACACCATCGAAATTGAGCCACCAGGCAAGGCCCGAGGCCGGCGCGGGATTCGGCCCCGAGCGGTCGGGCAAAGGCGTGCCGGCGTATTTCGTGACTTCTTGCACCCGTTTCGGATCGACCAGTTGCCGGCCTTGCCAATTGCCTTTTCTGAGCATGAGCCGCCCGACCCGGGCCGTAGCTCTTGCCGTATAGCCGCCGCCGCCCCAATTGGCGACGAGGTTCAGACCGTTGACTTTGTAGGTTTGGCCGTAGCCGATCGACCAGTCACTGTCCTCGACCCCGATGGGCCTCATGATTCTCTCGCGCAGGAGTGTTCGAATGTCCGTTTGTTCTGCGGCTGTAACGGCGTAGGAAAGCATCGCCATGCCCGGATTGCTGTAGGCGAATTCGGAGCCCGGCTCGAAGAGCACCGGCGCTTTGTCGCGCGAGACGGTGAAAGGATCGGGATCTTTCTTCCAGAACCGTCCTTTCCAGCCGGGCAGGTCGAAATGACCGATGTTATCCTGCTCGGCGTCTTCAATGCCCGAGGAATGAGTAGCCAAATGACGGACCGTGATTTTCGATTTCTGCGGAACTCCCTTCCACTGGGGAATGTATTTACAGGCGGGATCGTCCGCGCCGAGCCGCCCATCGTTGAGAGCGAGCATCAAGGACATACCGCCGACCAGGGCTTTGGCCATAGACGCGGTGTAGTGTTTTTTCCTGGGGCCGAAGTCGGGCGCGTACCATTCATAAACGATCTTGTCATTCTTAATGACGAGAAAGGTTTTTGACCGTTTTTGGGCAAGCACGTCCCTGGCCGCATCGAGCTTTTGCGACGACATTCCCTGAGATTCCGGGGTTACTTCCTCCCATTCAAAATTTTCTTGTCCGGCCAAAACGCAGCGAGAAAAACAGATCATGGCCAACAAGCTCACAACCATTCTTCGACTATTCACTACTTATTCTCCTTCACAGATAGGACGATCGGCTCGATGAACGGCTCGATGGACTTATAGTCGGAATTGCGCGCCTTGTTCAGCGATTTGCCGGCTCGAGCCGCCACGATATCCAGGCTTGGTATGACGACGATCAGGCTGTCGTACAATCCCCACGACCAATAGGTGTCTTTCGGCACATTTTTCATCGTCCCATCGGCGTTGTTCCACCATAGTAATCCGTAGTGATCGGAGGCGTTAAAGTAGCTTTCGCTTTTTACGACCGGCAGCCCCCCTACCGCTTCCGGGACCGTCCGCGCCCTATCGACAAAAGAGGCCGGGATGATTTGTGTAGCGCCCCAGCATCCTCGCCGCAAATACAGATAACCGATCCGCGCCATTGCATCGACATTCGCATGGATACCCGAGCCGAATTCCCGCCGTGCAATGCCGTTTATCTCTTTCGGACGGTATGCGTTCTTCCGCCAGGTTAAGTCTTCTTTACCGATGCCGATCGGATGAAAGACGCGCTCGAACATAAGCGTGTTAAGGTCTTGTCCATATACCAACGTGAGGCATTCCGCCAGCCAGTTCGGCCCGCCGTCGCTGTACGACCATTTTGTCCCCGGCTCGAACAACAGCTTCGTGTATCCACCGCTCTTGTCGAAGCCGGCGGTCTGAGTAGCTAAATGAAAGAGCGTGATCTTATCGAGCCGGCCCGTTTCGGCGTTGGATTGCGGCGGTACGCCGAAGCTGGGGTGATATTGTTTGGCCGGGTCCTGGAGACGTTTTATTTTTCCATCTGTAAGGGCCAGTCCTACGGCGGTGACACCGATAGCTTTGGTGGATGATTTGAGATCGTAGCGTCGCTTCTGATCGCCCCATTGCATGACGAGCCGGCCGTGGCGGGTGATACAGCCGGAACCTCCACCCGTGAGAGCATAGTCCTGCGCCTTTTGCAAAACATTAACGTCCATCTCAACCTGCTCCGGCGTCGCCTGTTCCCATGATGATCCGGGCCAAATGTCACCCGCCGGAATGGCTGAACACGTTAGCGTCATCACCATGGCGATGATCATGTCAGGTCGTACGGTTGGTCTTTGCTTAATGGCTTCTTCCATGTCATGCACCGAGGCTTTTCATTCACATATCGGAGTAATATTTTTCCATGAGAGGCCGGTATTTCTTCATCAGTTCCTCATTGATATCGAGGGGAGGCCGGGCCTCTTTCGGCAAGAACGATTTGTACGGATGTTTTTTCGAGTACTCCTTAAATTCCCGGCGTATCTTTTGCAATTCTTTCGGCAACGTGAGCACATCAATCGCCGTCGCGGCCATCGCCCTGGCCCCGGCGTTCAATCCTTTCCAGGCGGAGGAGCCGTAATTGCACGTCACGTTCGACCAGTGGTGGCCGATGGCGCCGGGAACGATGCCCGGAAAGCGAATCGTGGCCGTGGGAGCAATAAGCGTCACATCCCCATGATCCGAAGACGCCCCGCCCGTGAAAACGGCCGCGGGCCGGCCTAACGTGCCGACCTCTTTCGGCATGCCGTTTTCCGCTCTGCCTAAGGCTTTTTGAAGCGCTTTGGCAAATTGGTGTTCCTCCTCCGTCCATTCCGGCATGCCGACCAGTCTGATATTGTTATACATCAACTCTGCTAATGCCTTATTCGCATGAGACTGGTGGATCGCTGCAATCACCCGCACCTCCGACAATTCCGTATCGGTTGCGAGTGCGGCCCCCTTGGCGCAATTTAACACCCGCTGGTACATATCTTCCAATCGCTCGTCCGTGTTCCTTAGAAAATACCATACACTCGCTCGATCCGGGACCACGTTGGGCGCTTCACCGCCTTCGAGAATCACGTAGTGCATACGGTATGTATAATGTAAGTGTTCTCGCAGATAATTCGTCGAGACATTCATAATTTCGACCGCATCCAGCGCGCTGCGTCCGCTCCAGGGACCTGCGGCGCTGTGGGCTGTTTTGCCGGCAAAAGAATAGATAACTGAATAGAGCGCATTGCCTCTAACACCGTAGCTCGTGCTGAATCCGCTACTTGTATGGTTATTAATAACAACGTCCACGTCGTCGAAGAGTCCGGCTTGGACCATATAAGGCCGGCTTACGAGGATTTCTTCGGCGGGAGAACCAAAGACCTTGATCGTGCCCCTGATGTCGTTTTTCTCCATCGCTTTTTTGACGGCGATGGCCGCGGCCGAAACGGCGGTCCCCATCAGATTGTGGCCGCACCCGTGTCCCGGAGCGCCTTCAACGAGCGGTTCCTGTTTCGGGTGCCGGGCTTTTTGTGAAAGCATTGGCAGCGCATCATATTCGGCCAGGATCCCAACGACCGGCTTTCCCGAACCATAAGTAGCCACAAAGCAGGTCGGCATGCCCGCCAGGCCTTCTTCAACCGCGAATCCCTCCGCTTCAAGCGTCTTTATCAGTACAGCAGATGATTTGAATTCCTGCAAACCCAGTTCGGCATAGGACCAGATGGCGTCCGAAATCTTCCCGAATTTCTCAACGACATCCGGACGGCTCAGATAATCAAGGACATCTTGCTTCTCCTTTGAGATATTCGCATCCGGATTCTCCTGGCCATAGAGAGGTCCGGTTAATAAAAGACACAGAATCAAGGTGACAAACCATTCACCAGAAATGACGGCCTTCATTGCTTTCCTCTCAGGTATATTATCCATCATCAGTCTATTTGCCGATGCAGTAAAGATTATCTGCGGTTCGGATGAACAGGTGCCCGTCGGCCACGGAGATAGAAGATTGGATGGGCGTCTCGTCCGTCTTGGCCTCGAAGAGGACGTTCAATTTGTCCCCGCCCGCGGCGAGCACGACGATCTCTCCCGTTTCATTGATGCAATACAGTTTGCCGTCCGCGCCGGTCAGGGAGGCCCGCCACGGTCCCCGCCCCCCCAGATCGCCCTGCCATATTCGACGGCCGGTTTTGGGGTCGAGGCACGTAACGACTTTGGGACGTTTATTCCCCTGCAAAACATACAGCCGCCCCTGATAGTAGAGCGGGGTGCTGCAATCGGGCGACGGACCGTCGAATTCCCATACGATACGGGCTTCGGAGTCATCCGGTCCGGGAGGTTTCAACGCGAAGGTGCCGCCGCTCTTATGTCGCGTGCCGAAAATAAGACCGTCGCCGGTGACCAACGAAGGGATAATTCGTGAGTCTCTGATTTTACGCGTATGGTATTCGAAACGCCATAGCTCCTTACCGGTCTTTGGATCGTTCGCCGTGATGAAATCGGCGCCGGTGTTTAGGATTTCGGTCCGGCCGTGACGAACGAAAGGAACGGGCGTGCTGTAGGTTTCCATGCCCTCGTCGAACGCATTGGTCGGTCGCGGCTGTTTCCAGAGCGTCTTACCGGTCTGGGGATTCAATGCCAAAAGGAATGAATCCAGGGCCTCACGCGCCTGAGGTCGACGATAATGCCTGTCCCGGCGGATCACAGTGATATAGAGTGTGCCTTCGTATAAGAAGGGACTGTTACTGTACCCGAATTGCAAGGCCAGATTGCCGTACTCAACCTCGATATTTCGTTTCCAAAGCGGATTGCCCTCCACATCGAAACCGACGAGATCTCCGTTACCGTAGAGAAAAAAGACGTTTTTGCCGTCCGTCGCGGGCGACGGGGAGACTAAGTTGTTGCGAGGGAGGCGACGGGAATCCGAGCCGATTTTCTTTTCCCACAATTTCTTTCCGTCCTTGGCACTCAAGCACAGAGCAACGAAATCGGGGCCTTTACCGACCATCGAACTCACAAATATCCGGCCCCGGCAAATAATGGGCGTCGATCCGCTGGGGCCGGGAAGAGGGGCAATCCAGGCGATGTTTTCATTCTCGCTCCACGATGTCGGCAGATTCTTTTCATCGGTCGAGCCGTTGAAAAACGGGCCTCGCCATTGCGGCCAGTTCGCGGCCCGTATCGATGCGGAGAATGCTAATACAACGATGACGCCGAGACAAATTCTTCTATGCATCCGGTGCACCCTTTCGATTGTTTGTTTTATACCACCGGTCCATACCGAGGTCCGAGCGTTTCCGCGAGTTTCCGACCGTATTTCAATATCGTAGCTCGCTGTTCTTTCGGCAGCGGTTTATATTGGCGAGCAAACTGCACGTTTTGTATGGCCTGATCGACCGTGTAAGGGCCGACCACCGCGACGCTAACGCCTTCGAGATCGAGCGCATAGGCCATTGCATGCGGCAGATACGCCGGCTCCGTGGCGCAGCCGACGTAGCCGTTCCGGTGATTGCGAAAACCTCCCTTGATCCCGGCGTACACTTTCATGGCCGCACAGCCGACGTGGCGTTTCCTGGCTTCGGCAAGGACGGTGCTCTCGAAATCATAAATGTTCCTGTCGGCGTGGTTCATCACGCACATTACGACGTCGATTTGATCCGTCTGGAGCATGCGGATAAAGTTGGGCGGGCGATTGTGTCCCGATATGCCGATGAAACGGACGATACCCTTCTCTTTTTGCTTGAGCAGATACTCGAGCGATCCGTCTTTGGCTAAAACCCGGTCAATATTCTTGCTGCCCACGCTGTGAATGTGCACGAGATCGAGATAGTCGGTCTTGAGCTGGCGCAGCGATTCGGTCAGGTGTTGTTCGGCCCGGGTTGCATTATCCGCCGAGACCTTTGAGACGACGAAGAGCTTGTCTCTTTGTTTCGGGATGATGTGTCCGAGGATTTCCTCGGCGTTGCCGTAGATGCGCGCCGTATCGACATAGGTCACGCCGCGGTCGATGGCCTCGCTGAAGATACGAATGCCTTCTTGCACATCGGGAGGGCCTTCCCCGACCGGCGCCGTGCCCAGACCGAGAACGGAGACTCTCTGGTTCGTTCGCCCGAGGATGCGTGTGGGCAGCGGACCGCCCGAATCTGCAACTGTCCGCCTTGGAACGAAGGCAAGGGCAAAGCCGACACCGGCATAACCGGCTTTCTTGAGAAACTCGCGCCGCTTGATACCCGGTGATTTCATGCCGGACGAAGATACGTGTTTAGGGCTTGTATCTTTAACCATGATTGTTCCTCCCTTCGACCTTAAAGTTAGAATTGCACCACAGTCCGCCTCTTATTCAGTTTCTAATGTCCCTTCATCAAGAGCACCCAATCGTTTTTATCCGCCGTTTTAAACGTCTGCCGGGGCGTCTCGACCTTGCCGATCTCCAGCCAGCCGCCGGTGCGCGGATGATACCAACGGGCGGTCAGGCCCGATTTGAGTGAATCGGTTTTTACTGTGACCGAGCCGCCTTCGGGCAGATACACGACGAGAAGGTCGCCAGCGTCTGATTTCGCCGCCGCGATGAATTTCGACGCATCTTTCTTGCCCGGCTGCTCGTTCAGCACGTCCGGTGCTGGGACTAATCTCCACCATTCGATGGATTGGAAGAACTGATGCAAATATCTCATGCTCAACGCCCCGGGAAGGTCCTTCGCGATGTGCCAGGGGGAACCGAGGCCGGTACGGATATGGTCGGCCGGGGCCTGAACTTTCGTATGCCAGCCCCAAATACCCTGGCCGCCGTAGGTAACGCCGGCCGGGGGGGAAACCAGCAGGCTCCAGTAGGCCGCCCGGCGGATCGAGTGATCGTTGTGGACTTTTCGATAAGTATAGCCGTTGTGCGCTTCATAATTAGGTTCGGTATTAATCACGGGCAGCGCCGGCGTGTTGCTCCATTCCGTGCTGGGCGGGCCCTGGTTGAGCCAGCGGAACGTCTTTTCGTCGTCGCCGTGCCCACTTTGATAGCCGATAAAACTGAACCACGGCTCGTTGCGGAATTCCTTGCCGATCCAGCTTCTTCCCCTGACGTGTTGGGTGGCCAGGCGATGTTGATCTTCATTAAACACGGCCTTACCGATCCGCTTCCACGTCTCGGCATTGTCGCCGGAGTAGTTGCCGTCCCCGCCGAGGAACCAGATGACCTGGTGGGCGCCGTATCGGGCGATCATGTATTCGGCTAAAACAATCTTCTGGCTTTCGGGCAGCGAATAGCCCGGATTTTCTTCGCCCCGGATGGCCCAGAGAAGGACCGGCACGGCCAGAAGTCCCGCGTTGTTGATCGCATCAACATAGTGATCCATTCGCTGGAAAAACGCCGGATTGACGGCGACGTTCTCATGGCCCGTGAACGTTAGATTCCCGTCGGCATCCGTTTTGGCCATGCGCCATTGGGTCATCACAAACTGGATGGCTGTAAATTCCTTCTCCACCCGGTCTTTGAGGAAAACGTTCCAATCGCTTCGACTGGCGAATAACGGGCCGCACCAGACGGTATCCGCCAGCCAGAAAAAGGGCGTCCCGTCGGCGTGCTCGAAATGCCGGCGATTTTGTGAAAGCCGCAATTCCCCGTGTCGAAACAGTGACAGGTTACCTTTGTATGCATTGCATTGAAACGAACCACGCTGATTGTGAAGGCCTTTATTATCTTTGTCTGAACAAATCGTCCGATACGTCCACTCGCCCCGCTCGTCCGGCGAAAAACGCACGCACCAATTTCGGCCGCCGTCCCAAAAAGCAAGCAGCGTTCGCTTGGTATTATTCGGAGAAGTAAATTCCACTTTGACGTTAACGTCCTGAACCGGGTTGTCATAGTCCCTTGAGCTCGAAAACGTTTGTTCGAAGCGCATCCATTGCTCTGCATTATCCAGGGCACGACCCTGACTGCAAAGCGTCAGAATCAATACCACAATGAATAGAGAAGGTACGGTGTGTTTCATTGTCAACCTCCCTGAATTGAGTTGATTTATTTTGCGGATGTTTCGAGGGCGTAGAGCTCTTTCATCGTTGCGACGTAGAGCACGCCGTTGGCGGCGGTCGCCGTGCCGTGGATCGGGTCTTTGAGCCTGATCGAGCTGATGACCTTCTTTTCCTTGCTCGCGGCCAGCACCCAGAAATCGCGCCGGCGTGTGCCGACGTAAATCTTTCCATCGGCCACGAGCGTTGAGGCCCAGATGTCGCCCTTCGCGTCGTGTGTCCAGTACGCCCTACCCGTTTCGGCGTCCACACAGTGGATCAGCCCGGTGCAATCGGCGACAAAGACGAGGCCGTTATAGAGAGCCGGTGTCGAACAGCAATGCCGTTCGACCGGGTACGTCCACACCCTCGCCGTGTTCGTGATATCCCCGGTTCCCGTGGCTCGGATGCACGTGAGCCACGCCTGGTGTTTGCCCCACCAGATATCGCCACCGTACGTGATATACACGCGGTTATCATGGAACATGGGCATGCTCTTGATATTGCTCGGGCTGACCTTGCGGTTGCGAACGTATTGATGGACGTTTTCTTTCGGGCCGTTCGGATCGCAATCGAAACGCCAGATGCGTTCGAGTTTTCCATCGGAGGGAGGCGTTTGAATGGCGTCAAAAGCGTAGCAGACGCCGTCGCCGCCGCAGAAGAAAACCAATGATCGGCCGTCCACATCTCCGAGCGCCGGCGAGGACCAGGTCGAGTGAAAGATCCTCGGACCGATGTGTTCGTCATCCCGGGCGACGAGCCGCCCGGTTCGTTTATCCAGCACGATTAAACTCGGGGCGCCGCTGGCGGGAATCAACGCGTGTTTGTCATTGAGGCCGTTGCTCGTATTAACGTACAAATAATCGCCCTGGAGGAGAATCGAGCTATGAGCCGAGTCGTGTTGATGAACACCTACCTCCGCGAGCATGTCGAACAGCCAGACAATGTCGGCGTCCGTTCGGGCAACTTGTATCGGCTCCTCATCCTTCGGGGCCATGTGTCGGCCTTCGTTCTTATAAGGCCCGTCGTTGCCGTCGGTCAGACCATCGAGATCGAGACAAACGACCTCACCACGATTGCTGACCGTATAAACGCGATCTCCCTCGACGGTTGCCGGTGAACAAATCCCCGATCTGGGCCAATCCCGATACAACATGGGGATGAGCTTGGGAGCGACGAATTGCCAGCACAGGCTGCCGTCCTTTTCGTCCAGGCACAGCATCACGCCGCGATCCCCCTTGTGTCGGGGATCGCGCGGCCGGGCGTTGTTCGTGCCGATGAGGACTTTTCCGCCGGCGATGACCGGCGTCGCATAACTTTCCGTCCCCAGAGGCGCCACCCATTTGATGTTCTCACCGGTAGCCGGATCGAAACGATCGGGCAGATTCGTTTCGGACGAGACCATATTCCGCGAATATCTCTGGCCCCATTGCGGCTGGTCGTCTGCCGAAACGGTCGTGATCCATCCCGGCAGATAAAATAAGATCAGAACAAGAAGCCCTGCATAGGAGCTTTTTGTCCTCGACCATTCCCAATGTAGGCTATAGCCTAAGCTTGCTTCGGCACCCAATACGGTTTCCGGCTGATTCATAGGATTATTGGGAAATGACGGCTTTCGCGTTTTACCTTATTCAGGCGTGGTCGTTTCAACGGCGGTTTCAGCGGCCGCTTCTTTTTCCGGGGCCTCTTTTGCCTTCCGGCCGGCGTGGCTCTTACGATGGGCAACTTTCGGCAATCCGAGTAAAGAATCACCCTCAGACCAGCGCTCTTCGTCTTTGAGCAGCTCAATACGTTCAGCCCGCGACAGAACGTTGCGGTGTCGGGTCAACGTGCCTTTGACTTTCAGGGAACGATCAATAGACATTCAATATTTCTCCTATTCCTACTGCACTTTCATGCCGTACGCATCCGAAAAACGATGCCGGGCAAAAGTCTCATACCCCAGGGGGGCTTTATATTTCTTTCCGATCTCAATGATTCTCTGTTTCGCTTCGTACCCGTCGGTTCCGGGCCGATCCGGATTATCGTAGCGATCGAGGGTCTGTAAAAAGTAACGTCCTTTTCTCATGCGTATTTCGGTCGCAATTCCATGCTCTTCAAAATGAGCCTGAACCGGGCCTAAATCGGCCGGTGAATGATATTGCACCAGCACGATCACATTATTGCCCGTCGGTTCGTTAGGTTCGTTGGGTTCGACCTTTGTTGTAATTCTTTCCCTTTTCGACTCCAAATTCTCAATAGTCTCAACCGGTGTCGGAGACGGCGACATAATATCCATCGCCGCCTGCTCCGTTCTGCCTTCCTGCTCAATCTGCCTCATCAAACCGGCCGGCGGAGGCACCTCTTGTTGCTCCGACGGCTGATACGAAAACTGGCCGAGGCGATAGACAACAATAATCACCAAAACCAACGCCAAGACCAAGGCGATAACCACCTGATACGGCATCGAGAACTCGATTCTACCGTTGTTGTACTGAACGAGCCTCGGCCTTCTGGACCATTTCACCGTGCCCCCTGACGTTTCAGAGGCACTCTTGCGTTCGATTTCAGGTCCCTCTTGCCCGGACTTTTTGGGCGGCATCGGTTCCAGCGATTTTCCAGAGCCGGGCTTTCGCCGGGCTTTGCTCATCACCTCATAGAGGGCTTTCTTGCCTCGATTCCGTGCCATAGTGGAGTCCGTTCGGCTTCTACAGAGTACCTATAAATGGTTATTATACCGGTGTGAGTCAAAAGAGCAAGTGAATACCAATTAAAAAAGATCGCCTCAAATTCTACACTATCTCGATTTTCATTTCAATTCAAAATTCCGTTGGAAGAAAAAAAACAGGGTCAAACAGAGGGCTTTGTTGAGGGTTGGCAATCCGTTGAATTTGTGATGCAAGCTCCTTTTTGTTAATTCGTTACATCATATGCGCAACGGGATACAAGCCAGCAATAAAATCGCTATAAATGTTTAAATATTAAGTATTTACAACAAAGCAGGAGGTGGTGATATCCTTTTTGCGTGAGCATCAAGAAAGAAAAAGAGACAAAAAGAAAGAAGGGGCTACAACTACGGAAGAATGCCTTATAGATCTGACTTTTTGGTCTGGGCAAGCGGGAGTACCTTAGTTCAACCTCCCAATTCATAGGGTCTGAACTATCAGAAGGTCATATATTCTCTCGCCTTCGCCAGTCGGATTCCGACCTTTCCCACATCGTCCATCGAATGAAGACGGCCTTGTTTTCGACGCTCTAAGATACGCTTGACCGTTACCGGCCCGAGTCCGGGCACCCTCAGAAGCGACGCTTTCGGCGCCCGATTGATGTCAACCGGGTAGAATTCCGGATGATTCGTCGCCCAGGTCTCTTTCGGATCGACGGCCATAGACAGATTCCCATTGGACTCGAAGGCGATATCCGATTCCTCAAAACCATACTTGCGAAGGAGAAAATCCACTTGATACAGACGATGCTCTCGCATCAAAGCATCGACTGGGTCGCTCGACTCAACCTGTTCGCCGGCGATAGACTCATCCCCTAATCCCTTCTGATAGGCGCTGAAATACACCCTGTGCATCCTCAATCGATCGTATAAACCAAACATATACTTGACGATTTGTGCATCTTGCTCCCCCGCCGCGCCCACAATGAATTGTGTCGTCTGTTTCACCCTTTGATATCGCGAGCCCCGCTCCGTCAACCGGCTGATGAGCTTAATCGGATTGATCATATCCCGGATGTAATTTTTCTTTTGCGAAAGTCTCGACAGGTGTTGTTCGCCCGGGGTTTCGATATTCAAGGAAACGGCACTGGCTAAAGAGACCGCCTGTTCCACCGCCGCATCGCTGGCCCCGGGAATGATCTTCAAATGGATATAGCCTTTGAACTGGTGTTTTCTGCGAAGCAGGCCGGCAACACTGTTAAGCCGGTCCATGCTCGCATCCGGGGTACCGATAACGCCCGAGCTAAGAAACAGCCCGAAGACCTTTCGTCGATTGTAATAATCGAGAAAAACTTTTGCCGTTTCTTCCGGCGCTAAACTACACCGACGAATATCCTGCTGCTCCCGGAGCGGACAATACTTACAGTCATTGGAGCAGACGTTCGAGAGGAGTGTTTTAAACAATACGCTTTTTCCGCCGCGGGGAAGCGTGACCGGATACACCCATTTGCCGTCGTCGCCTCGCGTTCGACGCTCCTCCTTGCTCGTACTACACGCGCAGGCGAGATCGTACTGCGCATCGGCGCTAAGGATCTCCAATTTTTCCTGCGTGTTCGGCCTGGAAACTACCCCAACCATCGAAACCTGCCATGCTCACCCTCTTCTTGCCTTGCTATTCGTGCGTCGTTTGACTATTTTTGTTATCTTCTCGGCGTTCGCCGCCACGGCAAAGACTACAAGCCAGAGGACGAAAAGTAAAGCCACCGCTTCCAACAAAATCCCAAAAAATAGAAAAACAAGGGCGAGTCCTATAGTAACCATCGTTGAGAACAGAAGCGGCCCGGCCAGGACCCCGGTTTTTTCCTTGATATCCGTCTCTTGGGCCTCGTCCCATTTCCTTAATACGGACGCGGCGCCGGGCGCTTGTTCGCGAGGGACCGCCACATGGACGACATGGCGATGCCCTCCCCGATAGGGGACAATCGCCGGATCTTCGAGCGTCGTCGGGCTGAATCCTCCCTTTCGCAAAAGACCGAGCACGACCGGTAGGGACTCCGTATTCGCTTTATAGACCACAACTTTATCCATCGTTCCGTCCAAGATCTAATGACTGACTGTTGCTGCTGTCATCGCCGGTACAATGCAGGCCGCCATGATCGCCGCTTGCACGGCCTGGATGGCCTCGGCAGCGGCTTTGCCGGTTATTTCGCCCTTGGTCACCCGTTCAAGGCGTGCCTTCCTGCTTTTAAGCTCCTTCTTATCGAAAACAACCTTCAGAAGGCCGGCGCTTTTCGCCAATGAGATAAGAATCATTGTGCGAGAATCAATATCCTCAATATCAGTGAAGATCGCCTGTCGCAGGCGCTCGATCAGTTCTCTTTCCGGCTCCGCATTGATCTCCGGATAGATCTTTCGCGTGAAGAGCAGCAGAATCTTATCTTCCGACGCTCTGAGAATCCCCCTTTCGCAAAGTCGCTGGGCCACGCGATGTTTAAGATTCTTGACGCCGGCAAACCGCGAGACCCACGTCTGAAGCGCCGCACGTCTTTTCGCCCGACCGATCTTCTCAAGACACTCGTCGATCAAGGGATCTCCGAGCGGTGTGGTGCTGAGAAGGTTGACGAGTTTTCTCCTACGGGATGCTTCGACGGCGACGCGTTCGTTCAGCAACAACTCCGCTAAGACCGCAGCCCCAATGGCGTACTGGTACATCGTTCCCGAGGCAATGGTTCCTTCCTCATCGCGCAGCGCTAAAAGCATAATTGCCTCGTGCAGGAACAAACCGTTTGGTGTTGGCATTTCAAAGCTCTCCTGAAAAAGTCATACACCATAAGCTTCGATAAACTTATTCCGTTTGGGCCGCACCTTCCGCCCGGTCTTTTATAACGGACGCAGCCGATTTGATCACGCCCGCGATGTCTGCGAGATTTGTCGGTATGATGATCGAATTATTGGTTTTTGCGAGCTTGCCGAATTCGCCCAGATACTGCTCTGCAATCCGCAAATTAACGGCATTGACGCCGCCCTTTTCGTTGATCGCAGAGGCGATCTCCCGGATGCCGTTCGCGGTCGCTTCGGCAACTTTCAGGATCTCGATGGCGCGACCTTCCGCTTCGTTGATCCGTCTTTGTTTTTCACCTTCCGAACGGGCGATCATCTCCTGCCGGTCGCCCTCGGCGCGGTTGATCTTGGCCTGCCGGTCCCCTTCCGATTCGGCGATGTTCGCGCGTTTTTCCCGCTCGGCCCGCATCTGCTTTTCCATCGCATCTTTAATGCTCTGCGGCGGCAGAATATTCTTGACCTCGTATCGCGTCACCTTCACACCCCACGGATCCGAGGCCTTATCCACAGCGTCCACAATCGCGCTGTTGATTGTTTCTCTTTCCTCAAAGGTCTTGTCCAACTCGAGCTTACCCATGACACTTCTCATCGTTGTCTGGGCCAACTGCGCGGACGCGAACGAGTAATTGTTTATTCCGTACGAGGCTTTCTTGGCATCGACGACCTGCATATATAAAATCCCGTCCACTTCGACCGCGATATTATCCTTTGTAATACACTGTTGCGGCGGAACGTCCACGGCCTGCTCTTTCAGGGTGTGCCGGTATGAAACCTTGTCCAAAAACGGCACCAGGACATGAAATCCGGCTTCCAGTGTGGTGGAGTACTTTCCAAGCCGCTCGATGATATACGCCTGTTTCTGCGGTACGATCCGTATCGTTTTGAAGAAGACAATCAACGCAAAGATCAATATACCGACAAGAATGATGGTTAACGTGGTCCCACCTGATATCGCCAATATGGGTGTTCCTCTTGCTATCGCTGTTAACATAGTCTTCTCCTTTCAATATGAAATGGTTTTGTTTCGTTTTTTTGTTAAATTTCTCTAAGGTGATCGCCGGCAATGACTTGCCTGCTATACGGCCTTGACCGTCAATGTAATGTTCTCCTTGCCGACAATTTCGACCACCGTCCCCTCCTCAATTTCCTGGTCCGCCCGCGCGACCCAGTGACTGCCGTGAAATTCCACCTTCCCGGCGAGCTTCGGCAGAATCTTCTCCGCCACGACCGCCCGTTGCCCGACATACTCCTCGAAGTTTTGCGTGAGATCCTGCTTGGATCCGGCGTGCCCGAGAAAGACGCCTTTGAGCCACCGTCGCAAAAGCAAAAGCGACAGCACGGAAGAGGCAATAAAAATCCCCAACTGGGCGTTGAGACTGATATCGGTCAACAGGCAGACAATGGCTACGATCCACGCGCCGACGCCGAAGAAACCGATAATCAAACCCGGCAGCATAAACTCCATCACCAGCAAAACAAGGCCCACGAGAAACCAGATAACTTCCGGTGAAAGAAATTCTTTAATCGCATCCAGACTCATTTTTCTAACCCTTCATAAATCTAAAATTTAGACTTAAGGTTTCACTCCACAACGACGGCGGTACCGTACACCATGATCTCTGCGGCATGCTGCATCATTTCCGTCGTCGAGAACTTGACGCCCACGATCGCATTGGCCCCGAGCTTTTGGGCCTCTTCGACCATCCGATCGAGTGATTGCTCGCGCGCCTCGGCCATCATCTTGGTATAGTCGGTGACCTCTCCTCCGACGATGTTGCGCAGAACGGCCATAATATCCCTGCCGATATGCCGCGCCCGGATCGTATTGCCCCGCACAAGGCCCAGGTGCTTGACGATCTTTTTGTCGTTAATGGTCTCTGTCGTGGACAATAACATCGCGTTATCTCCTTACATCCTTATACCGGTCTCTTTTCCAGAAGTAAATCCGCTCCCGAAGCACGGACACAAACAAAATCGCCAGGCCGACGAGCAGCACCAGCAGGCCGGCCTTAAACAACAGTTCGACCTTCGGATCTTTGAGAATGGCTTCGATGGCCCTGAATCCCCCGTAGATGGTTAGAAGGATCGCGGCGACGGAAAAAACGATCCACCCGACACCGCGTTCGATACGGTTGTAAATGCCGCTCCAGTAGTCCTGCCATATCCGATCCTCCGGCTCGACCAGGGTGACCTCGTCGGTGATGGCTTTAAGCCGCTTGAACTCTCTGAGCTCCCGGGCACATTCCGGGCACCCGGCCACGTGCTCTTCGAATCGGCGTCTGGCTTCGTCGCCCAGCTCGTTGTCCAGGTAACCCATCATCAGGTCTTTATAATCATGGCATGTCATGAGATCTGCCTCCACTTTCCGTGCCTAACAATTCTTGGAGTCTCTTGCGGGCGTAATATAACCGGCTCGTCACGGTCCCCTTGTTGCAGAAGAGCGCTTCCGCTATCTGGTCGTACGACATATTCTGAAAATGCCGCAGGATAATCACTTCGCGATGTTTCGGATCCAGCTTGCTGATCGCCTGCCAGACCTTGTCTTTGGTTTCATTTCTGGCGGCGACCACCTCCGGTGAAAAGCAATCGGTCGTCGCGGCGACTTCCGGGCAATCCTCCCCATCGAGTGAGCTGGCCCGGCGATACCGCCGTTTCCGCAAATGGCTAATACAAAGATTCTTCAGGATTTGATAAAACCAGGGGAAAAATTTCCGGCCGGGTTGGGTATGTTTGATATTCCGATAAGCCCGGACAAACGCCTCCTGGGAGAGATCCAGCGCATCCTCGCGATTGCCCACAAAACCTAACGCAATAAAATAAGCGTCCTTCATATATCGATTAACAAGAGATTCAAACGCCTCCGGTGAGCCCCGCCGACAGCGTTGCATCGTTATGATTTCGTCTTGACACACCCCTGTCACTTTCTCAGGCTCCCAAAGCGTTTGTTTTGGCCCCATTGGTTGTTCTTCACTTGTCTGCAATAATATACACCTCAGCCCCCCTGTTTCTTCAAATTATTTTACATTTTTTGTCCATATTGACCCGCGTGCGCGTCGATTCGTCAAACAGACCCCGGAGATGACCAGAACGGCGCCGACAGCCAACGATACCGTTATCGGCTCGTGGAGGATTAGGAATGCGGATAAAATGGCGAATATCGGAACAAAATTGATGAACAGGCCCGCTTTCGTGGGGCCGAGTTGCTCCACACCGTGGTAATACCAGACGAATCCGATCACTGTTCCGAAAACGCCCAAATACGAGATACACACCCAGTCCGTCATGGATTGATGTGGAATGTTTCGAATCATTCCCTCAAAACAGGCGGGAATGAACAAAGCGACGGCCCCGACAACCGACGAATACGATACCGATGCCAGCGGCGAGAGGGTCTTCATCACCGTTTTACCTATCAGGGAGTAGGTGACCCAACAGAGGACGCAGCAGAAAATGTAGAGTTCCCCCCGGCCCAGCCCCCCGTCAAATATCTGCCGGATGTTCCCTTTCGAGATCACGATACTCGCTCCGAAAACCGAGATCACAATGCCCATCACATTAACGAGCGTGATCTTTTCTTTCAAGAAGACCGCCGAGCAAAGCGTGATGAAAATCGGGCACGTCGCAATAATAAGCGACGCCCGCGAAGCCTCAATAATGTTGAGTCCTTTGTAGAATAAGACGTTGTACGTGGCGATTCCGATCAATCCAAGGAGAGTGATGTGAAGGATTTGATGTTTCCTCAAACGAGGAAGTCCGCCTTCGATTTTCCAGGTCAGACCAAGTAAAAGTGCCGAAGCAATGGCGAATCGGAGGAAACTAATTGAAAAAGATCCGACGTTTCGGGCGGCGATCTTCCCGGCGACAAACGTGCCTCCCCAAAACAGGGCCGTCAAAATCAGTCTCACATAAATCTTCATAGAATCGCCCAAAAGCCATTTTGTCGCGTTGCATTCTGACGTCTCCGGCCTTGTCCGTCAATAGTCTGTATTGGGGTGAAGAGGATTTTATGTCACCGCCATTTCACGAAGGGCCAGCCGTGAGGATTCTTGATTGCTTTTTAGGAGGCAAGCCTGTAGAAAATATAAAAATCTTCCATGTGATCTTGAGGTAGTAAGTAATCGATGAAAAAGAATGGATTAACGCGACGGGATTTCATCCGAGGATCATCCCTTGCCGCGGCCGGAACAATCGCCGAGGCTATGTCCGGCCCTTCCTACTCATCGGATCGGGACATAGCCGCCGAAGCCGATTCGATTCAAACCCTTATCCAGAAGGCCGGCAACACCGATAGCGATGAGTTGCGTTTGGACTATCTGAAAAAACTTCAGAATCAATCGGGGCTGGAGGCATCCCTTAAGGAGGATCTCGCCAGGCTCATCGTGCAGATTGACCGCTGGCTCAACGAAGAACGGTTGGACTATTTCGGTCGAGAAGTCAGAAACAATAAGGACTTTGATTTCAGGATTCCCGAACGTTCCAGGCTCTATCCGTTGACGTGGCTCTATCGCGGAAGAATGGTCACCTGGTATGCCCTGGAGTCCGGCAGCGTTTGGAGCATTCCGGAAAGGCGGCGTGAATTTTTCGATATCGCACGCGGATTTTTTGAAAAATACGCCAGGGCGTTTCCCGACAACAAGATCGCAAAGATGTATCTCGGTCATCCCATCGGGCCGGTTAAGGCGTATAAGGTGCCGCCGAGCGTTCCCGAATGGGCCGTGTACCAACGTGAGAGCCTCGAGCGCCTGGCCGATATCATCGAGTGGTGGATCGACAACCGGATGCGGGACGACGGCCAGTACGGCGGCGGATGGGGCGATGATTGCGAGATGTGGCGATGGTGGGTGCCGGTGCTGATCGGATTCGACAGCCCGAAGATCAGCCAGGCCCAGGTCCGCTTCTCCCAGGCGATATTGGACCAGCCGCATATGAGAAAAGGTTACACCACTCACATGTCGGACGTTGAGCATACCGCCGAGGATTCCGCCGATGTGATCACTCCGATGATGCATCTCGATCCGGAGAGCGACCTCTGGCGCGGACATGCCCTTCGTTTAGCGGAACTGATGGAAACGTTCTGGACCGGTCGTAACAAGCGGGGATTTCTGCAATTCAAGAGCACGTACTTCACGGCGGATCGAATCGACACCAACCCGGCGCGGGCCTGTGACACGGTGTATCACCCGCGTGCGGTCCAGCCGGCATTGCTCTACTGGCAGAGGACGGGCGATGAGCGGCTGGCCCGGCTTTTCACGGCTTGGATGGATACGTGGGTGGATGCTGCTTCGCGAGCCGAACGCGGCAAGCCCGCCGGAATTCTCCCGACGGCGATCCACTGGCCCGACGGTCGCGTCGGCGGCTCGGGATCTGACTGGTGGAATCCCAGGAACCACGGTGAATATACCTTGTACCTGTTTCCCAGCGCGATGAGTTTGATGACTCACACACTTTTGCTAACCCACTATATGACCGGTCAGTCAAAATATTTCGAGCCCATACGATCCATGGCCGAAATTCGTCTGAAATACCTCAACGCTCCCCCGGAAAAATCCTCGGCCGCAGGCACGGAAGCCTGGTGTGCATCGAGATTAGGCGGCCTTGCGAGTGTCATCGCGAAATACAGATGTCTGACGGGCAGCCGGGAATTCGACGCATTTCTCACCAGACAAAGGTCACTCTACATGCGTTTTAAATTGCGCGGCGACCGCAGCGCCCTTGTAACAGCCGTTCGGCACAATGCCGAGGCTCTTCGAATCAATTTTGAAGGGTACACCAGCGAGGTCCGTTACACCGACCGCGTTTTGCGCTTCCCGGCGTTGTTCGGAAATAACGGTATGCTCCAAAACGCAATCGGAAAGATCCATACGCCGGACCCATCGCTTCTTTACTCAATGGTAACGGGCGATCCGGGCGACGCCGGATATTTCCCGCTTAATGCCGTCCGGTGGATGACACCGCCTCGCAACATTGCCGCGCTGGTCAACGAGTCCCAAAAACATCTATTTGCCGCGGAATTATTCCACTTTGGCGGGGAACAGCGCCCCATGTCCGCCGAGTTGTACTTGCTCGAGCCGGGCAGATATCGTCTTCAGCTCGTCATCGGGGAAGATCGGTTATCAACACCATTCGAGGAATATGACTTCAGCGTGAAAGGACGTACAACGCGTATTTCATTCACATTACCGTCGCGCCAGCTCTGCGCATTACGTATCCAGCGTCGTTAATACGTCGGGGAAGAACAAGGATGAAATGTACAAAAGCCCCTATGTGGTTAAGAGGAAGTGTATTCCATTTATTCCAATTATTGTCTAAATGTCTGAAATACTCACCTTCTGTCACGCAGGGGCTTTGACTGCATTTGCACTATCTCCTGGTTTTCGGTTTTGTTGTATTACGTTGCATCGGCAGACGTTCTTATTGATCTTTAGCTTTTCTTGATGTCCCCGATGAGGTCATCCGTGACCGGTTCAACCCAGGTAATGACGCTGTTTTTTAAAGATCCTCTTGCCCTTTTTCCACGACCCAAAACGCCATCTTAACAGCTTTTCCATCTTCTCTCAGACTCAAATCCCTCCCCGGCTTAACCCCGATAACGAGGAGCACCACCGTCAAATTTTTTTTTATCTTTTTTCAAAAAACAAAGAGGTTTTCACTTCACTCAACGAACGATGACCCGCCAAGCAATTCTATGATATCCACTCGTTGCTTTAAGATAGAACGAGTATCTACCTCTCTTCACAACAAAACAGGTAAAGAAGAGACGATACTGAAAGGGAGTTGGTAAGAACGTGTTACTTTTTCCCCGGGAGGCGCCTTACATAAATGACGGCTGTAAATAAATTATCACGTTGGAACGTTTTTCACGGAGGATTTTGAGATGAAGAAAATCAATGTCGAAGACAAGACCCATATCAAACAATTGCTATACACCGGCAACGTGTTCGCCGTTAAAGGCGATCAATACCGATCCTTCGGCGGTTTTCAACTCTGGTGGTACGACAAATCGCATGATCTTTGCAATTATTGTGGATCTTACTGGGCGGACATTCGAAAGAAAATTCGACACTGTAGTCTTAACAGAGCAGCAAAGATCCTGTGGCGTCACCGCCGTTCGCTGTTTCTTCGCCGCAAACAGCTACATCAGGACAGCAAATTCATCGCTGTGGCGCATCTTGAAAACACGGGGCAATGAAAAAGCACGGAAGCTGGATTCTCTATATGATCATCCGTCGGATGCTCAATACGGCATACGGTGCCACCATGCGTTCGTTGACGCTTCTCCAATCAGCCGCCGGCACTACGGGCTGTTGTGCTGCTGAGAATCGAGTTAAAAAGCAGCCGAAACGTTCCATGCGATTGGCCGCGATATTGAACGGCGAATCCCAACAGAATGATTTTCCCTTCCCCATATTGCACTTCGACAATCGCCGGCTTATCGGCGATCAGGTCTTCTCCCCGGATCCATCCGCTCTGCAACAGGACGGTATCGGAATACCGGGCCACAACACGGGCCGGATAACGAACCTCCGGCTTACGCGCATTTTTCGTGCTTTTACCTGATGTTTCAGTCAGTTCGAATGCCTGCGACCGTCTAAAATAGCCGGAGACCCATTCGGGCGAGCCATACCCGATCGGGTGTTCGCGATCAACCCAGATACGCAGGATAGAACCGGGGCAATAGAAGTCTTTCGAGGATTTTCCACTTAGAATGTTTTTGACTGGAATATTGAAATACCCAATCGGCAGATTACACGAGTTGCCGATACAGACCAACGTTCCGCCCCTCTTCACGAAATCCTGAAGTTCGACAACGCCTTCCGAGCCGATCCCTCCGACGTATTGCGGCTCCGTCGTATCGACCGAACGTCCCCGAATGATGGAGCCGGAACTGATGGAGGGGAGAACCAGACAATCGTACCGGTCCCCGAGACGACCCGCTCGAATTTCTGCGTTGTGCACGGATGTATAGTCGAACTCGAAGTTATCCAATACCAGCCGGGTCCATCCTTCATCCATACTGGCCGTCCACGGTTGGTAAAGCCCGGTCCGAGGCGGTGACATACTCCGAAGCGCCGTCTTCACTTCCGAATACGACTTGGAAATACCCGTCACAACCGTAGAGATTCCATCAATCAGGTTCGGCAGCCTTTCATCAATACTCTCCGCATAAGGTATGAAAAACGATCCGCATGCCACGTCCATTTTCGCCACGGTGCTCCATCGGGTCTGGAAAGGAATGATGAAAAAACGAATGCCCGCTTTGAAGAGACGGTTGGCGAAACGATAATCGTCGGTTGCCCCGGCTCGAACGACGTAGCCGCGGGTCATATCCGGCGCTTCCGTCACTTCTCCGCGAGGCAGTCTTATCACGTCCAGTTTTTCAGCACGGGCCTCAAATGGCCGATCCACGCTGACACGGCGCACGCCCATCTGCAACGGCAACGTCCAGCCGGCGATATCATACGGCGCTTCCGGCGGCCCGCCGGGATAGGACGACCGATTCGGGTACACCTGCGGCTCCATCATGTCGTTCACATGGGCGCGGTAGGGCTGCGCGCAATAGAGAATATATGTCCCCGCCGGATACGGAACGCCATCGGCGGAGAATTCCTTCTCGGCCTGATGCACCTCCACCCCCGTGGCGTGCAAGACAGAGAGCATTTCTACGAGGGTTCGAGGATCGGAGTGATCCGGAGGAACCAGCCATGCAAACGGCGGCTCGGTCTTGCCGCGTTCGATCGCATCGCGCGCCTGCTTGATGGTATTGCTCTTCACCAGATCGTGATAGCGGGCCGACAATGTAAAAAGGCTCATGCAGGCGATTTTCTCGTACTCCACGATGTCGCGCAATCGCCACCATCCGCCCGGCCACGGCTCCGGAAAATTCGTGGCGATCGCGTAATCGGACATGCCCCGCGCCCGTCCGCGCAACTGGCTCTTGCGCTGGAAAACGGGGGACGCAATCGACACGCTGGCGGCTTCGGTCAGGATGCCGATCATGTTATGCCGATAGGTCGTCGTGCGAAAACCGCCCTGCCACCAGTTGTCGTACATCGCACTGTTAAGAATGCCCGTCTTTCCCGCCCGCGTCAGGGCCGCTCCCATGTGTCCCCCGATAATCATCAAGAGATGATCGTTCAGGGGATGAACGTTCGGATTTTTGGGATCGTAAAACGGGGGCACGAAAAATCGCGCTCCCGAATTGCCCATCTGATGGATATCGTAAACAATATTGGGCAGCCATTGCTTATAAATCACCTGGGTGACAAGCCGGGTCTCCTTCAGGTTCAGCATATACCAATCCCTGTTGTTGTCGTGGCCGGCATAAGTATGATACAACCACGGCATCCCCGTCCCTTCCCAGGGCTTTCCGAGCGAACGGTTGTACCAGTCGATCACCTTATTGAGACCGTCGGGATTGGCGCTGGGGATCAGGATGACAACGACCTTTTCGAGGATGGCTTTAATCTCCGGCGAGGTCCCCGTCGCCAGATCGTACAGCAATTCCATCGCCATCTGGCTCGACGCAATCTCCGTGGAATGAAGGTTGCAATTGATCAGGACAACCACCTTGGCATTATGAACAAGGTCTTTCTCTTCCCGGGCATCTGTAATCAATCGGGGGTCGGCAATCTGCGCCTGATACTCCATGGCCCTTTGCAAACGCTCCGGCGAGGCATCGTCCGTAATATCCGCGATGATCATATTTTGGCCTTCGGTCGTCCGTCCAATATGGCGCACGTTGACCCGGGAAGAATTCTTTGCTACGTACTCAAAATAGTCCCGGATTTTCTCATACCGTGCCAGTTTGAAGTCGGCGCCGACGGTGTGCCCGATCATGGCCTCCGGCGGTTGTATGTCCGCCGCAACAGCGCACGCCGCGCCCGTCGAAAACAACATAATTGTGAATACAAACGATGCATAAGAGAGACACTTACGTTGCATGCCGGTTCCTTCCATAATCACAATGTAGGGACGGCTCCCTGTGGCCGTCCGAATCCAACGATAGGGCAGTTGCCCAGGGCAGGCACGGGGGCCTGCCTTTACATCTGAAACCCAGGGCCAAACGGTAAGGAAGATAACAAATCTATCCGACGAATGCGACTGATTTTGTGTAATTTCTTGCCAGCAACATCGCCCTGTTCGGGTAACGCTGTTTTAAATATCCCTCAAATACTCGAACAATAACATGCCCCGAGATCGCCCTTTCTATTGAACAGGTTCAATCCGACGGATACAATACGGACAAAAAAGGAAACATTCATTAGAAAGGTGTGGGAAAAAGGGGATTTTCTCGGACTATGAATACGGAACGGCATTTTCAGTTTAGCACGGGGCTGCCGCCCCTGGACAAAATACTTCACGGCATCCGACCGGGAGACAACGTCGTCTGGCAGGTGGATTCGATAGAGGACTATGTTCCTTTTATAGAACCCCTCGCAAAAAATGCTCTCAATAAAGGAGTAAGAGTCATCTACTTTCGATTCGCCAAACACAGGCAACTCGCCTCGAAGGATTCCGGGGCTCAGATATATTCGTTCGATCCCGAAGCGGGATTTGAAATATTCATCGATAAAATTCATGAGGTCATCAGGCAAACGGGGCGAGGCGGATACTATGTTTTTGATTCTCTCTCCGAGTTGGCCAAAGAGGGCTACAGCGAGCGTATGCTCGGCAACTTCTTCAGACTGACCTGCCCGTACCTGAGAGAACTTGAAGCGGTGGCGTATTTTGCCGTCATTAGGAATTATCATTCCTACCACGCCGCATTGCCCATTGCGGAGACCACTCAACTGCTCCTGGATGTCCGTCGGCATGAGGGGAAAATCTACGTTCATCCCCTGAAAGTCGATCAGCGACACTCCCCCACGATGTTTATGCTCCATGTCTGGGACGGGGATACGTTTGTTCCCGTTACGGAAAGTGCCGCCATCTCCGAGATAGTAACCTCCACACCGTGGCCGGGTTTGCCGTCCGCGTCTTACCGAATGGTGGGCATGTGGGACCGCAGGTTTATTCAGTCCGAAGAATTATTCGATGCTCATCACCGCGGCGAATGCTCTCAAAAAACTATCGACCAGGTCTTCCGCCGTCAACTCAGGCAATTGATTTCCCGCGACGAGCAGATTCTTGCCCTGGCGGAGAAATATCTGTCTCTTGCGGATATCCTCTATTTCTGGAAGCGCCTGATCGGTTCCGGATTGGTGGGAGGCAAGACCGCCGGCATGCTGCTCGCTCGTGCGATTCTTGAAAAGAGCGATCCCCGTTGGTCTGAGTTACTCGAGTCTCATGATTCGTTCTTTATCGGCTCGGATATTTTTTATTCTTTTCTTGTCGAGAACGACTGCTGGCAGATACGGCAGAATCAAAAAAAACCGGCCACCTTGCTCGACGGCGCCGAGGTCGCCAGGCAACGGATCCTCCAGGGAACGTTCCCCGACTATATGATCGCGCGATTTTCAGATATGCTGGATTACTTCGGCCAATCACCGATCATCGTACGCTCCAGCAGCCTTCTGGAGGACAACTTCGGCAATAGCTTTTCCGGCAAATACGAAAGCGTCTTCCTGACCAACCAGGGTTCCCTCAGACAGCGCCTTGAAGCATTCCTCAACGCCGTACGGTTCATCTACGCCAGCAGTATGAGCGAAGAGGCGCTGGTGTACCGGGCGGAGCGCAATGTTCTCGAACGGGACGAACAAATGGCCCTGCTGGTCCAGAGAGTCTCAGGGCGTTGCTACGGCCATCGTTTCTTCCCGCAACTGGCCGGCGTCGGGCTTTCTTACAATCCATATGTATGGGACGAGAGCATCGATCCCGACGCGGGAATGCTGCGCCTGGTCTTCGGGCTGGGCACACGGGCTGTCAACCGGTCCGACGACGATTATACACGGGTCGTGGCCTTAAACACGCCCCGCAGCCGTCCTGAGACGGGCTTTGACAAAGCGGCGCGGTACGCACAAAAACGGATGGACCTGCTGGACCTGGAGACAAACGGTTTTGACGCAGGCGATTTTGTCGATGTCGCGAATCAAAGCCTGGAACTGGACGTCGAGATGTTTGCCTCTTACGATAGAGCGGCGGAACGACGCGGCCCCCGCAGAGATGCGCATCACTGGGTCCTCACGTTTGAACGGCTCTTCTCTGAAACGACCTTCGCAAGAGATATGCATGAGATGCTCCGAATCCTAAGGGAAACCTACGAGTGCCATGTGGATATCGAATTTACCGCCAACTTTACGAGAGACGGCCGATACAAGATTAATCTCGTCCAATGCCGTCCATTTCAAATTAAGTTGGGCCAGGCGGTTCGCGGCTCAATGCCCTCTATCGAGAAGAAGAAGGTTCTGATGGAAGTGCACGGGGGCATTATTGGTCGAGGTCGAATGCTCTCGATCGACCGGATCATTCACGTCGTACCGTCACACTACGGCCAATTACCCGAAAGGGATCGGTATTCCATTGCCCGTTTGATCGGAGATCTCACTCACCTCGATGGGCGAGGGAAAGAAAAGACGATCATGCTTTTCGGGCCGGGACGCTGGGGATCGACGACACCGTCTCTTGGGGTGCCGGTCTCCTTCGCGGAAATTAACACCGTCTCCGTCCTCTGCGAGATCGATGCCATGCACGAAGGCTTAATTCCGGATCTTTCACTGGGGACGCATTTTTTTAACGATCTGGTGGAAACGGATATGTTGTATATCGCCTTCTACGGATCGAAAAAAGCGAACGTACTCAATGAGGCATTGCTGAACGGCTTACCGAATCGCTTAACAGAAATGATCCCGGAAGCCTCCGTATGGTCTCAAGCCGTCCGCGTTGTCGAGGTCCCCGAGGGCGAAAGGTTGCTTCTGGCTGCAGACAATATGAATCAGAAGGCCGTTGTTTACATCGATACGGCAAACGCCTCGTCGGTATAAAAAAAGAAAACATCGAGAATCCGGTATTACTCCGAACTGCCCGATGTTTTCCGGAGGGGAGAAAAAATCGTTCTATAAACTTGTCCGATGTTATCGACTTTGTTGCGATTGAACTTTAACTTAAAATCCTAATTTGCATTCTCGTTAACTCGGCGAGATCAACTCTCGAACTCGCCTTATTTATTTTTACGTTATCGGGCAATAAAGGTTCACATTTTTACCCATCGTTGCAGATTTTTCGTTCGAGGATTAAACTGGACGCGAGACGGATATACAGTGCGGTCATTTGAGTTGTTTTTCGCTCGATGCCAAAAAGGATTCCTTTGAATGAAATCTGACCGAGAGTTGGTAAAATTGGCGAATCAAGGCGATCCGGACGCCTTCGAGATCCTCTATTACCGGTATCGGGATTGGGTGTACCGGTTGGCCTGGCGATGGACGGGTAATCAGCACGATGCGCTGGACGTTCTTCAGGAAACCTTCACTTACCTGTTGGGCAAATTTCCCGGTTTCAAGCTGACTGCCTCGATGACGACCTTTCTGTACCCGGCTGTCAAACATATTTCAATGGCGATTCGCACAAAAAAACACCGATATTCCTCCGATAACGAAGATTTAAGCCAATGGACGACCTCAAACCCGAAAAGACAAACCGATCAGGAGCGTTCAGAATTAGCCGCGGTTCTAAATATATTACCCGACGAGCAACGGGAGATTGTGCTGATGCGATTCGTGGACGATATGCGTCTTGCGGAGATCGCCGATGCTCTGGATATCCCGCTAAGCACCGTTAAATCCAGATTATATCATGCTTTAGATATCCTTCGAAACGACAAGCGGACCAGGAACTACTTCCTCGAATAAGCACCGAGCACGCCGACGAAGTCGTGGGAGCACAGGCGTCCTGAGCGAAGTCGAAGGATCTACATTATCTATTCAACTGATTTTTTTTAGATTCTGTCAACTTTTCAGCCCCCTTCTGCGCTTAAGGTAGTGGAGATCATGATATGAAAACCGAAAAACACGAACAAAAACAACCTACGCCCGCCCAAAATAATCAGAAACGGAGATTGAGGATGAATCGACTTGCTAAAGTATCTTTGGCCCTTCTGCTTTGTGGTTGCGTTATCGCCCTGTTTTGCTGCTCCACTAAAATGGGAGGAAATAGTGCTTATGAATATGAAGAAGGTGGGTACTCGCCGCAACGACATGTCATGGTTGCAGGGAGTATTTCCCCTGAAGTCGCATACGCCGCTCAGGCGGAGGATAGCACAGACACTCAAGCCCTTCCCTCCGCCCAAAAGCCCGAAGTCGATCCCGCTCAGACCGGCCGGCTCTTTGTTTATAACGCCGTGATGAATGTGGTCGTTGAGCGAATATCCGACGCCCTTAATAGCATCAAAGCCACTGTCATCAACATGGGCGGTTACATGCAGGAAATGAGCAGCAAGTCGATCACCCTGAAGGTCCCCGCCGGAAAGTTCCAGGATGTTATCGCTGAAGTGGAAAAGCTCGGTGAGGTCACGCGGAAAGATATCAAAGGCTCGGATGTCACGGAGGAAATGCGGGATTTGACGATCCGCCTGAAAAACGCCGAAGAGGTCAGGGATCGGTTGGCCAACCTGCTCGACAAGGCCGAGAAAGTCGAGGATATCCTCAAGATCGAAAAGGAATTGGAACGAATCACAGAGACCATCGAGTTGCTCAAAGGCAAAATCGCATATCTTCAGAATAGGATCGCCTTCAGCACGATTACAATTTATTTCAATTCCAAGCTTCCACAGACGACTTTACCTACCGGCACTCCTTTTCACTGGGTACACAATCTCGGCTCGGAAATGTCACAGCCGGTCGATACACGAACCCACGAAAGCTCCTATTTCAGTCGGTCGATGTTCGAGTTTCCCGACGGCTATATTAAATATTACGAAGACAAAATCCGCAATAGGGCCATGTCCGCTAAGGGCGTTATTATTCACGTTCACAAAGAGAAAAATTACAAAGGCGGCACTATCGAATTCTGGTCCTCTCTCGTCCGGCGCGTCCTCGTGGAACAGAAGGTCATGCACATCGACAAGCAAACTGAACTGAAACTGAATAAGAAAAACGATGCTGTTCTATTTAAAGGCAGCAAACAAATC
>CAYZAT010000003.1:0-25207 GCA_964476475.1 uncultured Pirellulales bacterium
TTTATTTATATCTGACCATGCCCCAGGAAGAGCTTGGTATTTACCAATAAAACCGTAAGGATCCTTGCCTATTTTGACGGGAATAACCGGGATATATCTTCCCACTGCAACGCCAACTTCTTGGTCGGTCCAATTACTATCGTGAAAAGCTTCCGACATCAAAGCAATCAGTAGATCCATAGAAAATAGAGCGTTTTCAATCTCTTGAATCCACTCCTTGGTTGGTTCTATATCTTTATGTGCCACAAAGCAAGAAATTCCATAACGTTCAAGTTCATCTTTAAGTTCACCTGCCTTATGCTTGTTTTCTGCTTTGTGAGTGATAAATACTCTAACGTAGGCTGGTTTCCAAATTCTCGCTAAAGCGTCATCAGATATGTGTTTTTTAGCTGGCAAGATAAATCCAGATTTTTCCCGCCAATTTTCATCCTCTGAGAGTTGCATTTCTATCGAAACACAATCTAAAAATTCACTACGTATTTCTATTAACTTGTTTAGATCATCGGTGATTTGGCTTTCATATTCGCCTTTCGTTTCCACAAGTTTAGCGAAAATAATGTCTGGAACCTGTAAACGTAAAAGAAAACCATATTGCCCCCCATCCAAATTGTCATAACTGTGCTCTTCTATGGTAATTGTTGCATTCGCAAGGAGTTCTTGGAGAAAATCTAACCCCTTTATTTTGTATATCTGCATTAAAGACGCGATATATCTTTCAATTTCTTTTGGAAGTCGCAGGCTCATTGCTTTTCTTCTACGATTCTTCGTGTATCATCAATCCAAATTATGTCTTCTTACGTAGCCAGAAGTATTTCTGAAAACGATATACTTCACTTCAACTGACGTCTGCATCCCCAAGCCGTTTTTTTCAAAATATTTATCATGAAACATTCTTATCTAAATATACACTGCGTCTATTCTTGAGTCTATTCCTTTAATCCATACTCCTGGATGGCCTTTTTCATAGATTCACACCATGTTAAAAGTAAATCTATCTCGGTATCAGAAAGCTTTCGTTTAATATGACATTTCAGATCCCGACCAGCAGGAACAAAGAGACCTGTACCTTCTGCCTGCTCTCTTAGGTCTTGGAGCATTTTCTCCGGAACTGCGGTCTTCTGTTCCACACCGCCCCGGTCAAGTAATGCAGTTCGAATAGTCTGCCTATAAACCGAATCAGGTGGGTATACAAAACAAATAGCAACATGAATACCTTCTATATCGGCATTAAGGGAAAATCCTTTGGTCCCCCAATGGACCGGCATTGACTTACGTTTGGCTAATTCGAGAATTCGTGAAAAGACTGCTCTGCCGTTGTCGTCAAGCGAAGCAAGGAAGACTTCCTCTGTGATGATAGGTAATGAACCCGAAGCCACATGGGTTTGCTTAACAGATTCCTTTCCGACGACGATTTCCTGGGACAGCAAAGGTGTTCCATTGTTATCCTTAAAGAAGCTAAACTCAACACATGTCACTCTAATCCCATTTGAGCGTAGAAACGATGCCGTTTGCCTGATCTCAGGAGTAATTCGCTGTCCGACCACGACTATGCGCTGTTCCTTGTTGAAAGCGACGGCTTCATCAGAACCAAGCTCAAAATACTCTCGATGATGTTCAGCCAGCCGGAGAGACTCATCGTTCTCGTACAAATGCAAAATCTTTTCAAGTTGTTTAATATCAAGCTGTTCTGCAAAGGATGCATATTCAAGAGATTGAGCTATTGTATCACGCGGCGTTCGGTCCCGTTTGAGTTCCATTACTACAACGTTACCTTCACGATCAACACCAAGTAAGTCGATAAATCCCCCTAAGTTGGTAGCGACTTGACGACCGATGATCAAAATATTCCCGTCCTCTATAATCCCATCAGGATTGGATTCAAGCCAGTCTTCAAGCACTTTCTCTTCGTGATCGATTTGGAAGGGTGTGTGAACGTACTCACTGAACTTGCCTTCAGGTTGTATGCCGAATACTCGCATATAGCTTACCTCACTCTATAAATTTTTATAGCATTCGCACATGTTGATCTAAAATTTCAAAGAATATGAAAGTTCTTGCATAAATTATCCAAAGGAAAATATCGTCAAGGATGCCTTTATTATTATCGGTGCAAACGAAACCCAAAATAAGGAAAAAGGGGAAAAGATGAGAAGAAAGAATACAGGAGACAGAATACAGAATATCTGAATATCGAATAATCAATGTCCAATACCCAATATCGAAGGTTTTGAATCCGCGTCATCCGCGAAATCCGCGGTTTAGAAGGGTCGTTAGTTTTTAGTCGTTGGTATTTCGTTTGTGAAAAACAGTGTTAACCCGTGTTAAACCGTGTCAAAAATATAAAACTGAATTGAAGATTGCCGCGGCCCTGCGGGCCTCGCAATGACCGGTTTAAATAGATTCTTCGGCGACGCCCTTCGGGCTTCGCTCCTAAGAGCATGTATCAGAAGCGGCCTTTTTCGTGGCATGGGCATCTTGCCCATGTATCGCAAGACCTTCCTGCTTCGCAAACTGCCTTTTCCCATGGGCGGGACGCCCATCAAAAACACGGGCAGGATGCCCGTGCCACTTCTCACACACACTCTAAAAAGCAGGCTCTGAGCCTGCCGAAGGAATGACAAAGGTGGGGCGGAGCCGCCACCCTACCTCATCCTGTTCATCCTGTTTAAGAATCACCGGCCGGGAGCGTTGCACCGTTCCGGCCGGTTTCTTTCTTGTCTCTGCGGATGCTTTTTCATCCGCCGTTACCATTTCGGCGTTGTGTTCTTTGTGATGATATCATAATCTCCGGCGACGATCTTCCACGAGGTATATCGCATCGTACTTTTACCATCGCCCTTCCAGGGCGTCTTCCATACCTTTGTGAAGTATTCCTTGCCGCATCGCTTGGCGATATCCGTCGTCCCCAGGACATTATAGCCAAACGGGCAGCCACTCCATTTGCCATCCTTCTTCGCTTGCGGCGCGTGGATATCCCGGATATAAATATTCGTCGGGCCGCGAGGGGTTATCTCGTCCGCTTTGTCCCGCGCCTGCTTAAAGGTCTTGCCGTTGTTCCATTGTGTGGCGAACCGGGCAAACTCGTACGGATAAAAATTCACATCCCTCGCGCCCAATCCCGTTTTGGCTCCGATCGACCGCCAGGTCCCGATGAGCGAAGAGCCGTAGCAATTGACCTGATAGACCATGCGAATCGGCAGTTGCTTAAAACCGGATGCTTCCCGAACGTGCTTGATGTCATCCTTCGTAAACGCGTCATGCGTGCCGTCCGTGCCCTTGCTCGCCCTGAAGCCGTTCTTCCAGCCGTGCGAGAAAATCCAGAGGTCGATCATGTACCCCTTCTCGGCCAGCTCGATCAGGTATTTCTCAAGATTCGCTTTGGTGGGCGTGGCGATTTCATCGGCTTTGTTCAGCGCCGTCTGGCTCACCACATACTTGCCGGCCACGCGTTTATGTTTGAGCAGAACGATATACTCATAATCCTGCATGGCCCTGAACAGCTCCATCGTCTCCTGGGCCAGCGTCGTTTTGGTCGAATCGCCGAAATAGAAAAAGACCAGCGACGCGGCGCCCTTGGTGACTTTGGGCGTTCTTTCTCTTCCTTTCGGTCGTGCCACCTGCCCTCCGCCGGTCTTGGGTTTGCCTCCCCGGCCCGTATTGAACCGTTCGACCGTCTCAAGAGGCTCATTCAGACGAACCGGGACTACGTCGGGACAGGCATACGCTTTCGAGACACAACTGATGCACAAAATGACACAGACGACTTTCAACTTTTCCATTTCACCGACCTCCTTTTGTTTATGTGGAATAATTTAGTTTTCTATTATACTATTATACTGTTTTCCTGACAATACTAAAAGCTATAATTCCATTCGAGCCAGTGGTCTTCCAATAGGGCTAAGTCCAGCTCATTGACGATACAGTCCTCGTTGATATCTCCCGGTATGAACTCGAATCCCTCTTGATTCTTGGCGTGCTCGCAGGCATCTTCGTACAGGACGATTTGCAGGGTGTCCGCCGTCGTATATTGGCCGTCGTTGGCTTCAAGCTGCACTGTATAGGCGCCGGGCACTGTCATCGTGACCGTGGGATTCGGCGCTCGGGGATCGCTGATCATAGCCGGACTGAATTCGTCCGGCTCGGCTATCACCGTCCACAAAAGCGTGGTCGGTTCGGGCCTGTTGTCTTCGTCGGTGGCGATCCCATCAAGCTGGACGACCCTTGGCCCGTCGTCGGCCAGCCAGGTCTCAATATCCTCGCCGGCATTGACCGTCGGCGCGACGTTCAGCGTATTGAGCGTGAAAACAGGGCTCAGGTAAATCGGATACGTCGTGCTCACGGCGGAATCGTACACATCGAGCGCCCAATAGTATTGCGTGTCGAGCGCCAGCGTGACGGCGACCGACTCGACCGCCTGGCCGGTGACGACCTTGGGATTGACCTCGACCTTGGGATTCGTGCCAAAATAGACGTCACATGTGACCACCCCCGCCGGACCGCTCGATTCGGGCAATGTCCACTGAAGCTGGATCGGGCCGCCGGGCACCGTCGAGCCGTCGGGCGGAATCGGATCGAGCCGGGTAGCCAGGACCGAAGCGGTCACATATGTATAACCATCGTAGAATACGATTTGCACGTCTCTGGCTCCGCCGTCGGCGACGATGACGCCCTCGCGGGCAAGGGCTCGGACCAGCTCGGTGACATTATTCTTCAGTTTCAACGTTCCACCGCCGGACCCGTTATCTGATCCAATATCAATCAACGCCTTGCCCTCGCCGATGATCAGGCCGCCGCGCTCGTCTTGGGCGACGTCGCCATGATGCTCGATCAAACCGCCGTTGCGAATGGTGATGGTGACGTTGGACTCGGCGCCCTCGGCGACGATCATATTCCACTTGGGCTTATCGACAACGCCGACTTCCAGCTTGCCGCCGTTCACATCGAGGGCGACCTCGCCGGCGGCACCGAGTTCGAGCGATTTTATCGTGGCCACCGTCGTTCCGGCCCCCTCAATTGTAAACTTTGCAGAGACACTGCCCGGTTCGTAACCGATCTTGATATCATCTCCACACAGCAGAGTCACACCGCCTTTAACGGTCAGCTCGCCGCTCAGACCGTCCCCATTGGCAATCCAGAGGTCGTCGATCTCAGGCGGGATATCGCCCGAATCAAGGACCGGCCACGTCAACGGCGTCGTACTCCCTATGAAAACGTCCGCGTCGCCTCCTAACGCTCCATTCGAGGGAACCGTCCCAACATCCCAGTTGCCGGGAGTCATCCAGTCGTCGCTAATCGCACCGGTCCAGGTATAGATATCGTCCGCTTCGGCGAAACCGGATAAGCCCAGCAGGATCATGGTCATGAGTGTGATGACGGTCGTTCTCATTTGTTCGTCCTCCAAGAAAAAAGTTTCATCGACACTCTATTATATCAAATTCTCATTGAGATTGCACTCATTGCCCCGGCGGCGCATACAAATTGAACATCGACATCGAGACGTGTGGAGTCTTTCTTTGATTGTCACATGGTTGGAGAGAATCGTATTGAGACTATCTGCGAACGAAGGAAATCGCTCGGGCGTGACAGAGGTCCTGGCAGGTGGAGCAGCCGGTGCATTGATCCGGGTCCACGCCGGCTTTTTGGTCTTTCAAAGTGATGGCGTAACAATGGCCGATCCGTTTGCATCGGCCGCAGCCGTCGCATAACTCCGGCTCAACGTAGGCATAGACATCCCGAATCGAGAGATGATCGGCCGGGGTGATGGACTGGACCATTATATCTCGGAAATTACGATACGAGTCGTAGCCGTGGCGGGCCATGAACTTCTCGATATTCCTGAGGACAGCCGGAAGGAACGCGAAGCCGCGGAGCATGACCTCGGTGCAAATGCCGATCATGTCCGCGCCGCACATCATCATCTGGATCGCATCGGTGTGATTGCGGACGCCCCCGGTGCCGAGAACGCAGGGTACCGGGCCGACTTTCTTACGAATCTCGAAAACGTCGCGAAGCGCCAGCGGCTTTAGCCATCCGCCGGAAAAGCACGCCATCGACGGCTGGTCCTGGAAGCGGAACGGGCCGCGTTTGGGATTGTGGATGTCAAACTCGGGAATCGCCAGGCGGTTGGCGGTCGTGCCGACCACCGCGGCTCCGCTCTCGAAACAGGCCTGGGCGACCTCGGCGATCCCGCCGCCTTCGGGTGTGAGCTTGACGAAGACGGGCACGTCCACGGCGTCGGCGATGATCTTCGTCGCCATGCCCACGACCTCCGCGTTCTGGCCGAGACTGGCGCCGGATTGGGCGGTGCGATCCCGCTCGCCCGAGACCTTCAAATTGAACGACATGTTCGGGCAACACATGTTCAGCTCCAGGGCATGCGCGCCCGCATCAACGAATTGTTTCGCCATCTCCAGCCAGCCGTCCATGCCCTTTCGGCCGGTATAGGTGATATTCGCCAGGATGATCAGCTCTTTGGTCTGCTCCCTGCCCTGCTCGGTGAGCCGGAGGGCTTCGTCGGGGGTCAGCCGGGTCTCGGCGGAGAAGGCCAGGTAGTGCTCCTCGTCCCACCATCGGTACCTGGGGTTCAGATTGATGTACGGGGCCGGCTCGATGGCGAGCTTGAGGCTGGCGCCGCCCCAGCCGCACCGTTCGGCCTCAATGAGCTGCGAGATATGCTTCGTCGCGGGGCCGGAGGCGACGATAAACGGATTACGAAATTTTAGCCCGGCTACTTCAAAGAACATCGTAAAACCAACTTTCGAAAAAAATACAAGCCTAACCTTCAACTTAGCGGAAGTCTCGCCATTGTAAACGCTCGATCCGAATCGTGCAACAGCATTCGGTGACACGAGGTTTCCTCCTGAACTCCGGATTTTTCCTGATATCCCCTTTCCGGTCTGCTGATTTCTTGATATCCTAATACAATCGTTTAATGGATTAAATCGAACGGGAGGTATCTTATGAATCGAATCCTACCACACATCGTAGCGTTGACCGTGAGTCTGAGTTCTATCGCCGGGGCGGTGGACGTCGTACCGATGCCGGTTTCTATCGAAGAACGCGCCGGGGTATTTACCATCGAGCCGTCCACGCACGTCATTGCGGAAGGCCAGGCCGCCATCGAAGCGGCCAAACTTATCGAGGCCCTCGCGCCGGCGATGGGATACCGGTTGAAGCCGGGCAAGCGCGCGCTCAATAGCATTCAACTGGATATCGTCTCATCACTGGAAGATAAGCTGGGCAACGAAGGATACGAGCTTGACGTGACCGAACAGGCTATTAAGCTTCGGGCGGCTAAAGGAGCAGGATTGTTTTACGGCATTCAGACGCTGCGCCAGTTATTACCGCCGATGATTTTCGCTCAACGAGAGGTCGAAGACGTCCAATGGTCCGTGCCTTGCGTGCATATTATCGACACGCCGCGGTTCCAATGGCGCGGACTATTGATCGATCCGGCCAGGCATTTCATCCCCGTGAAGGATTTCGAGCGCTATATCGATTTGATGGTCCTCCACAAGTTCAACCGTCTCCAGGTTCACTTTACCGACGACCAGGGCTGGCGGATCGAAATCAAGAAGTATCCGAAGCTCACCCAAATCGGATCACGGATGGATTGGACCACTGTACGCCACAGAGGTTCGGACAAGAAAGTCGATGGATTTTACACACAGGACGAGATTCGGCACCTGGTTCGATACGCCAAGGAACGTTATGTAACGATTGTGCCCGAAATCGAGATGCCCGCCCATACCGGCGCGGCAATCGTTTCCTATCCTCAAATCGGTTTATATCCGGACAAGCTTCGCGCCCTCGAGCCGGAGAAGCGATGGTGGGCCAACGAGAGAGTGCTGGCGCCGCGGCCGGAGACCGTGGCTTTCATGCAAGACGTGTTGACGGAAATTATGGAATTGTTTCCCAGCAAGTATATTCACATCGGCGGGGATGAAGCAAATACGAGCCATTGGGCAAAATGCGAGGAAATGCAGTTATTGAAGAAAGAGTTGGGCGCCAAAGACGAGGCCGAGCTGCATAGCTGGTTTATCAAGCAGATGGATGAATTCCTCACCCGGCATGGCCGGCGACTTCTCGGGTGGGACGAGATCATTCAGGGCGGTCTTGCGCCGGGCGCCACGGTGATGAGCTGGCGGGGGCAGGCCGGGGGCATTACCGCCGCCCAGGCCGGGCACGATGTGGTCATGGCCCCCACGTCGCATACCTACTTCGACTATTACCAAGGTCCGAAGGAAAACGAACCACTGGCTATCGGCGGCAATATTACCGTTGAAAAGACCTACTCCTTTGAGCCGGTTCCGGCGGAGCTGACCGACGAGCAAGCCCGTCACATCCTCGGCGGCCAGGGCCAGCTCTGGGGCGAATATATCGATAACCAGAGGCATCGCGAGTATATGACCTATCCACGTGCGCTGGCGCTGATTGAAGTGCTTTGGTCATATCGAAAAAATCGAAGCTATGATGAGTTTGCCGTTCGTCTGAAGGAACACCTCAAGCGCCTCGATGCGGCCGAGGTCAATTACCGCCCTTTGGACCAGGCGACCGCTTCGGCAAGCCGGCTACTCAAGCGATTATTGCCGGGCTATGTCGATCGCTTTGCCTTTGAGGCGATGGCACCGATACAAGGCCGGGACGTCTTCGAGATCGAAAGCAAGAACGGCAAGGTTGTGATTCGCGGCAACAACGGCGTCGCCATGGCGATGGGGCTCAACTGGTATCTCAAGCATTATTGCCATTGTCACGTTTCATGGAACGGTAGCCAGCTTAACATGCCCCAAACGCTGCCGGACGTACAACCAAAGGTACGCCGGACCAGTTGGGCGAAATACCGCTATTTCCTGAACTATTGTTGCTTCGGCTACTCATTACCGTGGTATGACTGGGACCAGTGGGAAAAGCTCATCGACTGGATGGCCCTGAACGGGATCAACGCGCCGTTGTCGGTGACGGGTCAGGAAGCCGTGTGGCAGGCGGTATGCAAAGGGCTGGGGATGAGCGATGAGCAAATGAAAGAGTTTTTCGCCGGGCCGCCCTATCTGCCGTTTCAGTGGATGGGCTGTTTGGACGGCTGGGGCGGGCCGCTGCCGCAAAGCTGGATCGAGAGCCATGAAGACCTCGAAAAGAAGATACTCACTCGTCAGCGCGAACTCGGCATGACGCCCGTTTTGCAGGGCTTCACGGGCCACGTGCCCGGCGCCATCGCAGAGAAACACCGGGATGCAAAGCTGTATCGCATCAAATGGATCGAATGGCAAACGCATCTGCTCGATCCGCTCGATCCGCTCTTTGCAGAGATCGCCAAGCTTTTCATGGAGGAGCAAACCAGACGCTTCGGCACCGATCACCTGTACGCAGCCGATACGTTCATCGAAATGACCCCGCCCAGCGGCGAGTTGAAAGACCTGACCGATCTGAGCCGTGCGATTTATAACGGCATGGCCGGGACCGATCCTCACGCCGTGTGGGTGCTTCAGGGCTGGACGTTCTCGTACCAGCGTGCTTTCTGGACGCAGCCGCGAATCCAGGCGTTTCTCGGGGCCGTCCGCGACGACCAGATGCTCGTGCTGGACTTGTTCTGCGAAAGCCGCCCGATGTGGAGCGAGACCGAGGCCTTCTTCGGGAAGCCGTGGGTGTGGTGCAACATCCAGAATTTCGGCTGCACGCCGTTCTTAGGCGGGGCGCTACCCAAGATCAATCAGGATCCTCACGCTATCAGGAACGACGCGAAAGGCGGTCAATTGTTCGGTTTGGGCTTTGTTAATGAGGGACTCGGTGATAATACGGTCGTCTATGATCTGATGTACGAGACGGCCTGGAGAAATAAACCGGTCGATCTGGACGAATGGATCCGCGACTACGCCCACAACCGTTACGGCCAGCCCGATGATCAAGCGTATCGAGCCTGGCGAATCCTGGAGGACACCGTTTACACAGCCCCGTTTCGCACGCGCTCCGTCATCACTTCGACGCCAACGCTCGATCCGGCCCGGGACGTACCTTATAGCAACAGCGATTTAGCCAGGGCGTGGGAGGCTCTGCTCAAGGCATCCCCAAACCTGGGCACGGCCGACACGTACCGGTTCGACCTGGTCAACCTGGCGCGTCAGGTGTTGAGCAACCACGCGGCGACACTGCATCGCAATGTCGTCGATGCATACAAAGCGAAAGATCTACAGGCGTTTAAAAAGGCTTCGCGGCGTTTTCTGAAACTCATTCGCGATTTGGACAGGCTAACCGGCACACGCGAGGAATTCCTGCTTGGCCGTTGCCTGGAAGATGCCAGGCGTTGGGGTATGACCGGCGCCGAGCGAGACCGTTTCGAATGGAACGCGCGGCGCGTACTAACGCTCTGGGGGCAAGGCCCTATGATCGACGATTATGCGCGAAAAGAGTGGTCCGGCATGTTTACCGGCTACTATCTGAAGCGATGGGAATGGTTTCTGGACGAACGGGCTCAATCGCTTAAGGAAGACAAACCTTTCGACAACAAGGCTTTCGATACGAAACTGAGGACCTGGATGGCCGACTGGTCGGACCAAAAGGAGAGATTCCCTATTTTAACACGCGGAGACAGCGTTCGGGTCGCACGGAGACTCTGGGCCCGATACGGCAGACAACTCGATCCGAAGCAGAATTGATGCCCCAATACGCGATTATCTTTCCATCCTGCCCGGTATTTCCCGTATGCCGGGTAAAATCATAGACATACGTTCAACAGAACGAATATTTGAAATCTTCAAAATAAACGCTTGCATCCCTTCGCTATCAGTGGCATAATTGCGGCGAACCTGACGTACATGAATCCAGTATTATGTAGTGTTGTTGAGAAAAAAGTTGGTATGAAGACAAGTAAAGCAGCCGATATCATGACAACAAACGTCGTCACGGCCCCAAAGGACATGGTTTTGACGGACGTCATCGCCCTGCTCCTCCGCTGGCACATCAGCGCCCTGCCTGTTGTCGATGATGATAACAACATTTTAGGCATCGTAAGCGAAATCGACCTTGTGAACGTGACCTTAGACGGAAATGCCCGAAACACGAAAGTAGAGGAAGTGATGACCACGGATCTCAAATCCTTTGGTCCGGATGCGGAATTATCGGAAATGGTCCAATCGTTCTCGAAGCATCACCTCCGCCGCGTTCCCATCCTTAAGGGAACCAAGGTCATTGGCATCGTCAGTCGCCGCGACATCCTCCGCGAGATGCTCTGTTGGTATGATCGATACTAAACAGGACACAGGTTTCCAGGAATTCTTTATTCGTTTCAGCCTTTTTGAAGGATTTGATTCGGAACAAGCCAGAGGATTTGTTGTTATATAGAGTAGAAGTAACGTTTTGCAAAATTGAAGGTTAGGCATCGATTATTTGAGAAAATCTTTTTTAGAACAGTTTGAACTTTGAACAGAGAGGTAACGTGAATGTCAATTAAGAAACTGGACAAGGCCGCGTTGGACAAGTGGGTTGAAGCGTGCATTCAGAAGCAGCGCGTGTACGGCGTACAGGCAAAAGAAGATCGTTTTGCTTTCGCCCCGCTGGCCAGGGCCGCCGACCTGCGTCTGGATTACGACGTGACCATCCTTCCGCCGAAGAAATACTTCCAGCCGCAATGTGAAACGCTGCTCAAATTCGACCGTGATAAAGGGTTTGAGAGCGTCTTCGAGGAGGATCCGTTCGTCGTATTCGGCGTCCACCCGTACGACATGGTCGCGATTCTGCAAACCGACAAGCTCTTCGCCGACGGCCAGTACGACGCCCACTACATGAAACGCCGGGAGCAGGCGACCGTTGTGGTCTGCGACGTACAAACGCCCTCGGCGGACGTCTTTGCCGGGTGCATGGGCACGGCCACGATTAAAGAAGGCTTCGATATTTTGATCACAAAGATCGAAGACGCATATCTGGTGGATATCCAGACCCCGAAAGGCGAAGCGCTGGCCGCGAGCCTCAAAAACGCACCGGAGGCCGACGATATCAGCCTCAAGCTCAGAAAGCTGGTGTGGGCGGACAATACCGAGCTGCTCCAGAAACATAAGCTGGACGTTCGGCCCGACATTCTGCCCGAACTGCTGGGTCGATCCTACGACCATCCGGTTTGGGAAGAGAAGGCCGAGCGCTGCTATTCATGCGGCTCGTGCAACCTGGTGTGTCCGACGTGCTACTGCTTCGACGTGCAGGACGAGGTCGATTGGAGCCTGGAAAAAGGCGAACGTCGCCGGGTTTGGGACGGCTGCCTGCTGAGCGACTTTGCCGCCGTGGCGGGCGGGCATAATTTCCGCCGCAATCGCGCGGACCGCTATCGGCACCGCTACTATCGCAAGGGAAAATATATACCGGAGAAAATTGGGGAAATCGCCTGTGTCGGCTGTGGGCGATGCATCACAGCCTGTACGGCCAATATCGCCAATCCCGTGGAAGTCTTTAACAGTCTTGTGCATGAGAGGACATAACTCAGATGCAAACATGTAAAAGTAACGTAGATATCTACCTGCCCGAAGCGGCCACGGTAGATAAAGTGGAACCCATGACCGCGCTGGAGCATTTTTTCTCGTTCCGGCTGGATTCGGGTAAGGAATTCGGGCACATGCCCGGGCAATTCGCAGAAATATCGATTCCCGGTATCGGAGAAGCGCCGATTTCCATTTCTTCTTCGCCCACGCGAAAGGAATCGTTCGAAATGGTGGTCCGAAACGTCGGCAATGTCTCCGCCGCCATGCACCGTTTGAGTGCAGGCGAGAAGGTGTTCATCCGCGGCCCGTTCGGCACGACCTTCCCGGTGGACGAGGCCATGAAAGGTCAGGACCTCCTGTTCATCTGCGGCGGCATCGGCCTGGTCCCCGTGCGTTCGGCGATCCAGTACGTGTTGGATAACCGGGATGACTACGGGCGCGTCATGATTCTGTTCGGGGCCAAAACGCCGCGCGAGCGGCTTTTCGCCGAGGAACTCGATAAATGGCGCACGACCCAAAACGTCACCCTGCTCGAGACCGTCGATCATCGCGACGAGACCTGGTCCGGGCCGGAAGGCGTGATTACGACGTTGATGCCCTTAGTGAAAATCGATGAAAACCGCACCACGGCCATCATCTGCGGCCCGCCGATCATGTATAAATTCGTGATTACCGAGCTGTTCAAATTCAAACTGCGGGCGGATCAAATCTACCTGTCCCTGGAACGGCACATGAAGTGCGGCGTCGGCAAATGCGGGCACTGCCAGATCAATAATATTTACGTTTGCCAGGACGGGCCCGTGTTCAAATTCTCCGACATCAATGATACAGAGGAGGCACTCTAATGGCTAAACTTAAAACGGCTGTTTTTGATTTTGCATGTTGCGAAGGTTGCCAGTTGCAAATCTACAATATGGAAGAGGAAATCCTCGATCTGCTCTCACTCGTCGAACCGGTGGTGTGGCGCGAAGCGATGTCCGATCAAAGCGAAGACTACGATGTCGCCATCATCGAGGGATCGATCACACGACGTGAGGATGAAAAACGGGTCAAAGAGATCCGCGCCAAGGCCAAAATTCTCATTGCCCTCGGCGCCTGCGCGACCATCGGCGGCGTCAATAAGATCAAGAATATTTTCGATATGGATGACGTGAAAGAATGCGTCTATGGAAACGACGCCCGCCGGCCGCATTTGAATACCTATCCGACCAAGAGCGTCGGCGAGGTCGTCAAAGTGGACTACAATGTCCACGGCTGCCCGATCAACGCAGAGGAATTCGCCACCATCATCAGGTGTCTGGCGATGGGGAAGGTACCCAAGATTCCTGAGTATTCCGTTTGCGTTGAGTGCAAGATGAAAGAAAACGTCTGTCGTTTCGAGTACGGCGAGATATGTCTCGGCCCGATTACGCGGGCCGGCTGCGGGGCGAAATGCCCGTCTAACGGCACGTGGTGCTTTGGATGCCGCGGCCTTGTCGATAACCCGAATGTCAATGCCGCCAAGGACGTCATGGACCAATACGGCAAAACCATCGACGACCTCAACGGTAAGTTAGTGCTTTTTGGAAATAAACAGGAGCAGTAATGGCCAAAACAGTTGATATCAGCGTACATCACGTCACCCGCGTCGAGGGGCACGGCAATATCCGGCTCCGCGCCAGTGACGGCAAAGTCGAAAAAGTTGAATGGCAGGTCCCGGAGGCGCCTCGGTTCTTCGAGGCCATGGTCCGCGGACGAAGCTTCGAGGACATCCAGACCATCGTCAGCCGGATTTGCGGCATTTGCTCGGTCACTCATTCCCTGGCGTCCATTAAGGGCGTGGAAGATGCGATGGGCATCAAGGTCTCGAAACAAACCGATAAGCTGCGGATTCTATGTCATTACGGCGAGCAGATGGAAAGTCACATTCTCCATGTGGGTTATCTTGTGGCCCCCGATCTTTTAGGTCAGAAGTCCGTGATTCCGCTGGTCGCCTCGCATCCCGACGTGGTCAAAACCATCATTCGCCTGCATCGCCTGGGCAATACGTGGATGGAGATCATCGGCGGTCGGATGACGCACCCGGTCACGTTGAAGCCGGGCGGTTTTTCGATGCTCCCGACGGAGGAAAAGCTCCGCGAGTTGAAGACCATGATGGAAAACGCCGTCCCGGACTTGAAAACCCTTGCCGAGGTCCTTCTCAGCCTGGCCGACAAGCTGCCGGACTTCGACCGCGAAACGGAGTATATCGCCTTGACCGGGCCGGATTACTACACCTTCTACCACGGCGACATCGCCAGTACGGACACGGATGAAATCGTGCCGGTCCAGGAGTTCGAACGCGTTGCGAACGAGTACGTCGTGCCGCAATCGACGGCCAAGTGGACCAAATGGCATCGCGATTCCTACGCCGTGGGCGCGTTGGCGCGTTTCAACGTAAACGCGGATAAGCTGATGCCCCTGGCGGCTGAAATCGCCACATCATTCGGCCTGAAAAAGGGCGCCTGCAATCCGTACTTGAACAACATCGCTCAGGTCGTGGAGTGCGTTCAGGTCATCGAGCACGGCTTGCAACTCCTCGACGAGTTGCTGACGGCCGGGATCAAGCCGGAACCCGTCAAGGTCGAGCCGAAGGCCGGCGAGGGCGTCGGAAGTGTCGAGGCCCCGCGAGGCATTCTCTTCCACCGTTACGCCTTCGATGATAAGGGCATGTGCACCAGGGCGAACATCTGCATCCCGACCGGGCAGAACCACGCGAATATCCAGAAGGACTTCGAGGCGTTCGCCCCGCAGATCATCGACCGGCCACAGGAAGAAATTACGTTGCTTCTGGAAATGCTCGTTCGTTCGTACGATCCGTGCATTTCCTGCTCGACCCATTACCTGAACGTCGAGTTTGTATAACAAAACGATGAATGTCATTGCGAGCCGTGAACCACTCTGCGGCTCGCAATGACAGAGCATATATTCCTAATGAACCAATAATGATCCCCCTATGAAGCCGACACTCGTCATCTGCCTTGGCAATCCCCTCATGCGGGATGAAGGGATCGGCATACGTCTGGCTTCGGAGCTTTCACAACGTCTGACCGATCATCCGGATATTGAGGTCCTCGATCTCGGTACGGGCGGCCTGACGATCATGCACGCCATCACGGGCCGGGAAAAAGTCGTTTTCGTCGATTGCGCCCTCATGGGCGAGGCCCCGGGCAAAATGCGCCGATTCACTCCCGAAGAAGTCGTCTCGAAAAAGATCAAGACGCGCTATTCCGCACACGAGGGCGATTTACTCGAAGTACTCAAACTCTCCACCGATATGGGCGAATGCCCGGACGACATTGTTATTTTCGGCATCGAGCCCAGGCAAATCGACCACGGCCAAGGATTATCCGAAGAACTTCAAAGCACTATCCCGCATTACCTCGAAACCATCCTGAAAGAACTCTGAATCCCGAATTCTAAACAACTCAAACTGCCCGTTTATAGATCGAATAATGAAGCAAGTCGTTCATAGGTAAGAAAATAGAACGATTTGTCATTCCCGCGAAAGCGGTAATCCACTTTGTACGTCACGTTCCTGGATCCCTGCTTTCGCAGGGATGACAACAAGGATCAGTCAGTATGAGTAAATAAACGCATCGATCCCCGTTCGGAGTGTGCCCGCCCACCGTGCTCGCGGCAGGTAAGGGCATATCCGCTTACAGTTTCCCCATAATCTCCCCCGTATAACGCCTTACGGCGTCACGACAAACGCTTGTCGCCCCGGTCTTGGTCCGTGGCTCGTTTCTACTGACAGTATTCGTCAATCCCTATGTCGTATCCCGAGCCGGCGGGACGCGGATCCCCTTCAAAATCGTGACGGGGCGCCCCAATAGGCGAACCCCTGTCTATCGCCGGTGAATTGGGCTTGAGATGAAAATCCCCCAATAGAGGATTCACGAAACGGGGATCGCCGACGGCAGCTCGAACACCATAAATTTCACACCACGAACCCCTAAAACCATCAATCAAATTATTGTCCACATGAATCTGGGTTTGCTGATTCCTGTGCTTTTGTTCGGAAGTATCTCTTAATTGAGCCCGCTCGTTTTGGCTGCATATATTATTTCTTACGACAAGATTCTCAAATTTCTCATCCCCAATATCTATACCGCCTCTATTGTTGTTATAAAACGTGTTATTGATGACTTTGCCGTGCTTTAATATCGATTCATCGTGCCAGACATTAACACGAATTCCCCACGTATCATTATTGTAAGCGAGATTGTTGTAAAACGCGATGTTTTCAAGCACGCCGCCGGCTTCCGAGGCCACGGCAAAACCCATCTGGCAATCGTGTACGATATTGTCGAAAACCTCGATGTTCGAGCTGTCTTCATCCCAGGCATCGACGTAAATACCGAGTTTGTTATAGGTGCGATACACGCAATTCTTATAGACCTTCCCGTTCGTACAGCCGTCCTTCGCATCGATCCCCTCGCCTCCCGGGGTATCGGCAAGATGTCCGTGGTGAACGTAATTATATCTGACTTCAAACCGGTCGATCCCACTCAGTGACAGGCATTCCTGCTGTTTGCCATTGACGGCCAGCTCGATCTCATTGCCGCTAATGATGATGTCTCTACTCATTCCCCCTGATCCGCGCCAGGCGGCAATCCCGGACGAAGCGGTGTTGTACGTATAGTTTTTCTCGATGATGACGTGATTCGAATTTCCTCCCACATAGATTCCCCAGTAGGGAGAGTTGATCACCCTTAGGCCGGACACCTTGATATAGCTCTTGTCTCTCACGTTAAATAATGCATACCAGTCAAATTGCTCACTCGCACCGTCAATCGTCACGATATGGCCCGGATAGGCGGTAAAGGTGATGAAGTTGCCGGGCATCCCGGAATTCTGCACCCAGATTCTTTCATTGTACGTGCCTTCTTTGATATAAACGGTTTTGCCCGCGGTCGCCGTGTCCGCGGCTTTTTGTATCGTCCGCCAGGGCAGCCGCTCCGTGCCGGGATTGCTATCCCGGCCGTCAGGGGCCACATAGTAAGCATTTCGCGGCATCGAGTCACTTTGCTCGAAGAGTGCTAAATCAATAGAGTCAACATTACCGCTGTAATCAAGGTCGGCTCCATCACACCAGCAATTCTCCGCGAAGCAGTCACCGGCCAGCCATTGTTCCAACAATCCATCCAGCCCCTTGAGCGTCATGGTCGGCCGGTCCGGAATATCGGCGCGGTCCAGGCCATACTTTTGCGTCAGGTAACGTGCAACGTCGTTCTTTTCCGATGTCGTTAACTCGCGGCCGTAAACGATGATTTCCGCAATGTCGCCATGAAAGGCATTCATGCCGCCATCCGTAAATCGTGCGATATTAAAAGCGTGACGGTCCGCATTTCCCGTATCGACATCGACGACAAGAAAGGGCTTCGCCAGCCCAACCGGATTGTCCGGGAACGTCATCCCGCGGTCCGTTTGAATCACGGCGCTTTCTTTCACGACAGAGACGCACAAACCTCTTCGGGCGCTGTCCGTGCCCCCTTTCGGTTGTGTGGAAAAGAGTGCAACGGGGGAATCGTCCGCTTCCGAATATAAAACACCCACAATAAAAACAGTCGCCGTAATATTCACTCCAAATCCGTATCGCCCCACCAGATACTCGTTAGGTCGAAAACGCACCGCGGCCTTACCGTTAATGGCGTTTGGGTAGTAACCTGGAGCGGCGCCGCCCGACGCATTATTGCCGACGCTGGACTTATCCGCCCAAACGGTCACATCGGCGCCATAGGCGGGATTATCATTAGTATGACCATCCCCGTCAACGTCGCCGGCGTCCAGCCACAGCGCCAGGTTGCCGATCTCATCCGGCGACGCCCCGGCCGCATGAACGAAACCCAGCAACAAAACAAGTGAAATGAGAACCATTTTCCCCTTCATCGTATTCTCCTCAATCAGGATTTCCCATCCAAATAAAGTCTGAATCGATACTCCTTCACGCCGTAAACTTATTTATACCAAAATCGGCGCCTCGATTCAACACGAAAGGTCAATCGTGTTCTTCCGTAATCCCAACAAGCCCGGTAGGATTCGAAAATACGAACCAGCCAGGGCATTGCAAATTCAAATGAAGAAAAACCTCATTGCAGAAGCCCTTCTCATTTGATACAATAGTCTTGAGATTCAACCTGAGAGGTGCACTATGTCGAGATTCATGCGTCCGGCAACGGTATCCATGGCGGGATTGATCGTTGTTTGCTGTTTTTATATGGAACCTGTCATTGCAGGCTCTATCGTCGGCTGGGGTATCAACAAATACGGTGAGGTTACACCACCCGATGGGAATGACTTTGTAGCTATCGCCGCGGGAGATGGTCATAGCCTGGCGTTGAAATCCGACGGCTCCCTCGTCGGCTGGGGTAGGGGGTGTATCGGACCTCCTGACGGCAATAACTTTATGGCCATAGCCGCCGGTGGGGTTGTGAAAAAAAAGATGTTGCTTGAGGGCCATTGTCTTGCTCTAAAGTCCAATGGCTCACTTGTCGCATGGAGCGCACCCGGAATTAGCGGGCTTTTTCCTCCTACTGGTAATGACTTTGTAGCCATAGCTGCAGGGGGTAGTTATAGTCTAGCATTGAAATCCGACGGCTCCATCGTCGCCTGGGGAGACAAGACTTATGGGCAGGCGACACCTCCTGCCGGCAACAATTATGTCGAGATAGCTGCGGGAACACGCCACGGTCTTGCTCTAAAGTCCGATGACTCACTCGTCGGGTGGGGGGATAACTATTTTGGTCAGGCAACGCCTCCCGATGGCAACGACTTCAAGGCTATCGCCGCCGGCGGTAGCCATAGTCTGGCTTTAAAATCCGACGGTTCTATCGTGGGTTGGGGGGACAATCGCGATGGTCAGGCGACACCTCCGGTCGGCAACGACTTTGTAGCTATAGCCGCAGGAATGTTTCACAGTTTAGCGTTAAAGTCTGACGGCTCTATTGTTGGTTGGGGTCGTAACTTATTGGGGATGGCAACACCTCCTGAAGGCAACGATTTTGTGGAGATAGCTGCTGGGCATAGCCATAGCCTGGCCTTAAGAAAGCACTGACATAACGTGCTTATCGGCGACTTGAATGACGATTGCAAAGTAGATTTCTCCGATTTTGCACTGATGGCGTCTCACTGGCTCATCGATTGCGACCTGAATCCGGAGAACCCGGCATGTATCCCTAAATGAGCGCCGCTGATATCAAAAACTCTTAGTCACGCCTTCTGTCATGTCGAGCGCAGTCGAGACATCTGGCGACGAACGTGACAGGCTTTTCTTCCGTAACCAGATTTCTCCGTTCCAGTCCACTTTTAGTGGACTTCCAGTCGAAATGACACGGTCGCGTTTGTCATGTCGAGCCCCTAAGCCACTTGGCGGCTTGTGTCACGAAGAAAATGAACCGGAGGACGATCAACTTGCATGTGTCATGTCGTCCTTAAGACTCCCTACGGAGAGCGCAGCGAAGCGGAGTCGAGACATCTGGTGACGGTCAAAACATCTTTCTCGTAACCAGATTTCTCCGTTCCAGTCCACTTTCTGTGGACTTCCGGTCGAAATGACACGGTTGCATTTGTCATGTCGAGCGCAGTCGAGACATCTGGCTCATGTGCGAATGTTATCATACCAGCCGTCACTGAGGTCTCGCCAGTCGGGATTCTCACGGGCAATCAATTGGCGTTTCTTCTCTCTTCGCCAATGTTTGATTTGCTTTTCGCGTGCGATTGCTGAATGCACATCAGTGAAGGATTCGACATAGACGAGCATGTCGATTTTATAGCGATGAGTGAAGCCTTCGACAAGTCCCGATTTGTGTTGATACACTCTCTTTTTGATGTTGTTTGTGACGCCGATGTAGAGTGTGCGCGATTGATTGGTCATGATATAGACGTAATAGGTTCTACGGCTTGGCATGATGGTATTGTACTGAATGGAAGAGAATCTGTCATATTGAGTCTTTTCGTGAGAATTGTCTAAAAGTTGATAATCGTTCGTTGTTCGCAAGCCGGATTTCTCCGCTACGTCCGCCCTCGGCGAACTTCGGTCGAAATGACACCGTCGCGTTTGTCATGTCGAGCGCAGCCGAGACATCTGGCCACGTGCGATGAAAGTTACTCGTTCGGGACAAGATTTATGCGTTCCATTCCCTTTCGTCAAATGATGGCGACCTTCTATAAAAAGACTTCATATGCAGGAAAAAACCGGGTATTAAGGTGGGAGTGGGTTGTGATATTTATGCCGGAGGCTGCTGTGTACGGAAGAAATCGGGTACACAGCAGACTCCGGTTCGTTTGTAATCATTATCCCGGCAGGACGAGCAGGAGGAAGACGAAGCCGAACAGACCGACGGTCTCGACGATACCCATTGAGATGATGATAAAGACCAATCCCTTGCCCTGTCCTTCGGAGATCGAGCGACAGCCGGCCGCGCCGATCAGGCCCTGTATCCATGCACTGGTCAACTCCGCGATGCCGCCGGCGATGCCGATACCTAACAGGGTGCCCGGATGCGTGCTCGTGAGCGGATTGTCACCGATCACCAGGGGCGAGAGGCCGACCAGCATGAGGATAAATCCGTAGATGGTTTGCGACAAGGGCATGCCGGTGAGAATGATATAGGCGAAATTCAAAGGTTTTCCGGCTTTGGCTTCCTTGGCCCACGCCCCCGCGGCGGCTTTGGCCGCTGCGCCGATGCCGAGGGCGCTGCCCATTGTAGCGCCGATCAAAACCAGTCCCATTGACATTTGTCCCGCGAATTCCATACCTGTCATGATTCATTTTCTCCGATAGAAATCTTTTTGTCTTTCGTGAAAGGCCGATACGCATAGCCGGCCCATTTAACTCCAACGTTATTTGAAAATTCCAGCATATTCAATCGCACGCCGTGTGCGAAAATGGCAATGGCCGCCAGGCCGATATTGAGGGCGTGGCCGAAGATGACAATGGGAGCGCCGCCGATCCACGTGGCCGAGCCGGCCACTTTTGCGCCTAAGCCGTTGAACGCCGCGGCGATGTAGTAACTGGCCAATCCCACCGCGAACAAGCGGATATAACTCATAATATCGCTAAACGTGCTCAGCAGAGGTAAAATCGATGAGGCCAGGCCGATCAAAAATCGTTTAATTGGATTCCTGGCGGGTGCCGTAAACCAACTCGCTGCGACAAAGCCGATCAACAAGACATACGCGATCCACGCCGGCATTTGATCCACACCGATGAACATGAGATGCCATATAAGAACGAGCATATCGGCCAGGATCACCGACCAGGCAATTTCCGCATAAGCCCTGGAATCGGGGAACAATTTGACGGCGGTGTGCAGGTGCGCGGTAATCAGATGGACGCAGCCGATGACCAGCGATATTTTCATGATGAGGGCGCGGGCTTCCTCGCCGTCCGAGCGCCAAAGCGGCGCGATCGCCAGCATCGCATTGGCGATTCCCTCGCGTCCGATGCTAATGAACGATTGAGGTGTGATGCCGAAGTAGTTGGCCGTCAGGATGCCCCAGAGCATCGTCGCCAGACCGAAAATGATCAGCAGATGGGCGGACGGTTTGCCGGCGGCTTTGACGATCTTTTTGTAGAAGGCGAAACCCGCCCCCGCCAGGATCGCGCCGTAGCCGGCGTCGCCGATGAGCATCGCGGCAAAAAGCGGCAACGCGATCATAAAGAAAGGCGATATGTCGTATTCCTTGTAGCCGGGCAGCGTACCGAGCATATCGAACAGCGCCTTAATGGGCCTGGCCCAGCGAGGGTATTCGATCAGCGTCGGCGGCTGCTCTTCCTCCTCGACGGGCATCACCTCCACCGCGGCGGTAATGTCCCGTTCGGCCAGGCTATCCGACAGCGAATCGGCCTTACTCGAAGGGACCCAACCTTGAAGGGCAAAGAGTGCCTCGCTCGAAAGGCCGCTGTTCTGCACGACGCAGACCTCCGCCTCGACCTGATATTGTTTGTGTTGTTGCCGGATCGCTTCGACCAGGTGAGCTAACTCGGCCAGACGTTGGCGATGCCGTTTAAGGGACGCATCCACCTCGGCGGCCTCTTTCTTAAGGGTCGGCAGGTCCGTCGTCGGCCAGGGGATTTCCCTGGCCCCTTCGGGGACCTGGAATTGCCCCGCTCGATCGATGACGGCAATCACGACATCCCGGCCCGTCGGCTCGCCAATGATCTCGATACATTCGGCTTCGAGCTCGGCCAGTTCTTTTTGAGCGACGGAGAAAAATTTGATTTCGATATCGAGTGAACGAAGCTGATCGAGCTGCTTGAGTTCGACGTTCCCCCAGAGGGCGAGCTGGTCGGCCTTACGTAGCAGCGAGTTGAGGTGATCTTCCTCATCTGCGATAGCCTTTTGAATCGACAGGGCTTCCCTGGCCGCATCCAGGGCCGATACGTCGGGTGTATTACCCGAAGGTTCAATTGGCTGCAATATTTGCAGGCCGTGGTTCAGCGTGGAGATCGCCCGAACGGTCAGCTCCTTGGCGACGGCTTTTTCCGGATCGACCGGTTCGACGTGCACGACGCCTAATTGCCCGAGGGCATTCAAAAGCCGGTCCCGATTATGGTTTTGTGTAACGATGTAAATTTTGGACATCGGCACGATCATACGACGGCGGCCTCCAGGGAGTTTCCGTGTGCTTTTTGTTCTAATTTGGCCTTGGCGATTTTCGCCCTCGCCACGCCGGCGGTCATCTGATCGCCCAGGGCGATGCGAATCCGGCGGATGTTTTCAAGCGTATCCGGGATCTTCACTTTCTCGAAAAGATTGACGCGCTGCATGACCTTCTTCAACTCGGCCTGCAACAGATCGAGACATTCCTGTAAAATACCCAACTCCGCTTTCTGTTGATTCAGCTCTTTCACGTCTTCGAGCGCCTTATCCACCCATGGCGCCGTTGCAAACAGGCTAAAATCAGCCTTGGGAAAGGCGATGTTCTCGAACCGAGGGACATGGACGCCCGCGATGCTGCGGGTGGAGGTGTTGACGGAATCGGGCGCCGAAAGCTTTGCCAAATTAATCCCCGCGACGTCATTGAACAAGCCGTCATAGGCGGAGATGGTTCTTTCCGTAGTCTTGACCGCTTGCTCCTTCTGACGGAATTTTTGACGCGCCTGCACAATGGACGACTGCACCTGCTGCTGTTTGAGCTTGAGCGTCGGTAAATACCGCTTGAAACGCTCCAGGGCGTCGCGCTGTTGCTTAAGCTCGGTTCGAGTAAATTTTATCTTACGTTTAGCCATGTGTCTTCTATGCGTCGTTACGCCGGGACGGCTTCGGCCTTTGGTTCGGTTTTTTCCTGCGGTTCCGTGCTCGGCCAGTGTTTTTTGACAATCGCATCGCGAATGCCCGTCTCTTCCGGCTTAAAACACTCGGCGAGGATTTCCCAGCATTTATCCAGAGCGTCGAAAAGTTCGATGTTGAGCGTCAGGTCCATAATCTGATCTTCGAACAAGTCGCCGTACTTAAGCAGCCGCTCATCCCATTCGGATAGCTCGAAGCCCATTTCCCGTTTTTCCCGGCTTTCGTCGGATTGGGCGTAAAGCTGGATGCAAGCGTTCATTATGACCCGATGGTCGTCCCTTGTTTCTCCGTTGACCAACTGTTTTAAACGTGAGAGCGAACCGAACGGTTCAATCCGGCCGTTCCGCAGATAAAGCTGGCCTTCGGTGATATAACCGGTGTTGTCGGGAACCGGGTGGGTCACGTCGTCGCCCGGCATCGTCACGCAAGCCAGCAAGGTCATCGAGCCGGCGCCGTCGAAGTCCACCGCCTTTTCGTACCGCCGGGCTAACTGGGTGTATAAGTCGCCCGGATACCCGCGGTTCGAGGGGACTTGTTCCATCGTGATGGCAATCTCTTTCAGGGCGTCCGAAAAAGAGGTCATATCCGTTAAAAGCACGAGGACGTTTTTGCCCTGCAAGGCGTATTGCTCGCCCACGGCCAGGGCCAAATCCGGGATCAGCAGACATTCCACAACGGGGTCGGCGGCGGTATGGATGAACATGATCGTTCGACCCAGCACGCCGGCCTCGTCGAAACGATGGCGGAACGTCAGATAGTCGTCGTGCCGCAACCCCATGCCGCCGAGAATGATAATCTCCGCGTCGGCCTGCATCCCGACTCGCGCCAGCACGTCATTGTACGGTTCGCCCGCGACGGAAAAGATCGGCAGTTTCTGCGAGCCGACCAGCGTATTGAAAATATCGATCATCGGGATCCGCGTGTGGATCATCTTATCCGGAACTCTCCGCTTGATCGGATTGACGGCCGGCGAGCCGGTTTCCACGGTTTCAGCCTTCACTTCGGGCCGACCGTCTCTCGGACGTCCGGAGCCGTCGAAGACCCGCCCGAGCAACGAATCGCCAAACGGCACGTTGAACGAGTGGCCGAGGAATCGAATCTTGTCTCCGGTCGAGACGCCTTCGGTACCGGCGAAAATCTGGAGACTGACCTGGTCGTCTTCGAGACGGATCACCTGGGCCAGGGAAGGCCCCTGGGCCGTGGTAATAATGGCCAGTTCATCATATCCGATACCCTGGGCTTTGACCGTCACGACGTTTCCGGCTATTTTGGAAATCTCATCGTAAAATGTTCTCATTATCAAATGCCTTCGATTATTGACGTTGTTTCATTCTTCAGATTATGGTTTCAGGCGGTGACCTGCTCGATATCCTCTTGAGCGGCCGATTTCTCCGTGTTTTGCAGAAGCGATTGGATCGTCTCATCGATTTG
>CAYZAT010000003.1:25217-32536 GCA_964476475.1 uncultured Pirellulales bacterium
TTTCCTGGTCGTCTTCGCCGACGGCTTTGTCCATCGGCTCATCTTCCCGTTCCGACTCCGGAATCACACTCTCATCCCAGGGGGCGTAGTTCCAGTTAATGAACATGCTGCTGATCTTCTTGAGCGAGTGACGCGCCTCGTCTTTGTCCTTGAAGGGAAAGTCCGCGTCGAGGACTTCGAGGATTTTGTCGAACACGAAACGCTGCCGGTCGATGGAGGTGGCGGCATCGACATCGTCAAACGCATTCTGCTGCAAATAGGCGGCATCGAAGAATTCCGCTTTAAGCATGATCGTAAAATCATCAATCGGCGTCCCTTCTTCGCCGACGACCGTCATCATCTGGCGAATTTCGTCGCCCCGCCGGAGTATGCCGTGGACTTTCTTCACCTTTTTCGGATCGATGATACCGAGATATTTGCTCCAGCTATCCAGCGGGTCAATGGCGGGATAGCGTCGGGCGTCGCTTCGCGACCGGCTCAAGCCGTGGAAGGCGCCGACGACTTTGAGCGTCGCCTGCGTCACCGGTTCGTCGAAATTCCCGCCGGCAGGGCTGACCGTTCCCCCGATGGTCGCCGAGGCAATACGATTGTCGCGAAGCTCGATGGCGCCCGCTCGTTCGTAGAAGTTCGCGATCCGGCTTTCGAGATAAGCGGGGAACGCCTCCTCGCCGGGAATCTCCTCCAAACGCCCGGAAATCTCACGCATCGCCTGTGCCCATCGGCTCGTCGAATCGGCCAAAAGCAGGACGTTGAGGCCGATCTGACGGTAGTATTCCGCCAGCGTCATCCCTGTGTAAACGGAGGCGTCGCGGGCGGCCACGGGCATCGCCGAGGTATTGCAAATAATGATGGTTCGTTCCATCAGGCTCTTACCCGTTCGCGGGTCCTGCAATTCGGGGAATTCCCGAATCGTATCCACGACTTCACCCGCTCGTTCGCCGCAGGCGGTTATGATCACGATATCGACGTGGGCGTGGCGTGAGGTAATCTGCTGGAGGACCGTCTTGCCGGCGCCGAACGGCCCGGGAATACAGTAGGTGCCGCCCTGGACGATCGGGAACATCGAATCGATGATCCGAACGCTGGTCACCATCGGTTTCGTCGGCAACAATCGCCTTTTCGCCACGCACAAGGGCCGTTTGACCGGCCAGACCTGCTGCATGGTTACCTTCTGTTCGTTGCCGGATGAATCGGCCAGGGTGGCGATCTCTTTTTCAATCGAATAAGAGCCGGGTTCGGCGACGGATTGAACGGTATACTGGCCTTCCAGGGCGAACGGCACCATAATGTTGTGCTCGAAAATACTCTCCGGAACGCTGCCTAACGTATCGGCCGCCTCGACGATGGTCCCGACCTGGACTTTTGGGGTCCAATCCCACTGTCGCTCGGTATCCAGGGCGTGAATGTAATGGCCCGGCTCGAGGAAGAAACCGACCTTTTCCGCCAGCTCCGGCAGCGGGTTCTGCAGTCCGTCGTAAATCTGGCTCAACAGGCCCGGGCCTAAGACCACCGAGAGCATGTCTTCCTGAAATTCGACCTCGTCGCCGACTCGCAGACCGCGGGTTTCTTCGAAGATCTGAAGATCGACGGAATCGCCTCGAACGCGGATCACTTCGCACAAGAGCCTGCTCCCGTCATGACGCACGCAATACCCAACGGCATTTTTAATCACACGATCCTCGGTCTGGGCCACGACCATATTTCCAAAGACGGCCTTAATTCGTCCTTTCACGATCTGTCCTCACTATCAAGCGATATTACGTTGTTGTTTCTCGGATAAAATGCGTCGCCAGCGATGCAGAAGCACCAGCCTGGCGGCGTAAACTTCAATTTCACAATCGGCAAAACTGTACCATCCACCATGCTCTTCGAGCCAGTCCCATCGGGCCTTATCCAGCACTTCCATCGCCGCTAAAGGGTCGGCTGCGGCGGACCAGGCCGAGACAATGGGATTGAAATCGGCCTTTTTATCGGCCAGTTCGGGCGCAACCAGATAAGCGGTGGGATCTAATTCGAGCTTGCGAGAGCGAGCGGTGACCAAGGCGTTACGAAGCCCCACCTCGAATTTAATCCAGGCTTTTAAAAAGGGGCTGCCCGCGCGTTTAGCGACGGATGCGGCGTGTTGAAAATATCTCGCCCAGATGCCATCGATCGATATGCGCTCGCTTTCTTTTTCTCCCTCTGGGCTTTCCGCGGATTCCGCCGGTAACAGGAAAGAGGGCAAGACCTCCTCATTTTCGCCTCTATCGAGCGAGAGAATGGCCAAATCGACCTGATCTTTCTCCACCTCTTCCGCCAAGAGGGCCTGATACTGGGCCAAATCGTCGCTCAGAAGAAGCATCTCCACGGTGCGAACCGGGCCTTTCGAGTCCCGAACCTGTTCAAGCAGGCCCGCCTTGTTCAGCGGAGGAATACTGCCTATGGGGTCCAGCGAAGGAAGAAGGCCTAATAGATATTCATGTCGGCGAAGTTGAATCATGAGTCCTTTTGAGATTCTGTTACAATCGTGGTTCGACGTCCTATGCCGTCTTACGCTTTTGCTTCCGTTGCTTTTGCGAGGAATTGCTGGAGCTCCGGATCGATCATTTCCGTCAGCAGGGAGGTGACCGAATCGGTGCTGACTTCGACGGTGGACCCTTCGATCTTATATTCGAAGCCGCTTTTCGCCAGGCTATGACGGGTATTCATCTGAACATCCTGGTTCTTGAGGGCATGGGCCAATTCTCTCAGTGTGGTTTCCAACAGCCTGCTTTTCATTTCCTGTGAAATGCTGATCTCTGTTTTCGTTCCGGCCTTCGCATACGCGGGGATCACTTCCCGCAGGACCTGATCGAGCGTTGTTTCATCGTTCAGGGCCTTTTCGACATTCGCTTTCAGGACGATGTCGATTTGCCCGCTCAGTTTTTCACGGAGCTGAAGAATCGCGTCGCGCGTAGCCAGCTCCAGGCTCGAATTCATCCGGGCCTTGACCTTTTCGGCTTCGCTTTGCGCGTCGGCGATGATCTGATCGCCCGTTTGTTTGGCCTCAGCAATAATAGTTTGAGCCTTTTTTTTCGCTTCGGCTTCAATCTTCTCAGCGGCTTTCCGACCGGCGTCCACACCTTCGGATTCCAGGGTTTTCACAAAGGATTCTATCGTTGTCGGCATGTCCTCATTTCCTCAATCGTGTCGTTTGACTGCGAAGGGTCGGTACCCCCAAATTTCGTTCAGTCCACTCGGTTTCGTTATCGCATTTTCCAGTTCTTATCACTCATCTAACGGATGGCATTAAAATCAAAATCCCATACCTAAAAAGAACAGGCACTATACACGATTATCGAATGGTTGGCAACCCATAACCGGAAGAAATTTTTCCGCTTAACTAAGGCCGTCCACTTTCTTCACGAGTTCTTTGACGTGCGTAAGGGATTGGTGGAACCGGTCGCGCTCGGCATCGTTCAAGTTCAGCTCGATGACCTTTTCCACGCCGTGACCGCCGAGAACGACGGGAACACCGACGAAATACCCTCCGGCGTCGTATTCGCCATCGCAATAGGCGCAGCAGGATATCACGGTTTTTTTGTCTTTTACGATGGCTTCGGCCATTTTGACCGCACCCGCCGCGGGGGCGTAATACGCGCTGTAACCGAGGATATTAACGACTTCGATGCCGCCTTTTCGCGTGCGTCCGATAAGGCGTTGGATGGTCTCTTCGTCGAGCAATTCCCCGATCGGGATGCCGCCGACGGATGTGAATCTGGGCAAGGGGACCATGTCGTCGCCGTGGCCTCCCATGAGCACGCATTTGATTTCCTCGACGCTGACGCCAAGCTCCATCGCGAGAAAACAGCAAAAACGCGCCGAATCCAACGCCCCGGCCATGCCCATCACCTTGTTCCTGGCAAAACCGGTCACTTTCGAGGCGACGTACACCATTGCATCGAGCGGATTGCAAACGACGATAATCATACTGTCGGGCGAGTATTGGGCTACTTTGCTACTGACCTCTTTAACAATCCGGGCGTTCTTGGCGAGCAGATCATCCCGGCTCATGCCGGGCTTGCGTGGCAGCCCGCTCGTGATAATCGTAATATCGCTATCGGCCGTTTCTTTCCAGTCGAGGGTGCCGACGATGTTCGAATCATAAAGCTGAACCGGTGCCGCTTCGGCCATATCCAGCGCCTTGCCCTCGGCGAGCCCTTCGACAATATCAATGAGAACGATGTCGCCGAGCTGTCGCGTAGCTGCAATATGCGCGGTCGTCGCCCCGACGTTGCCGGCGCCCACGATGGTCATCTTATTCCTTGTCATGAGTTTCCTTTTATTGTGTTTTTACTATCCACAGTTTCCTTAAACGATCGAAACGGGATTGTATGTAAAAAACAGAAAATTGCCAAAACAAAAAATGTCAATCCGCTATCGTAGGGACAGGCCCCCGTGCCTGTCCGTTTCCCATCGCCGGACATTGTCCTACCGCCGGATTCGGACGGCCACAGGGGGCCGTCCCTACGGCACGAATAACAGCAATTCCGCGTAGATGATTGGGCATAATCTGCATCACATCCAATTCAATGCCGGGATAATACGTTGGAATTTCATTCCACGTATCGCAAGCCATTTGCCCGGCGCCGTTCGCCAGCATTTCTCTATTCTTCTGATTTTAACACCATCAGTAAGAGGGGTGGATGAAAATGACCGACGAAGTCCGTCAGGCGAGGTTATTTTCCTGAGCCGACGGTTCTCAGCAGAAATTGTTCGTATTTGCGGTAGCGGGTCAATCTCTTGACGTCCCCGCCTAAACCGTGTCCCCCGGTGGGATCGAGGAACAACTCGACCAGCGTTTCCTTATGTGCCTTGATGAGCTCGCGGTACATTCGGATCGTGTCCTGGTACAGGACGTTCGAATCCTCCATGCCGTGTACGAGCAGGAGCTTGGCTTTGAGATTTTCAGCTAAAGGCAAGAGCGAGAATTTCTTCAACTCCGCCGAGCCGGGTTCGCTGATGCCGATGGTGCCCGAGGTGTACCACGAGTTGTAATTTTCCCATTCCGTCGGCCCTGCTCCGGCGATCCCGGCGACAAACACATCAGGCTCGGTATAGAGGCACATCTGGGTCTGGAAGCCGCCGAAGCTCCAGCCGTGAATGGCCACGCGGTTCGGATCCACGTTGTGGTTCTCGATGAAGTATTTCACGCCATCGACAATGTCCTCGACCTGGGGCTTGCCGACCTGCTCGAAGTTGGCCTTCTCGAAGAGTCCGCCGTAGCCGGAGTTGCCGCGCGGATCGATCGTGCAGGTAACGTAGCCGTGCTTTTTCGCCATGTAATAAGCAAAGAAGTAGGCGGAAGATTGGTAATACCCTTCCACGACGCTTTTGCGCGTTCCTAAGGGACCGCCGTAGATATAGACTAAAAGGGGCGGCTTGTCGGTCGCGTCCGGATCGTTGGGATCGAATCGGAAACCGTGGATCGTCTGCCCGTGACGGTTCGCGTAGGTAAAGAATTGCGGGCGAGGCCTGGTTAACTCGTGAGCGACGGGCGGATGCGAATCGGTGAGTAATTTTTGCTCTTGCGTTTCCGCGTCGATGAAGACCAACTCGCGCGGCGCGCCGTAATGAGTGAAGTTGGCGAGCGCTTTCGTCCCGTCGGGACTCACTGCGACGTCGCCATAGTATCCATCTTCATGCGATAGCCGGGTCATCGCGCCGTCTTCCAGCGACACCTGGTAAACATCCAGCCTCGACGGATGCTCTTTCGTGGCGGTGACAAACATCGCGTTATGGTCTTCCGTGATATCGATGGGATACACCTCGAAATGTCCCCGCGTCAGGTACATGTCGCTTTCGTAGCGCGGATCGAGAACGTGCAATTGCCGGAAACCGGTCTTCTCGCTGAGATAAACGACCCGGTGATTATCGGCAAGGTAGTAAGGCCGGACCATCCGCGGCGTGGTCGGGCCGCCCGTATGCAGGAAGCGATGGATCACCTTGGCCGGATTCTTCCGAATCGCCTCGTCTTTCTCGTCTTTCTTTTCATCTTTCTTTGCGTCGTTCTTTTCGTCCTTCTTTTTCTTATCCGTATCTTTGTCTTCTTCGGCATCCGGCTTCTCAGGGCAGACGGCTTCGAGGATGTTAATATGGCCGGACTCCTGGTCGTACACGGCGAAAACAATGCGTCTGGAATCGGGCGACCATTCCGGCAGCTTAACATAGTCCCGCGGCTGAGAGAGCGTGTGGCGATAGACTTCCGTGAGCACCGAGTCTTCCCGCATTAACTGATTCAATTCCAGCAGGTAAACAGTGTTTTCTTTTGTCCGGATCGGATCGTCGGAGACGCCGCGCGACACTTCTTTGACTTTCATAAACCGGTCGCGGTACTGGGCGATATTGACCTTCTTCTCGCGTCCTCCCGGATCGGGCCCTTCCTTGACGCTCACAAGGACCATCCGCTCGCCGTCGGGACTGAGCTTATATTGCGTCATACGCTCCTTGTCCGGCAGCTTCACGTAAAGCTGCTCGGCGAGGTCGGAACCGAACCGGACCTTCATCAGGTCGTCGTTTCGCATATACGTATATCCCGACGCATCCGGCAGCCAGGCGACCTGCCTTTCATTTTCCCGCGTGCGCGTCAGACGTTTTAATTTATTGCCGGCGACCTTGTATCGATAAATATCCCCGTCGGCGACGAACAACAGTTCGTTTGCATCGGGCGACCAGGTGAACGACTGGATACCTCTGTATCGCGGCGCCTTTTCCTCATCGGCATCCTTCTCGCCGACCCAATCGCCTCTTTTTTTCCTTTTTCTTATCTCTTTCTTCTCATCCCCGGCTTGCTTCTCACTCTTTTCCTTCTTTTTATCTTTCTTCTTCGGCTGATCTTTCTTTGCCTTCTCTATCCGATCTTCCCTAACCTTGCGCGTGCTCTCCTGAAACTTCGCCATAACGGAAACGGAGGTGATCCGGCGGGCTTCGCCTTTGGTCACATCGTAAATCCACACATCGGAGCCGTGACGTCGCTCCGCGTAAGGACGATACAAATAAGCGCCATATTTCCCGTCGAAGGAAAAGGCCGTCGATTTCGCCGACGGGCCGAAGAAGCTCTTCTCGGGAAAGAGCTTCTCCAGCGTCAGCTCGTCCTTCTTACCCTTGTCCTCGGAGCTTTTCTCTTTGGCAATGGAGAGTGCGCCACACAACAGGCAAACAAGAATCATCAAAGCCGGAATACGTCTTAACATGCTATCCCTTTCATGTTCAATTGTCACTATGAACCATTACAAAGATATATATGCTATTGACCATTTCTCGTTCTGTCAACCTACCAATCAGGAACGTCACGAACCTTT
>CAYZAT010000004.1:0-15355 GCA_964476475.1 uncultured Pirellulales bacterium
ATGCAGTAGATCCGGGATATCCTAAGAATATTGCAAGCCACTGGCACGGTTGGCCCAGCAGCTTCAATGGCGGTATAGATGGCGCGTTGTGCGGAGACGGTCCTTTCAGTGGGAAGGCATACTTTTTCAAAGGGAATTCTTACATCAGATATGACTGGGGCAGCGATGCAGTAGATCCGGGATATCCTAAGAATATTGCAAGCCACTGGCACGGTTGGCCTAACAGTTTTAACGGTGGGATAGATGCTGTGTTATTGGGAGACGGCCCATTCAGTGGGAAGGCATACTTTTTCAAAGGAGACCTATATTTAAGATACGACTGGAGCAATGATAGCGTTGATTCAGGGTATCCGAAAAAGATAAGAGATCATTGGCATAACTGGCCTAACTTGAACGACGACGTCTTTGACCGGTGGAGAGATTCATTTAATGGTCTTCATATCATACTTGGATTTTATACGACATGTAATGATGAATCCAAACGAGGGCGATATTTCGCTGAGTATCTAAACGATGGATATACTGTGATTGAAGCGTGGAAGAAGGCATGTAAAGAGACAGAAAGTTCTGACGCAAAGTGGGCCTATCTTCGTTCAGGAGGGGGTAGTGGAGTCAACACGTATAACGACCACTGGCATGGGAAAGGGTGGGTTTCTCCCGATCCTACCAACGCATGGTGTGCATACTCTAAGGGAAGTTGCTAATACGTATCTTCACACTTGATGAAAAAAAAGGAGGCCACCATGGCTAATTTATTCACGATACCTGAACTATCTGAAATCCGGCGTGAAATATCAATCTATCGGACACCATTAAAAACGATTGATAAAGAAACCATTCGTAAGATCTCATCAGCGTTCGACATGAAAGCAAGAGCTATAGATTCCGGTTCTCGAATTATGGTCAAAGACCGCTTCGGTGTATTGGAGATATTTGAGGCAAGCGGCTCTATCTGGTGGACAAAACAGAATAGATCCAGATCTGAGCGACGTAAATCTGTTCGTTTTCTTAGTGAGAAAAAAGCGATTGAAAAGGCTAATCCCTATCTAAAAACAGTCGGACTTGCCGATAGGAAAGCCAAACCGAAATCAGTCAGCTATACCGAAACCTTTATCGAAAGGAGCAAAGACAAACAACCTACAGGAGTAATCACTCATCAACACGTGAATTATGAATTTTCGCTAGACGATCTACCGGTTTTTGGTCCCGGTGCTAAAATCCAAGTTACATTCAGCGAAAATAATCAAGTCGTGGAAGTACTGAAATTCTGGCGAGAACCTAAAAAAGAACGAAGGAAGTATAAGCTCATTTCTATCGAAACAGCCATTAAGATTTTTCAAAAACACGAAGCTTTCTGGGATATTTCGAAACGAACGGCGAAAATTCAAGCCAACGAGATTTCTCTTGGTTATTATGCTCTGCCGCCTCGGGAAATTCAGGTATGTTTGATTCCCGTTTATCGGTTCAAGGGCTTCGTGTCAACAAAGGATTTTGCCAGATACGATTTTGCAAAGTACGTAGTAGCTGTAGATGTGGAAGCAGATACCCTTAAGAAGATTGGAGGTTCGATAACAGCAACGCCGCTTGTCATATGATCAACATTTTTCGCATAGCAAGCGCGCTTTAATGATTGACGCGTTGTGTTACATTGGTGTCAAGTAAATTGGTGCGATTCATCGCACCCTACCTTATTCTAACCGTGTCAATCGGCGTTAATCCGTGCCTAAGTCTATTCTGTTAAGCGTTCTTGAGTTGCTCTTAAAAGACCATGGCGGGGGAGCCGGCGAAGCTGATGCCCATTTAGGCGACTTCATCGGTTTCGTTCTGTTTGAAGCTCTTGTCGCCGGCTTTGTTCAGGTTTATTCTGAGGCAAAGGAATGATCCTGAGCACCAAAATTCCCATCGCAGCGCCTGCTGTGTTGCATACAAGATCGAGCAAAGACGGCGTCCGCGTCGGCAGGCCGATCTGGCTGGTTTCGATGATGAGGCTCAGGATCGCACCGGCCAATATGGTCAGAAAGGCGGCTTGCCTGGGGGACATGTGTCGGTTTCCGGCCAGAAACATGAACATGCACATGGCAAAGGGAAAGAAACCGAGAATGTTGACGAGGATATCCTTCACAGCCGCTTTATCCCATTCCATATCTCGCCAAAACCGTACTACTATGGCCCTTCTGAGTGCCTTGAATCTCGAAGGTATCGTCAGGTGGTTTGAATCGCCTATTTGGTTATGCACCGAGGCGCCTGTTCGCTCTGCAAAAGTGTACAAAATCATTGGCTCAGGATCAATAGCGGTGGGCTCGTTCACCAACCCGTCGGCCCATAACTCGTAGTGTTGTCGGATCTGCTCGGGCGTCAACAGCGTCTCATACAGGGCCAAACCATACAGGTTTCCAATCCAGGTATTATGACCAATTGACGAATTGCCGAGATTGAGGTAGCCACAAAGATGCTCCACTCCTATCAGGGATCGAACGTCGTACGACCGGGCCAGTTCTCCGTTGATATAAATCTCGGTTCGCTCGGGCCCGGAAGCTATCGTGATCAGCTTCTTTTCATTTGTGCTGAGCCCGTGATTGAGGTCGATCTCACGATAGGTATCACGGGCTTTGTTCTGGTTGTCTCTGCTCCGTATAACCAGGTAGGTCTTCCATTGGCCAATGACCAACGGCGAGCGCGGATAGCCGTCATGGAAGGATACGATGTGCGCCAAACCACCCCCTTTTGCCTCGTGCGATTCGGCATAAATCTCGATCGTGGCGGGCATAAACTCATGCGCTCTCGTTTCGACCTTAATACGTGAACCGCTGTAAATGACACCGCCACTGGCTCTTCGAGTTGAAAGACCTTGCTTATAGAATTGAATGCCATTCTGCTGGGTCAGCCAGCGGACCTGATTTTCCGAAAAGAAGTTCAAGGGCCAGAGGCCGAACAATAAGGTCACGATACTCACCAAGATCAGCAATGTCACGCTAAGCCTACGACTTATCATTTCCGGATTGGCTCCGAGTGTTCTCCCATACGTATTTCCCAGATGCATATCTGCGAACAGCCTATCATTTCTCCCCTTATCAGAGGTTTCAGTATATCTTACATGGGTCGTCTGTCACGAGTTCTTCTGTTGCTCGTAGAAGACCATGGCCGGGGAGCCGGCGAAACTGATACCCATCCAGGCGGCTTCATCGATTTCGTCCTGGGTGAAGCCCTTCTCTTTGGCATTTTTCAGGTGCATTTTAAGGCACGGCTCGCATCGCGTCGCGACCGACAGTGCGATGGCCATTGCCTGCTTGGTATAGGCGTCCAGGCCGTGAGGCGAGCCGGCCGCACCGAGAAAGTCTGTGAACTTACCCTTTATTCGGTCGATTTCCGAACCTTCACTGCCACCCGAGGTCGAGGAGACGGCATCGGCACAACAAGCCACCTCCTCGCCGGCTGCCTGGGCGGGAGCCGGCTGAGATTCCTGCTTGGCAGGAGCCGGTTCTTTTGCCGGTTTCTCAGGGCTCGGCGCCGGTATCTCCCGGCTGCCGGTCGTTTTAATGTGAACGAGGCCCGAGCCTTTGGACGCTACTTTCCCCACCACCGTCGCGGCGGTGACTCCGGCGTCATGCAAAGCTTTCAGGAAAGCATCTGTAACCGATTTCTTAATAGCGATGAGTAAGCCGCCGGATGTTTGGGCATCGTAGCAGATATCGACCATCTCTTGCGGCAGCGCCTCGTCGGCGATGATGCGCTTACCGCACGATTCCTTGTTGCGCTCGATCGCGCCGGGCAATATCCCCGCCCCGGCATATTCGAGCACGCCGGGGAATAGCGGAATATCATCCCAGATGACCTCGACATCCACACCGCTGGAAAGCGCCATTTCCGAGAGATGCCCGCACAGGGAAAAACCTGTCACATCCGTACACGCGTGAGCACCAAATTTGATCATGAGTTGCGAGGCCTCTTTGTTAAGCGTGGTCATCGAGCGGGCCGTAGCCTTGGGGCTTTCGGCCCGCGCGCGGCCGATCTGCGAGGCGAAAGCGACGATGCCTGTGCCGAGCGGTTTGGTCAGAATCAGCACATCGCCCGGCTGAGCGCCGGCGTTCGTGACGATCTTGTCCTTATCGATGGTGCCAATGACACAAAAGCCGGCCTTGATCTCGCTGTCGTTGATACTGTGCCCCCCGATAATGGCAACCCCGGCCTCATTCATCTTGTCGATGCCGCCGGACAGGATGTCGTTCATGGCCTTATCGGGAATCTTTCGGACCGGGAAACCGAGGACCGAGACTGCGGTGATCGGCGTGCCGCCCATCGCGTAAATATCGCTGACCGAATTGGCCGCGGCCACCTGCCCGAAGGCATAAGGATCGTCCACCGAAGGCGTGAACACATCCACGGTCTGGACCAGGGCCGTCCCGTCGCCCATATCATAGACGCCGGCGTCGTCGCCGGCCGGGACGCCGACGAGCACGCGCGGATCGTCCACGGCGGGCAACCCCTTGAGCACCTGTTTGAGAAAGGCCTGGTCAATTTTGGAGGCGCACCCGGCCTTTTCCACGAGCTTCGTCAATTGCACCGGGCCGGTCGGGGCTTCAGGCCGCTCGCCGGCGCACGAACAGATATTCTTTTCCTTAAAGACATCACAAGGACACGGTATCCTGTGATCGCAAATGCAATGCCCGAGCCGTATCGAACGCTTCATGACTCGTTTTCGTCTTTCCATATTTATCATTTGATTATCCTCGATACAACGAACAGCAATTCAAAGATTCATCTCTCAAACAGAGACGAATTTCATCAGTCCTTAGGGCGTGGCGATGAGTTTGCCTGCGTTTTCGCCGCGAGCAGCATCATAAACTTCGGTTACTTTGATAACCACCGCTCCCTTGAAGTTTTTGTCAGGCTTTTTCTTATGCAGATTGGCATTAGCGAATTCATAGGCGTCCCCCGACGTTTCATAGGCCGCCGTCCCGACGAATTTATAGGAGCGATCCGTATCTTCGTCCCAAACGCAGAATGAAGCATATCCATTATCCTGCACATTCCTGCACGATGCATTCATAAAAAGATCCCCAATGACCAAAACCTCCGGCTGAAACCACCAATACTGCAACATATACACAACGTTCGGTACGGCCTTGCTTGAAGCGGTCGCCAATGCGATGATTTTCTTCTGTTCCATAAGCTCTTTCGCATCACGTGGTATTTGCATTTTTAGTATTCCTTTCTTGAGTTCATTTGCCTGCTAAATGTTCTTGTCAATCCAATTGGCCGGATAGAGCCGTCCGAATTTGAATGAACAATTGGGTAAATTCTTTTGCCATTCGATCTCTCGGCCGGGGCAGGTCGATCTTGAATTCGCTGGCGATCCGGCCGGGCCGTTCGCTGAAAACCAACACGCGGCTACCCAAAACAATGGCTTCGTCGATATTGTGTGTGACGAAGATGACGGTTGTTTGATTTTCCCCCCACAAATCGGTCAGCATCTGTTGTAGCTCGGTCCGGGTCGAATCATCCACAGCCCCGAACGGCTCGTCCATCAACAGCAGCTTCGGCTCTATGGCGAGCGCCTGGGCGATGGCCGCACGCTGGCGCATCCCGCCGGAAAGCTCGTGAGGATACGCATTCTCGAAACCTTTCAGTCCGACTTTGGCAAGCAAGGCGGCAGCCCGGTTTTGTCTTTCCGCGCGCCGGAGACCGCGCATCTGCAAGCCGAACGATACGTTGGCAACAGCCGTTCGCCAGGGAAACAAGGTGTAGTGCTGAAAAACATGAGCAATATTGTCACCGAACCGTAATCCCTCTCCCAGGCGCAAAGAGCCTTCATCGGCCGTATCCAATCCCGCGATCAGATTGAGTAATGTCGTCTTCCCGCATCCGGTCGCCCCGAGAAGCGTCACGAACTCTCCCTGGTGAACGAGAAGATTCACATCTTCCAGTGCATTGACGTGGGCGCCTGTGTCGGACCGAAAAACCTTGCCCACCTCATGCAGCTCCAGAGCCATTGGCTTTTCATTCCGGGGCATATTTTTCTCACTCGTTGTCATGCCCTCAGAGTTCCTTTCCATGCCAGCGAACGAGGCCGGACATTATCCTGCGCATCATGAGACTCAGAAACGCCCCGATACTGCCGACGATGAGCATCGCCGCAATCACAATATCCATGGCCGCATTATCCGAAGCGTATATGAGCAGATACCCAATCCCGCTCTCGGCCCCGGGAAGCATCTCTGCGGCGATGATGACAAACCAGCAAAGTCCCAGTCCCTGCCTGAGACCGGTTAGAATCATGGGCATTGAAGCGGGAAGATAGACGTGCCGGAAGATTTGCCGGCGTTTGGCGCCCAGCGCCTGCGCCAGCAATAAGTAGTTTCGTCTGACACCCCTGACGCCATCGAGTGTATTGGTCAGAACCGGAAAAAAGCCGCCCACAAAGATCACGAAAACCATGCCTAACTGGACCTGATCGAACACCGTGCGCGTATATCCGAGTCCGAATAATTGCGGCAGCGTTTCTCTCTTGAAAACGGCAATGGCAAACGGTAACCACGCAATAGGGCACAAGGGTCTCAGTACCTCGATAATCGGCTCCAGACTACTCCGCAGGATTCGGATGGAGCCCATAGCAATACCCAAGCCGATCCCCGCCACGGCTGCTAAGAGAAATCCCAGCAACACCCTCAACAGACTCACGAATGTATTACTTAAAAGCGAACCGGAGGCGTAATGCTCTCTGAACGGGTGCACAAGCTGATCCAGCACGCGCGTCACCGGCGGGAAAATCCACGGCTGGTTCAATCTGACAGCCGCAATCTGCCATATGACGAGCAAACCGAGCGGCACGACAAGCCAACCGAACGACGATCCGGCACGGGGGGTGCTCATCCCACCCGAACTCTCAGCGGACGGCCATCTTAACCACCGCCATAGGCGACTCGGACTTCTATTTTCCTGCACGTCTTTCGGCAAGCTTGTTCCTCGCTTTCTCCAAGAGTGTCAAATCATAGGCGACGCGCGGCACGTCCGTCGGTTCAAGGTCTTTCAGTTTATCTTTGAAAACACCCAGCCCGTTCATCGCCTCCATCCACTTGTTCATCGTCTGGTGCCATCGCTCCGAAGGCTCCATCGAATAGCCGCTTGTGGGGATGCTCATTCGCTCGACGGTTTCGCTTGTCCCTATCCACCGCACCGCCGCCGCGACGGCTTTGTCTTTATCTGAGTTGATCCTCTCCGTACCTTGCATGAGGAGTACAAACAGATCAATAATAGCCTCAGATTTGCCTTCGATCGCCTTGGCATTGGCCGCGATACAGCAGCAGGGATGGTCGCGAAACGTCCCGGGCGGCAATTCTTCAAGATCACAAACGATGCGCCCGACGCCGGTGTCCACCGCGATAGCCGGGAAGGGATTATTGCCCGCATACCCGTCAATCAAGTGGCTTCCGAGAGAAACGTTGAGCTTACTTCCCCCTTTGACGTTCACCATTTGCACCTGAAGATCGGTGCGTGCCGGGTCGCCGCCATAGGTGATGCCTTCGTGCTTGAGCGCTTCCTCGAAGACCAGCTTGGCCACGGCCACCGGATTCTTGTACCCGATGCGGATCGGCTTGTCCGTCGTCTGGGCGATCTCGACAAATTCTTTCCATGTCTTTGCCGGAAAATCAGGCTTGACAACAAACATGTCCCCTTTGTAGTGAAGCGGTGCGATGAGCTTCACCGGCGCCCCGCTATCCGTCGAGGCCAGCACCGGGGCGACGCCGCCCAAGCCTACTTCAATGACATCCTGCGCCAGGGCCGTCGGCATCTTCGAGGCGCCGCCGACTTTCAGGATTTCAAGCTCTGCAACTTTCCTGCCTCGATCCAACAGTTCGTAGAACTTGCGATCCTCGACGACCTTTACATCAATACCGCTCTGCCTGGCAAACTCGGATGCATGGTCCAGAGCGACGAATAAGGCCGTATGATGATCGTGACCGACATGTCCGACTTTTAACGTCACGGATTCCGACAGAGTCTCAGGTTCCTCTTTCTGTTTACAGCCCGTCAGAAAAACCGTACCGATCAAAACAGCCGTTAAAATCCACATGATCTTTTTCATGATTCATTCCTTTTCTAATCCATGTATTCCCGCGTCATGGCTTCAGTGGCATAGCCGCATGGGCTACCACCGGCGGAAAAGTTTGAGAACGATGGACACCACATCTCTATCCCTAAACGTGGAATCCAGATTGATCGGGACACCGACTTTAAAGGACCACCCCTTTTTGAATTTCCAGATGAGGCCGGGCACGATGTCGTTGCGATGGCCCTTATGCTCCTTGACAAAGTAATTATACTCGATGGCCGGCCAGAATTTCGGGTCGGGCCGGAAGAGGATCGCCCCGTTGATCTCCCCGACTTCATCATCTTTATCCGCACTCCATTTGTAGTTCGGATTGAAGTGCAGAGAGATATCCTTCCACGCCTTGGAAATCTCCGTCGATATCTTGTAGGCGCTCTCATCGTTTCCCAGGGACCGGTCGGCATCTCCCGAAGGAAAATAATACCAGAAATCCACGGCAACGCCCGGAAGAGAATTCGTTTCCTTGAGCAGCTCCCATTTCTCGAAGAGAAATATGTTTCCCAAGCCCTGACTGTCATTTTCCCTGCCGGGGATATCGAAATCGTTCATCCAATAGGGAATGCCGAGCGCGATATGATGGTTCTCCGCCCAGCCGTACTTCGAGCAAAGGACAAAGATCGACCGCTCCTTGGATTGGCCCGACGCCCGGTTGTGATAGTCGTTGTCGGCTCCCCGGACCTGGTCCCAATCGAAGTACTGATACTTCATTGCAACGGAAAGATGGCCTTTGCCGACGGCCTTGGAACTCCGCGTCTTTGTGAAAAAGCTCATCGGATATTTACCGCACCACGGGTACAAATCGTTTTCCTCTTCGTCCGAGCTTACCTGACCGGCTTGTGTGCCCTCTGCTATGAGAGCAAAGGCAACCACAAATGCCAATACGACAAGAATATTCTTTATCCTCATAACAAATCCTCTCTTTCCCCCATGGTTTCCTGCATTGCTCTTTCTACCACTCAACTCAATTGACCTCGAACCTGAATTAACCCTTTCTCTCCTTACATCGCTCCAATAAAAAAGGCGGGCAAGAGAGGCTTGTCTCTTGTCCCGCCGGTACTCACGGCTCGATTGATCTTTTCAAATCACGTGCCAGGTCTCCTCGCGGTCTGTTTCAATGGCTCCAGGTACATATCCGTCAGTTTTAGGTGTCTGCCCTTGAAACGTTCTGGCACTCGCCACGAGCACCGACAGACGCCGCCTCAGCCATATTCAAAATTACCGGTAATAACGATGAGTCCGAATCGCTTATTCACAGATAACTCCCTAACCACAAATGACTCGATTTAACCTTTCACAAAGTTCGTCACATTGTATCGATGTTCTCTGAAAAACCAATCCGAAAAGTAAAAAATCTCTCCACACGGTTACCCGCTGGAAAGGATAAGACCATGTTCCTTATTCTATCGAATACCACATTTCTTCTTGTTGGGTCTCAAACGGCCCGAGATCAACATCAATGATGATCTGGTATTTTCCTTTGAAATCCTCCGGCACTCGCCACGAGTACCGACGACAGGTGCCGCCTCACCCATATCTAAATTTACCTTTCTCCAATACGTTTCCCGCCTTATCCACAATTTTAAGGCTTGCCCTGGCAACGGCCCGATTGTTCTTTCGCACAAATTTCTCATACTGCTCCCCCGCCTGGCCGACAATGTCATATTGTATCTCGATCACCGAATTCCTTTTCTGAACTTTCGGCTTTATCACTAACGGCGGACCAAGCCTGAGGTTTGTCGTCTGATTATTTTTCACCTTGATGCGCGCAAGCCCCCCCCAGGGCCCCTGACTGAGAATAAAGTACTCATGCCCTCCTTGATTGATCGACAGTCGAAGATGTTGAGGACGATGGATTCGCGCATAAACCTCCACCGGTTGCTGGCCGGAACGGATCGCTGATCTACCCAACAAGTTGCTGCGTAATTCTAATGTCCCTTCAGCGTCTCCAGTATCCAGTCGGATAGATCCGGTGCGTTGAGTATAAACGTATAACGCACCGCCCGCAACGGCGATAATGACCAAAGAAATACAAATGTCTTTTTTCTTCATCTCTTACTTCTTACTCTATCACATGCCAGGTTTCATCCTGTTGAACCTCAAACGATCCCAGGTCTATATCCACCCTTACCTGGAACTTACCTTTGAAATCTTTCGGCACTCGCCACGAATACCGGCAAACGCCGCCTCACCCATACTCAAAAGCGCCCGAAAGCAACTCTTTCCCTGACTCATCCACGATCTTGAACGTCGGTGCAGGTTGCCGTTTGCCTCCTTTCAGGATCGGAAAACGATACTGTTCTTGGGCACATCCTTCGAGATTCAAACCGATCGACACGCGATTTGCGCTCTGTCTTATATCGGTCTTGATCGAAAAAGGCGGCCCAGTTTTGAAGGATATCGTCTGGCCGGCACGAATCTCGAAATCGCGTAAAGGCCCGGCTTTCGGGCGTCCCGAAAAGGTCCACACATTCTGTTCCGAGTCGATTTGGCTCAACTCGATACGAAGCGCCATATATTTCGCCGCCGGAAGCTGCCAGTGTCCCTCGGATCCGAATAGATAATGGTCCCCCGTATCGGACCAGAGCTTCAGCTTCGCATTGGCACCGTTGAAATCCAGTGTTCCAAATTGAGGTTCGACTTTTTTCAACTCAAGCGTCGTCCCATCCGGAGCAACATCGATGCCGTAGTAGGCATTTTGAACCTTGACCATCCTGCCCAGCGGCATAATCTCCGAACGGTTGATTAATGACAAATGCCACATTTTATCACCGTTGTTAAGGTCGATAGCAAAAATATCGCAACCAACCCGATATGTTTTCTGGACGGGCAACGAAAAAACCTTATCGTATCGACCATCAAAATTACCATCCATTACCGCTAACTTATAGGCGTTTTTACCCAGGCGCACTTTTCCGAAACGATAGCCTGAAGGTTTTAAACTTAAATGTTGCCCATGAGTGGTTGTCGCATAGAATTCCACCTGACACCCCCCCTCTGACTCCTGAGACTTCAACAGAAAGGGGCCGAATACATATTCTTTATAGCTATGTCGCTTTTTGATCTTCGGTCGATAGGGTTTTTCATCGGAAAGCCGGCAATCACCGTTCGTATCCATATAAAGTATGGAGTACTCTAACCGATTATAATAAGCAAGAACCATCGGGGTGCTTTTCCCAACCACTTCGGCAAGGAAATAGACACAATCGGTCGTCAGCCCTTTGGGTAAATCCTTTATCTCAGAAGGTTTATCCCTCGTACCGGTGAGATCCTGCATCGCCAGAGCCACAAGCATATCGTCGTGCTTTGACAGGGCCTTGAATTTCAATCGACAACGGCCTTCTTCAATCGGCTCTTCCCTCGTACAGGTCCAGACGATCAGCGCAATCACCAGGAACGTCAAAAATAAGATCGCTCTTTTTACGACACGCATTGCGCCCGAAAGCAACGAGTTTATAGTCCGCCCCGCCCGGTTTTCCCGGCAGTAAGGCCTTTATCCGTTAGTATTTTGTCTTGACTACTTTAGTTTAGACGCGGCGTAAATGAATTCGTTACGTCTTTTTTAAGAATTTTTCAGTGGAAATTTCACAGCCCTTCGTAAAGCAAGACAAACAGCTTGCTTTCCATGATACATGAGATAGAATGATGTTTTCACAAAGAATCCCATTGGATTGAAAATCGAGGCGGTTTATGACAAAGCAGAACAAATCCACAGCGACGATGCTGAGGAAATTGCCGTCTGTGGATGCTCTCCTGAAAGAACCGGAACTGGAACGCAGGATCGCCCAAACCGGCCGAAAGCCCGTGGTCGATTCCATTCGTCGAGCAATGGTCGACCTTCGTGAGTTTCTGATGACCCAGGCATCGGCCGAATGGGACGAAGAGGCTATCCGCCAAAAAGTCATCGCCGAGGCCTTGCAGAACCTCACGTCACTCACACGTCCACATTACCGAAAGGTCGTGAACGCAACGGGCATCATTCTCCACACCGCCCTCGGCCGTGCCGTTCTCTCCGCCCAGGCCATCCGTCAGATTAAGGATGAACTGTCCGGCTATTCCCTGCTCCAGGCCGACATCCAAACCGGTAAAAGATCGACACGGGACGCATATATCGAGCGGCTTTTTCAACAGCTCACCGGCGCCGAGGCCGCGACCGTCGTCAATAATAATGCCGCCGCCACCAGCATCGTCCTCAACACCGTCGGCCGCGGCAAGGAAGTTGTCGTCTCCCGCGGCCAGCTCGTGGAAATCGGCGGCTCGTTCCGTCTGCCGGACGTGATGGCGTTCAGCGACGCCAAACTCGTCGAAGTCGGGACCACCAATAAAACACACCCGCGCGATTACGTGAACGCCATCACCGAAAATACCGCCGCGATCCTCCGCGTACATCCGAGCAACTACAAGATCCAGGGTTTCTCCTCGGAAGTGTCGCTCGAAGATCTTGTCGAAATCGCCCACAAGCACGAACTAACGATGATCGATGACGTCGGCGCCGGGGCGCTGATCGACTTCTCACAATTCGGATTCGAGCCGGAACCGACGCTCTTGGACTCGATAGAGAAAGGTGCGGATATCGTCACATCCAGTGCGGATAAACTCATCGGTGCGTCCCAGGGAGGGATCATTCTCGGCAAAGCCAATCTGATCGGCGCGATACGCAAAAACCAGTTCGCCCGAATCGTCCGTGTTGGAAAGCTCACGCTGGCGGCCCTGGAAGCCACCCTGAAGCTGTTCCTCGACGAATCCATCGCCCTGAGCGAAATCCCCACGTTACGAATGCTCAGACGCGATGCCGCGGATATCGCAAAACAGGCTGAGCGCATAGCTTCGCAATTGGCTAAGAATATAACCGGCATCACCGTCGAAACGGTTTCCGGCTTCTCTCAAATGGGCAGCGGTTCTTTACCCGCCCAGAATCTCACCACGACGTTGGTAGCGTTGCGCCCGGAAAAAATCGGGGCCGAATCATTCGCCAAAAAACTTCGCCTGCATGCAACGCCGATTTTCACACGCATCCAAAACGACCAGGTCCTCCTCGATCCCCGGACTCTCCTCGATGGGGATGATAAAATTATTATTGACGCGATACAAATGATTCTCAGTAAAAGTAAATTAAAGTGACTAAAGTGAGCTAAAGTAAGTTGAAGAGTGTCTTTTCATCGCCAGACTTTAGTCACTTTAGACACTTTTAACTTTAGGCACTTTGTCCCTTGCTTATGGATACAACACAAAAAAACATCACACTGGGTACCGCCGGTCATATCGACCACGGCAAGACGGCGCTAATCAAATGCCTGACCGGTTGTGATACGGACCACCTCAAGGCCGAGAAGGAACGCGGGATGTCCATCGATCTCGGTTTTGCGCCGTGCACGATGGCTAACTTGGAAGTGGGTATCGTGGATGTCCCCGGCCATGAAAACTTCATCAAAACGATGGTCGCCGGGGCGACCGGCATCGACGGGGCTATTTTCGTCATCGCCGCCGATGATGGTGTCATGCCCCAAACGCGCGAGCATCTGGATATTCTGACATTACTCGGCGTCCGGCACGGCATCGTTGCCCTGACGAAAGTCGATTTTGTTCAATCCGCTCGTATCGAAAAAGTAACCGAAGAAATAAGAGCATTCCTCGTCGGCACGTTCCTTGAAAAGGCCCCCATCCTTCCCGTATCGAGCATAACCGGTGAGGGCTTTGGCGATTTCTATGAAGCACTCAAAGAGCTTATCGACTCCATCGAGCCAAAAAAGACGGACGGCGTGTTCCGACTGCCGATCGACCGGTCGTTCTCCGTCAAAGGCTATGGCACGGTTGTGGCGGGTATTCCCGTAGCCGGCACGGTTAAAATCGGAGACGACGTCGTTCTCTTTCCGCATGAGACGAAAGGCCGGATCAAAGCCATCCAGGTTTACAAGCGAGAAAGCGATACGGCGATGGTCGGTCAATGCGCCGCGCTGAACGTCCCGCAGTGGGATCACAAAAGCATCGAACGCGGCGGCACCGTCACACTGGACGAGTATTTCTCGCCGGAGCAATGGTTTTTGTGCAAACTGCGCATGCTGACTCATATCAAAACTCCTTTGAAAACCGGCGCCAAAATAAAATTCCATACCGGCACGTCCGAAGTCGTCGCGACGATCTATTTGCTCCTGGGCAATACCGTCACAGCCGGCCAGGAGTGTCTCATCCAGGTCCGCATGGACAATCCACAGCGAATCGTCGCCGCCCCGCGCGATCGCTTCATCCTGCGGAGCCTCTCGCCCATGCAGACACTCGGCGGAGGCATGATTATCGAGGCCCTTTCCCATAAGCTCAGACGAAAGAATCCGCATGTTGTCCAGGACGCATTGGACAGAGAAAAGGCGGTTGTGACGGAGAAAAACTTCGTCGAATACTGCACAAAAAGCGCCGAGGAGTTCGCTACGACTGAAAACGAGCTTGCACGCCGGGTGAAAATGCTGCCGGAGCCGCTTAAAAAAATCCTTTCTGAATTGTTTACCGAAGGCAAGATCATCCACTTAAGCTCGAAGTTGCTGATCCATCGTGACACTAACACTGAAGCTCAGCAAAAGCTGCTGGAAATTGTCGATCGCTTCCACCGAGACAAACCCGAGAGCCCGGGGCTAAGCGTCGAACAGCTCTACGAAGCGGTGTCGCGGGCATCTTGCCCGCGATTCGAGGGCGGGACGCCCTCGACACGGAATGTGTTCGACGGTCTTATCGAACAACTCGTTTCACAGGGCAAACTCGCCGAAAGGAAACATCGCCTGGCCCTGCCCGAGCATCGCGAGACCTTCAGTAATGATGAACAAGAGCTATTGCACGAGATAGAATCGTTATTTCAATCCCGGCCCTTCAATCCACCGAAAAATGATGAAGTGATCCAACACACCCAAGCTACACCGGATAAGGTCCAAAAAGCCCGGAAAATACTGATCGAGCAGGAGCATCTCATCCGCGTAGATAAAGACCTCTTCTTTCATCGGGAGGCGGTCGAGAAGGCTCGCCGGATGTTGGTTTCGTACATCACTGAGCACGGTGGATTGGAAAGCGTCAAGTTTAAGTATCTGCTCGATACAACCCGGAAATTCGCCATTCCCCTGCTCGACTACTTCGACCGCATCGGCGTCACCCGACGGGTGGGCTATACGAGACACTTAAAAAACTCCACAACGAGTTAGGGAAGTCATGGCATGCGTTTTGGAACACTCTCGTCAATGATGCTGGCCATGGGGGATTCACGATCTTAGC
>CAYZAT010000004.1:15365-30744 GCA_964476475.1 uncultured Pirellulales bacterium
GCTTTTCCTGGTCCAGCCCGGCTGAGGCAATCCGATAGGCATCCTTGGAGGACGGCTGACGATTAATATGATGTCTCGTTGAATCCACCTATTTTTGCAGAAAAACGCCATTATCTGTGCAAGAATAACGTTTTCTTAGCAAGCCGGAGAAATTTTAAGAAATTTTTCATATTTTTATTGAACTTGGACTACAAATGTAATATTTTAAATAAAACTACAAGTGTAATCTTAGGGAGATTTGCTTATGAGAAAGCTGCCAAAAATATCCGATTCTGAATGGCGGGTGATGCGTGTGCTCTGGTCGAAAAGCCCTCTGGCTGCCCAGGATATTTTTGAACGGCTCGATGCCACAACAAAATGGAAGCCTAAAACAGTGAAAACGCTGATTGACCGGTTGGTACAAAAAGGCGCTGTCAAATATGAAAAGGATGGAAGGCGCTACCTATATTATCCGGCTGTCGGCCGGGATGAATGTATCACAACAGAAAGACATTCATTCGTCAGGCGGGTCTATGGCGGAATCACCAAGCCGATGCTCGCCGAGTTTCTGGAAGATGCGGAGCTTTCAGCCGAGGATATATCCGAACTCAAGGAAATCCTCGAACAAAAAGCGGAGGAATGAAAATGGAATCTTTGAGCATGCAGTTGATACCCATCTTCGATTGGCTCCTTCGGGCGACGTTGCAGGCCGCCCTGCTTTTTTGCCTGATCATGCTCATAAAGCTGATCGTGCGGGGCCGGCTGCCGATCCGCTGGCATTACTGTCTCTGGCTGCTGTTGTTGATACGCATGGCGACACCCTGGTTACCAGAAAGCAAGATAAGCATCTTCAACTGGGTCCCGCGATCCATTCAGCATGGAGGAATCATCAGATCCATGGCTCAACATAGAGATGCTCGCGGCATGGGCTTCTACATGCGCGGCGGAATCACAGACCAACAAGAGGCTAAGCCACCAGATGACACTAAAGCTGTCTTAGTCCCATTTGTGCGTATGCTGCCTCTACTGTGGCTGCTCGGAACAGCGATTCTGGCCGCCTATGTCTGCGCGAGCAACTTTTACCTCTGGTGGCTCGTGACGCGCGAACGTCCTTTGACCGACCAGAGAATTCTCGATCTGTTAGAAGACTGCAAGTCGGAAATGGGCATTCGGACCCTGCTCGGCGTGGTCATCACGGATAAAGTTACAAGCCCGGCCCTTTTCGGTTTTGTCCGTCCTCGATTGCTCTTGCCGGCGAGAATGATCGACGCCCTCAGACGCGAAGAATTGCGATACGTTTTTCTGCATGAACTGGGGCATCTGAGAAGGCATGATATTTACGTCGGATGGTTCACGAGCCTTTTGCAGGTTTTACACTGGTTCAATCCGTTCATTTGGCTGGCGTTCTATCGAATGCAGACCGACCGGGAATTAGCCTGCGATGCTCTGGTCCTAACCCGGATTCATGCCAGCGAATCGAAGGGTTACGGACGGACCATTGTCAATCTTTTAGAACATTTTTCCCATCACCGGCGTTTGCCGGGCATGGCGGGAATCTTAGAAACCAAATCTCAATTGAAAAGGAGAATCAAAATGATTGCCCAATTTAAAAAAACCTCACACGCCCGCAGTGCCTGGGCCATGCTCCTTCTGGCCGTACTGGCTTGCATCGCCCTGACCAACGCTCATGTTGCGAAGGCAGACATCGAGTTCGGAGAACCAGTAAATCTGAAAACCGTTATCCCAGGCCTCGATCCTACATACGACACGGTCAATTGTTTCTCCTATGATGGGCTGGAGATGTATATCATGAGGGAAAACCGTCCAGGAGGATATGGAGATTGGGATTTATGGGTAATGAAACGCGCCTCGAAAGATGATGATTGGGGTCCGCTGGAGAATCTCGGTCCTGAGATTAACACTGAACAAAGTGACGGAAACGCATCCATCTCAGCCGACGGGCTTACGCTCTATATCGAATCTAAACGCGCCGGTGGGTATGGCAGCTACGACATATATATGACATCACGCTCCAGCAAGAATGATCCCTGGGGCCTGCCCTTGAATATGGGACCAGAAATAAACACCTCTGTCGGAGACGCTAGTCCTTGGATATCGGCGGATGGCTTGGAATTATTCTTTACATCGTTTCGGGCAGATGGATATGGTCGTGGCGATATCTATGTTACAAGACGAGCGACGACGAAGGAACCCTGGGGAGAAGCAGAAAACCTTGGTGAGGTGGTGAACAGTATATACACTGAGGTATTTCCCTGCCTTTCGCCAGATGGTTTGATACTGCTTTTCTCAGATGGTTTAGATGAGGTACCTCGCCCAGGTGGGTATGGCAACGCGGATATGTGGATGACAAGGCGGGCAAGCCTTTCTGATCCGTGGCAGACACCTGTGAACCTTGGACCTGAGATTAACCGTTCTATACAGGAACTCGGTCCTCGCATCTCACTTGATGGTTCTACGCTCTACTTTTTCACAAACTCCGCCGGTACCTGGAATAACTGGCAGGCCTCGATTCAACCTATCGTCGATTTCAACGGTGACGGGAAAGTCGATGTTGCAGACGTGAGCATTATGGTTGAGCACTGGCACACGGACTGCTCCCTATGTGACATTGGGCCGATGCCCTGGGGCGATGGCTTCGTGGATGCTCAGGACTTGAGCGTACTGACCGAGTATTTGATTGAGGATTCTCGTCCGACGGCTCACTGGAAGCTGGACGAAGATCAGGGCAACATCGCCTACGACAGCGCAGGCCTGGATGACGCTGACCTTCATGGAGGACCCGTCTGGCAACCTTCCTGTGGTAAGAAAGGCGGAGCATTGCAGTTTGATGGAACCAATGATTACATCAGCGCACCTTTTATCCTTGATCCGGCGGCTGGATCGTTCAGCATCTTTGCGTGGATCAAGAGCGACAACCGGGGACAAGTGATTATATCGCAGACCGGCGAGACCGGCGCGCGGTGGCTGTGGACGGACCCATCCTACGGCAGACTCACGACCTGGCTGATGCATCCACCGTTTCATCTGCTGATGACTGGATCAACCATCACGGACGACCGGTGGCATCACATCGGTATGGTCTATGATTGCACCAGGCTGAAAAGATACCTTTACGTGGATGGTACGGAGGCCGCCAGAGACACAGATCCCGTGGGTGGGGTTAATGCGAACGGCGACCTGTACTTCGGCGTGGACAAGACGCTTCAAGCGGGAACTTTCTTCTCCGGCCTGATGGATGATATTCGCATCTATGACGAGGCGCTCAGCGCCGAGGAGGTTGCGGACCTGGTACGTTAAGAAACAGAATCCTCCAGCAAAGCCTGGAGACTAAACAGCATAAAGGGCAAATTACGGGGCCCATGATACAAATCATCCCCACGGCCTACGGAGAAGGCTGCGGGGATTTCTATTAACACAGGTGAGATTATTTTGGTGACAAAACAAATCTTGCCCTTGATTATCACACATCAAAAAACACAGATAGGCCGGGAAATCTCCTTCTATTTTTGGTAAAATATATTGCTGCAAACAACAGACAAAGGATTTACGTAAATAAAAAGGAATTTTTGTTACAGAATCCGCCGGGTGTCGTCTATATGGGTGGACGAAAAAAATTGAGAATTTAGAAGTGAGAAGTGGGAATTCTAAATTCTGAATTCTCACGTCTAAATTCTAATGCCTGAAAGGGCCTAAATGGAACAAACGACCGGTCAGAAAGCCAAACACGCAGGGACCAATGGAGCCGTCGATGAAGGCCAGTTGATGGCCCGCTTGCACAAGGGTTATGCTTGCCTGAAACACGAGGTGCATAAAGTCATTGTCGGCCAGGAGGACGTGATTGATTCGATGCTCTGCTGCATGCTCGCCGGGGGGCACTGCATCGTCCAGGGCGTGCCCGGCCTGGCTAAAACCATGATGGTCCACGCCATCTCGGACTCGATGAAGCTTCTCTTCAATCGCATTCAATTCACGCCCGATTTGATGCCGTCGGATATCACCGGCGCCGATATCATCCAGCGAGACCCGCAGTCAAAAAAGAGACGGTATGAATTCGTCAAAGGCCCGATCTTCGCGAACGTCATTCTGGCCGACGAAATCAACCGTACGCCGCCCAAGACGCAGGCGGCGCTTCTGGAGGCCATGCAGGAACGCGAGGTCACGGTCGCGGGTCGGACGTATAAGCTGGAGCAGCCGTTCTTTGTCCTGGCGACGCAAAATCCGATCGAGCAGGAAGGAACGTATCCTCTTCCGGAGGCGGCCCTGGACCGGTTCATGTTTATGATTTATATCGACTACCCCACGGCCAAGGAGGAGCACCTGATCGTTAAACAGACCACAACGAGCAAAAAAATCTCCGTTCAGCAGGTGCTGAGTCGGAATGATATGGTTTTGTTCCAGGAGATTGTGCGAATGGCGCCCGTCAGCGACGTCGTGATCGCCTATTGTATCCGGCTGGCTCGCGCCACACGATCGGGTGATCCCCTGGCCACCACAATGGTTAAGAAATACCTTAAATGGGGAGCCGGGCCGAGGGCGGGCCAGTATATGACACTCGGCGCCAAGGCCAGGGCGCTGATTAACGGCCGCGTCACACCGAGCTTCGATGATGTCAAAGCGGTCTGCAAACTGGTGCTCCGGCATCGCGTGATTCCCAACTTCAGCGCCGAGGCCGACGGCGTCGGCGTCGAAGGCATCCTGGACGATCTAATCGAAAATGTCCCCCTGCCAAAATAGCCCGAAAGACTTAAAGGATGATGTCTTAGATTTGCACGACGGGGCAAAGTGATGAAAGATAGCCGTAGATATCTCGATCCGGTGTTTCTGAGCACGTTGGGGAATATGGACCTGGTCGCCCGCTGCGCGGTGGAAGGCTTTTTCTCGGGTCTGCATCCGAGTCCCTTTCACGGCTTTAGCGTCGAGTACAGCGACCATCGGGAGTATCACGCCGGCGACGAATTGAAGTTCGTCGATTGGAAAGTCTTCGGGCGCAGCGATAAGCTATATATCAAACAATTCCAGCAGGAAACCAATACGACGGCCTATATCCTCCTGGACAGCAGCAAAAGTATGTCCTTTGCCGGCGACGGCAAGATCAGCAAGATGGATTACGCATCTTTTCTCGCAGCGGCCCTGAGTTATTTGATGCTCAGCCAAAGCGACAGCACCGCGTTAACGCTTTTTGCCGAGACCGTCACAAAGTACATCCCGCCCCACTCGAAACGCACGCATCTCAATATGATTCTCAAGACCCTGCAACACAATAAGCCCGCGGGGCAGACTAATCTCGCCGGCGTTTTGCACACTTTCGCCGAAACGACCAAACGGCGAGGTATCGTGATTCTGATCTCCGATCTGCTCGACGATAAAGACGACATTTTTAAGGGCTTAGCCCATTTGAAATTTCTGAAACACGACGTGATCGTTTTTCAGACGATGGACCATCAGGAGCTGAACCTTGATTATGAAGGACTGATCCAGTTCGAGGACCTGGAATCGAAGCAGAAAATGCGCACCTTCCCGCGATCCCTGCGCGAAGGCTATCGCCGGCGTGTGGCCGAATTCCTGGACGAAATCGAAAAGACGACCGGCAATACCGGCATCGATTATTGTCTGCTCGATACGTCCCAACCGCTCGATAGAGCCTTGGTGGCTTATTTGGCCAAACGAAAGAGATTGATGTGAGTTTTATTGAATGGATATTTTTGCTTGGGGGGCTGGCGGTGGCTGGGCCGCTGATCGCGCACCTGCTGGCAAAGCCGCGATTCAAACGATTGCCTTTTACAATGCTTCGTTTTCTGCAATCAGGCCAGGTCCAAAGCCAATCCCGGCGAAAACTACGCGACCTACTGATTCTTTTGCTTCGTTGTGCCATTATTATCTTAATCGCCCTGCTCTTCGCCCGGCCGATCCTGCACCTGAGGTCCAAACCGAAACAAGCCAAACACCTATACAGCCTGGGACTCGATAATTCGATGTCCATGGCTTATTCGGATGGAGATACATCCCTTTTTGAAAAGCTTAAAGACTCGGCCGTTGATTACGTTCGCGTGGCAGAGCCGGACAGCCTGTTCAATATCTGCGCCCTGGCATCGGGAGATTGGCAACAAGAGCTGAGTCAAGATCAGGCGTTGGCCGAGATCAACGCCTTGGACGTCGAATCAACCAGCGCGACTATCGCAGATTTTCTCTCCGGTCTCCGTCGAGCCAACCGTGTGAAACACCCGGACGATACGATGTCGGTTTTCGTACTTAGTGATTTTACACCTATCACACTGCACCAGTTCGTACGGATCGCGGATCCCGCCGGGATGGATGAAATTGACTATAAGCCCATGCTCTCTTCAAAACCTGTAAACAATGCAGCCATCGTTGAAGCTCACGTCGTTAGCATGGCGGAAGGGAAGTTAACGATCAGCGTCGCCGTCGTGAATTATGGGGCCATCCCACAAGAACGGCGTTTGACGGCGCAAGCCGGATCGCATGAATCCCCCCCAGTCAACATCCGTCTCTTACCCAATCAACGAGAAATCTACCCGGTGCAAATGGACATCGGCGACGCCGGGCCGGAAACGTCTTTCTGGCCCGTAGAATTGAGTCTTTCTGAGGGAGACGGTCTTCAGGCGGATGATACGTTTTACCTCGCCGTCTCTATTCCCGGGCAAAATGATGTCAATGTCCTCCTGGTCGGTGAAAGCGAACATGAACTATTCCTGCTCAAAACCGCGATGGACACCTTATCACGAATGAGTACATACAATGCGTTAAGGATCAGAAGGATTTCCTTCGACAAGGTCAGTGCGTCCGACCTGAAGTGGGCTGATGTGACAGTGTGCTCGACGATAACGGATCGTTTGGGTTACGTAGCCCCTGATTTGAAGGATTTCATCAACACCGGCGGCAAGCTGATATGTTTTACGACGGAATTCATCGCATCCGGGGCGATAAAGCAATTGTGGCAGCAGGGTGTTCTGGCCGCCCTACCGGGAAAATGCGTCCGTGGCCGAACATATATACAACCGAAACCGTGTGATCATCATATTTCCGGTGTGGATCATACCGCGGCCAAGTCTCTATCCAATTACAGAATCGACAAGATCCTTCTCAAAGGCTACCTGGAATGCGAACCGCATGCGAACAGCCGGTGTTTGTGGCAATTACAAAACGGTTCCGGCTTCGTTTACCTGAAACCTCTCGGCAAAGGTAGGTCTATCTTTGTCAATACGAGTGCCGATGATTCGCTCGGAACGTTCACCAAATCCAATGCCTCGGTGGCCTTTTGCCAGTATCTGTTGGGTCAAGATAACCAGATCGACGAGCATTGTTTCGTGCGGGACGAACGAGTAATTCTGCCTCTTCCCGACACCGCAAAGCAAGAATTTTGGGTCGAGACGTGTGACGGCAAAAAACGCCGGGCCGCCGCAGCCGACATGTCCCTGCTTATACCCGATCCGGCCGGTATCGGATGGGTTAAGACGTTAGGTAAGCCGACGCTCTACGCAGGTATCAATTTACCGCCGGGAGAAACGGATATGACTCAGCCGGACGTGGCGGAATTGGATAACATTATGAAAAGGGTATTCCCGGCAAATGTTGAACGAGACGTTTCCTCAGCCGACGTCCTCGGCGACAAAAAACCAAGGCCCATATGGAAGGTCCTCGCCTGGGCGATCATCCTGTTACTCTTGATCGAACCGGCTGTTGCAAACAGAATGAGGCGATAGAAAAGGCTCAGATATGGCTGAAACAGCCCAACGCAAACTCGATGCCCTTGTTGTCAGGGTCAAGAAAGTCAGGCGATGGCTCGTCGCCCTGGCCGTTCTGAGGGTGGCGGCGTTGTGCCTGGTTTTTGTCTCGGTCTATATCGGCGTTTACGCCTGGCTCGATCATCGATTGAATTTCGGCCAAACGGGCAGAATTACGGCGTTGATTCTGCTTATCATCGGCCTTGTACTCATACTGCATCAATTAACGAAACGGTTAATTCATCACATCTCCTGCAGCGCCGCTGCCAATTACATCGAGAATAAACAAAGCTTCAACCAGCAGCTTGTTACAGCCATCGAATATTACGAGAACAAACAAGACTACCCCTATTCCAGCGTATTGGCCGAGCAGCTTGTCTTACAGGTCGAAAAAGACAGCGCCGAATACCGATTCGACGCGGCCGTGCAGAAATGGCAAGGCTATGCTCTCGGCGCCATAATCACACTTGGTCTTGTTGTCACCGGGTTCTATGTCAAAGACAACTATGTTTACTTCGCCTCGTACTTCGCACGGCTCATACGCCCGACCGCTTCCGTTAAGGCACTCTCGCCGACTCGCCTGGAGCCTATAACGAAAGACCTCGTCGCCGAACCGGATTCTGAGGTGAATTTCGCCGCCGAAATCGAAGGGCGTGTTCCGGAATCAGCCAAGCTCGTCGTGGTGAGTTTGGAACCGGAAAGCGAGGAAACCGTCGAGGAACAGCAAGGCGAATACATGCCGGCGGAAGTTAAACCGGCTAACAAAAATGGACAAACGGCACGAATGGAAGCGTCCAGATTCTTTTCAAAATCGGGGCAATATAAATATCGGTTTGAAGCCGGATCTAATTCAACACCCTGGCATAACCTGAACATCTCACCGGCGCCCGATATAGAGCATATGATTGCCCAAGTCACACCGCCGAGAAAACCGACCAAGAAGCACTATGCCAAACCTTATACCGAGCATATAGAGAACAATACGCTTCAGGTCATTCCCGGCAGTCAAGTCTCCTTGCAAGTACAAGCAACGGATAAGCTCAAAAAAGTCGTCGCGACGGATATGGACGGCAAGCCGATGGCCCAAAGCCTGGATGGAACCGATCAGTTCACCTATCACTTTACGGCGGACAAGAATGGTTCGATTCACTTCGATCTCGTCAACAAGCAGGGACTTCCGAACAACGATATACCCGGGCTGGACGTTATCGTTAAGACCGACGCGCCTCCGACATTCAAATTACTCTCTCCCGACGGTGATTACCTGGCGACCGATGTAGCCAGCGTGCCTGTAACCTTTGAGATAACGGACGATTTCGGCTTGAATGCCGTAGCACTGTGCCAGGAAATCCCCGGCCGGACTCCGACCAGACTATCCATCCCGATTGAAGAGGGAATTCGCAGTAAGACGTTCACCCATACAATCGAATTGGAACAGTACAATTTGAGAGTCGGCGATAGTGTTTTGTTTTACGCCAGCGCAACCGATATCGATACCGGCTCGACGTTAGAGAGCCGGACCTCAAGCAGCGAGCTCTATTTCATTGAGATCAGGCCCTATCGACAGAATTGGCGTCCCAAACAAAACGGTAAACCGTCCCCCAACGGCATGCCGCCTCCCGAAGGACTTCTCAATATTCTCGAATATACGCGAGCTATCGTGAAAAAAACATGGGCTATCGCAGAGAAGCCGAATGTGACGGACCCGGACCGATCCACCCTGGAATCCATAGACAACGACGTCCAGTACTGTGCCGAGCAACTGGCTTTGATTCGCGAGGATTCGGATTACGGCTGGAAAGAGCCCCATAAAGCCGTGTTCAACACGGTTATCCAATACTACAAACAGGCGAGCCGGCATTTAGCCGGATACGATGCGGCCTCGGCCCTGGGGCCGGAGAAAAATGCGTATCGCATCTTACGAAAATTCATCCTCGAACTGGAATTGGAACTGCCCCCGCCTCCGAGCGGTCAAGGCCCCCAACCGGAAAAGCCCGACAGTGTCAAAATGCAGGAGAAACCGCCCCAATACGAACCGATGGAGGCGGAACGTATCGAGAGCGAGCTGCAACAAATACAGAACAAACTGGATACGCTGACGAAAGAACAAGAGGTTTTGAAGAGGACGTTCAAGAAGTTTCTCCACCAGCAAACCGAGGATGAACATTCCGCTCAAAAAGCCATCAGCCAGGAAGCATCCGATACGGCAGCCGGCGAAAAGGACCAAAACAAATCACCTGAAGACCGGCAAGATCAGGCAAAACCCGGTCAACAGGGACAGAAATCTTCTGAAGAACATAGCGACAGCCAGACTGCGACCGGAAGTCAAAGTGGATCACAAGGGCAAACGTCACCGGAAAACCAAAAAGGCTCGAAAAATCTTGATACAGAAAATCAGCAAAGCCAGACTGTAAACCAACAACGTGAACAAGCTTCACCAAACGAAATAAGCAAAGATAACAAGAATGACGCCCAGGGCAAGAGTGGCTCGAAAGGTCAAACTTCCCCCGAAAGCCAGGAAGTACCAGGAAGTCCCGGAGCAGATACAAAACAGAATAATTCCGAAAACCAGGCAAGCCGTGGTCAAGAGGCGGGACAACCTTCACACAAAGAAAGTAACAATCAGAGTGAGGCTGAAGGCAAAAGCGGATCGCAAGGACAACATCCTTCAGAATCCTCACGTGTGCAACAAGTTGCACACCCTACACAAGAAGATCATAATGGCACTCAAGGCCAAGGTCAATCGGAAAGACCAACTCAAGAAGAAGACAAAAATGCTCCGAGCGGTCGAAGTATGGCCAATACCGATCTCAGGCTGAGAATGCTCCAGGCCAAACAAAGGGCGCTGCAAGAACAGGTTTCACAAGTGAAGCGGGATTTGCAACAGTTACCTCAAGCATCTCAAAGCAATAACGAAGACCGAGCCCAGGCCCAGGAGCACCTGGACGAGGCCCTTGAGAAGATGGACGATTTTCAGAACAAACTCGCCGAGAGCCGCTACCGGTCGGCGATGGACTCGAAACAATCGAGTGAGGCCCTTGAATCCATGGAGACCGCCAAAGACCAGATGGACCTGGCTCAAAAGGCCATTAAGAATGAGCTAACCTGGAACGACGATCAGCGGATGGCCGACGAGGCCCGGGAGATGGCCGAACAGCTTGGGGCTGACGCGGATGCGTTCGACGAATCGGTCACGGAGGCCGAACGTGAAGACATGCTGGCCCGGCTCGAAGCGGCCAAGCGCCTGCTTGAGACGATGTCGGAACCGCAATGGGCTCAGGTCGGCCGGGGCCGAAGGAACCAATCGAGTTCCACCCCCGTTCTCACGAGGAACCCGAATATAGATCCGGCGGAAGCGGCCCGGCAGATGGCCCGACAATTCTGGTCCATCGCCCTGAACGCCAAGAAACGTCGACAACAGGTAGTCGAGGACGAGTCGTCCGATGTGACGTTTTACGGGCAGGAAAACGATTTCTTTGAAAACACCGCTAAATTCGAGGCGGACCCCGCACAAAAATGATTTTCGCAAACTATCCCGGACATCTCATTGCAGCGTTGCTGTTGGTCATTTCGGCCGGCTTGACGCTCGTGATCTACCATAGCGGCGAGTTGCGAAAGGCCCAACTGCAAGCCTACAGGCTGCCGCTCATGCTTCTGCAATTCATTCCCGTCGCCGTCATGCTATTTATCCTTTGGGATCCGTCACGATCGGAAGAGAACGAGACATTAGCCAAAAACGCGGTATTGGCCCTCTTTGATACCAGCGAGAGTATGTCGGTGACTGAAGAGGGACAAACAAACCGGCTGGACAAAGCACTGGATTTATTCGACAAAAAATTCCGCCCCTTCGACTCGGAGGGTCCCGAGTATAAAATGTTCGGATTCGACGACCAAACCTACCATAGCGGCTCATCGGATTTTCTCAAACGCTGGGGCTCGCAATCGAATCTGCTCAGCGTACTCACGACGCTGGGGCAGTACGACACCACGAATGAGACCGGTCCTGCCGATACAGAGGTGAGACGCCCTCTCCACAAAACAAACAACGTCATCGGCGCGGTCATTTTTACAGATGGTCAAGCCGACAACAAAAACATCGACACCTACCTGCCGCCCGACAATAACGATTTTCAAATCCTTGTCGTTGGCGTCGGATCGAGGGCCCGACAGCCCGACATCGCCATCGAATCGATTGATGCTCCGTCGCGAATGGTCATCGATAGCGTCGGCAAGGTCAAGGTAACCCTCACCGCCAGGGAATTCCGGAATCAGCCCGTGACCGTCGAGCTGTTGGAAGACGATAACGTGGTGGATTCGAGAGACGTTGCGGCCGGGGCGTTTATCCACAACTCTGAGTATGCTTTGGCCTTTGTCGAATTCGACATAGGCGCCGACACTCTTGGAAACCACACGCTCTCGGCCCGTGCCAAGGCCGTCGAGCGGGAAGTAAACATGGCCAACAATATTCGCACGACAATGATCGAGGTCATTGATGAGACCCAACTTCGCGTCCTCTTCTACTCACAGGTCGTCAGTTTCGATATCGGCAAGATCAGGCAGGCCCTGGCCCGCGATAACAAGATCGACCTGGACTTGGGCCTCGATGCCATCCGAACACCCATATTAGCCGAAAGAGTGTCTGAGATGTGCGGCTACGCCAAGCTGCCCGACGACCGCCAGGGATTCAACAAATACGATGTTGTCATCCTGGGCCCGTGCGATCTGGACGGCATGACAAACGCCCAGGTGGACAGTCTCTATCATTTCGTCGTGGATCGAGGCGGCGGACTGATTCTGCTGCCGGGCCGAGGCGACTACGGCCCCGCCGGCTGGATGAATAAAAAAATAAAAACACTACTACCCATGATCCTCGATTCCGATGAATCCACCGTCTTTTCCGGCGAGCCGGGACAAATCGAATTAACCCTCGAGGCGATCGACGACAAATTTCTAAATCCCGAAACACTGGAAGATTTCGACGGGTCGGTCTTGCCCTATTACCATGTCATCCACTCCAAACCGGCTTCCACGACGATGGCTACCATAAAAGAGACGCCCATCGTCGCCATACACAGGGTCGGTCGCGGCAGAGTGAGCCTTGTGAATATGTCAAAGCTCTTTTCGTTATATCACGAAGAGCGCGAGGGCGGGCTGCTCTACGAGTTGATGGCCGGATTGACGGCTCGCCTGGGCAGGATTACGCATCGGGAAACTGCAATAGAATTGTTCGCGGAGCGAGCTGCCGATCAGGTTGACACAGTTAAGTTCGAGGCGTACGTCTGCGATGAATCGTTCAAACCCGTCGCCGGCGCTAATGTTCTGCTCAGCGTCGGAGATACGGTCTTGAGCATGGCCCAGGTAAAACGAGGGTATTACGCGGTGCAAATTGAGGATATTCGGGATCAGGCCATCATAGCAACAGCTCAGGCCGAGATGAATGGCGCGTTTCTGGGCGAAAAAACCATCGCGATCAATCTGCCCCCGGTTAAAAACGAGATGAGTCACATCGAGCTTGACGAGGAATTTCTCCAAGCATTGGCAAAGAAGCTCAATGGCAAATATTACCATTCAGACACGATTGATGAAAACATCACAGATGTATTTGAGGCCCGGAGACAGATCGGCCGTTCCCGCCGGATGACGAGCATTTGGCCCGGTTGGTCACTGCTCATTGCCCTGTGTGTGTTGCTGAGTACGAACTGGTTTCTTAGGCGAGCGATAGGTCTTGTATGAAAGAAACGACAACTCCAACGAAAAAGTGTGCGTTTGTCATTTTCGCCGGTCTTCTGATCGAAGCGGTGGCAATAGGCGCTTCGAGCACCCAACCAACGCAAAGCAGAAAAACCTATGCGATGATTGTCAGCGGCATAAACAAGGATGCAAAAGAGCAACAGGCTAAAGATAATGCGGTAATGAACCTTCGCACTTTTCTCCTCAATGACGTGAGAATCCAACCGGATCAATTAAGTATCCTGGTAAGCTATGATTCACCCATTCAAAAAGGTTCAAAAATATCGACGGCGGAAAACCTGGAAAAACAGATGAATTTATTCGCAAACAAGATTCGTCCGTCGGATCGATTTATCTTCTATTATGTCGGTCAAGCCAACGTTGTGACCGAGACATTACGTTTGAATCTGCCGGGCAAGGACATGACACACGAGCAACTGGCGAGACGGCTCAATGGAATTCGGGCCTCTTCAATGCTCATCGTTTTGGATTGCCCCGGCGCAGGAGCGGCTGTCAAAGCACTGGCGGGCAAAGATCGAATTATCATTGGCGCCTGTACGCACGAAGAGCATTACAGCACACAATTCAGCAAATTCTTCGTCCCCGCTCTAACCGATCTTCAAAGTGACACAGATGGTGACGGTAAAATCTCGGTCCTGGAAGCATTCACCGTTGCGGCACGGCAATTGGATGATTCGTACCGACAACAGAACCTGCTCCAAACGGAAACGCCGATACTGGAAGATAATGCAGACGGTGTAGCAAGCCGGCAACCGTGGCGATATCGAGAGGACCACACGGACGGCCCCGCGGCCTCGAAGTGTTCTTTGTCGCCAAAATAACCCGGAGACGATTCAGCAATGAAATCTGAAAGAGAACAGATGGATCGAAGGCAATTTTTGAAAACGGCATGTGGTAAGGCGCTCGGTGCGACCGTTGCCACCGCCGCTATCGGGAAGACAGCAACAGGGATGGACATCAATGAGGGGCCGGATGATCTCGATCACTATGATTTCGTAATGCCCCGAGTCAAATATGCCCACCAGAGAAAAGAAGTGGACCGCTGGAACGTCCGACCGGGCGGGGATGCGAACTTGCTGAGAGAGCTTAGCGCCGTCATCCGTTGTCGCGTCAAACCGATCAAGGGAGTCCGGGATTGGGACCCGCAGTGGGCGGCGGAGGGCCAGCTTAACGCCGTGGTCGCCTTCGACGAGGCGGATGAAGTCAATAAGTACCCCTTTCTCTTTATGACGGGTGAGAATCACTTCACGTTTGAAGACCACCAGAAGGAGATTCTCAAGGAATATATCCTCCACGGGGGATTTCTATTGATGGATGATTGTGTGGTCGATACGGGCGGCGATTTCTTCTATCAAAGCGCCTACGCCCTGTTGGAGGACGTCTTCGGACGCGGCGCCGTCAAACGAATCCCTCGTGAGCATGAGGTCTTTCATAACGTGTACGATCTCGGCGGCTCGGGCCTGCCGCACATGCAATATATACAGCAACAAATGCCGGCCTTTCCCTGGACGACCCGAGGACGGAGACGACCTCAAAGAAACATCCTACCCGTCATGCAAGGCCAGAATCACGGCGCCAGAGGCCTTTTTATCGGCGACCGGCTCGCTGTTTTTTTAAGCTCCACCGATATTCACTGCGGATGGTGCGACAGTCACGGCTTCACATTCGGCCGGGCAAACTACAACAAAGCGATTCAAATGGGGATCAATATCATCATGTACGCCCTTTCACACTGAAACGAGCCGGGGGAACGGACGTTGTGCTTTACTGCATCCCAGAAACATATTGCTTTAATGTCCATTAATATGCTATAATGAATGACGTCCCGGACCTGTGGGAATGTCGAATCCGGGGCCGTACGATGACGCCTCCCAAGGGGGGCGACT
>CAYZAT010000005.1:0-30691 GCA_964476475.1 uncultured Pirellulales bacterium
GAAGTCGTTTTCCGCCCATTAGAGTCTGTGCGGTATCGAGTGGGAACCGCCGCACGAGGAGTGGTGATGGATTTCTTCATCAGAAAAAGACGGATCATCTCGCAAGGAACCAAATCGGGCAGCATGTGATCCTTGATTTTACGTTGACTACTACCGGATACCGTAGGATTGTCGGAAATAGAAAAGGAGGATGGTAAGATGAACGAGAACTCACGAGCGAATCGTCGGTACGCGGCTACAAAGTGGCTCGTGCTATTGTGTGTGGCATGGCTGACTTCCGTTGTCGGTATACGGGCCTACGGTCAACCCGTTACATGGACCGGCACCGGTGGAGACGACAATTGGTCTACTGCGGAAAACTGGAATCCCCTTAGTCCGCCTGGATCTGGCGACATCGCCGAGTTCAATGAAAATGATTCACCTGGTACGAGTGCTCTTGACACAGACTTCACAATCGCCCGGCTGCAGTACCTCGCCAATAGCGAACATCTACTGGATCTATACGGCTTTAATCTACACGTTGACGATTTTGTCCATGTGGGCGTCGGCAACAGCTCGAATGGAGCAGCGGTTACCTGGACGAACAGCGATACGCACGGCAGGCTTAGCATTGGTAACACAGGAGCCCTGGGGACTTTCTATGTGGGTGTCAATGATTCAGCAGCAACCGGGGAGACCGATGGTAACCTATTGCTCGATGGCCTGACCGTGGAGGCGTTGGTCAATAATCTTTCGATCGGGCGTAAATCGAGTTTAAGTGGCATCGGCACAGCAAACGGTACCCTGACACTAAGTAATGAAGCCATTCTGAGTGTAGGCACGGTTAGTGAATCCGCCAAGATCAATATTGGGATGAATGAATCGACAGCCGAGCATCCTTACGGGGGCTATGGAGATGCAACAGGGCTGTTGGATGCCACGCAGGGCACAGCGGACTTTCATCTGAGTGAATTAAATGTCGGACGGCGCACCTGGGGCTTGGGCGACGGCACAGCGACGGGCACATTGCGGTGGAGCCAGCCGGACCCACTGTATGCAACGGACGTTTATTTCGCTCGGGGCGGTTATACGACAGGTATCCTGGAGGTGCCCAGTGGGGGGACCTTTTTCCTGGGAGATGCGGATGATCCGGTCTCTCTTCTGGGTATCGGTTATCATGATACGTCTGGCGGCGGTACGGCGACGGCGCATCTGAATCTGCGCGATTCGGTGGCTGATCCGACCTTTGTGGCGTACATTGGCGACAACCTTTCCATTGGCCGAACGATCAGCGGAGGTTCAGCAGACGCGAGCCTAACGCTGGGCGAGAATTCCCATCTCTATGTCGGCACGACCGCGGACCCGGCCGTAGTGAATATTGGGATGAACGGTTCCAGTACGGGCAACGCTGTAGGCCTCTTGGATGCCACACAAGGGGAGGTGGTATTACACCTGGGTCAGTTGAATGTCGGACGACATACCGGTTCCGGGGGCATTTATAGTGGCGGGACCGCGACGGGGACGTTGAGATGGGACCAGGACGTGGCGATTAATGCGGATGAGGTCTATTTTGGCCGGGGCCAGAGCACGGGCGTGCTGGAGGTGCCGACAGACGGCCATTTCCAACTGGGCACGGCGACCGATCCGGTCTCTCGGTTGGCCATTAGCTATCACGATACGGGGAGTCCCGGGGCGTCGAATGCGCATCTTGATTTGACTGTGACGGACCCATTTTTCACAGCCTACATTGGGGGTGCTCTTTCGATCGGGCATAAGGCAAGCATGAGTGGTTCGGGCACAGCGGACGGCAGTCTGACGTTGGGTAGCCACTCAACGCTCCACGTGGGCACGGCGGGTGCTCCGGCGAAGATCAATATTGGGATGAACGAATCGACCTCCGACGTTGGTTTTGGCGGTTATGGGGATGCCGTAGGCGTTCTGGATGTCACCGACGGCACGCCGGACTTTCATCTGAGCGAATTGAATGTCGGATACAATAAGTGGGGCAGCGGGACCGCCACAGGGACGTTGAAGTGGAACCAGCTCACACAGGCGTTGTATGCAGAAGAGGTGTATTTCGGTCGCGGCGCCAGCACGGGCAAGCTGGAGGTGCCGGCCGGCGGGACCTTTTTACTGGGCGACGGGGGCGACCCGGTCTCTCGATTGGGCATCAGCTATCATGACGAGCCGGGAGGCGGCACCTCCACGGCGCATCTGAATTTGCGCGACGCGGATCCCACCTTTACGGCGGTCATTGGGGACGATCTTTCGATTGGGCGAACCACGAGTGGGAGCGCCACGGCGAACGGGAGCCTGATCTTGGGCGAGCATTCCACTCTCTCCGTCGGCACGACCCTTGCCCCGGCGGTAGTGAACATCGGCATGAACGGAACCGGGACCACGGGCGAATTGGATGCCACGCAGGGCACGGTAGAGTTTCATCTGACGGAGTTGAATGTCGGACGGCGTAATAGCAGCTCCGGAGGCACGCCGATAGGGACGTTGAAGTGGAGCCAGGCGGCACCGATTGATGCAGAGAGAGTCTATTTTGGCCGGGGCCAGAGCACGGGCGTACTGGAGGTGCCGACAGGGGGGCATTTCCAACTGGGCACGACGACCGATCCGATCTCTCGGTTGGCCATTAGCTATCACGATACCAATAACAAAGGGGCGTCGAATGCACATCTTGATCTGACCGTGACCGATCCCTTTTTTGAGGCCTATATTGGCGGCGATCTTTCAATTGGTCGCAAGGCGCACATGGGTGGTTCGGGCACGGCAGATGGAAGTCTGACGTCAGGTAGTAATTCCATTCTGAGCGTGGGCACAGCGGTTGCCCCAGCGATGGTGAACATTGGGATGAATGAATCGCTGGGTGTGGTCGGAGGTACCGGGGACGGCACGGGAGTCCTGGATGCTCGGCTGGGCACGGTGAACTTTCACCTGAGTGAGCTGAATGTCGGACGAACGATGTGGGGGATGGGGACCGCTAACGGGACACTGACTACGGGCTCAGGTAGTATGATAACGGCAACTACTGTTAACATAGGCGAGGGGACGAATGCTACGGGAAATGTGAATATGAACGGAGGCCTGTTTGCCGCAGGGATTGTCAACATGGGAGCCGGGGGGACGTTTAACTTCACCGATGGCAGATTGGGTATTGGAACGTTTAATACATATAGCGGAAGCGGCTCTCTGAATCAGCAAGGGGGGACGCTCGCGCCGGGTTTTTCGCCTTTCGATACTTCTTTGGCGGGTATTGCAACGATCAACGGGGACTATTGTCTTACATCAGGTACACTGGAAATCGAGCTGTTCGGGTTAGGGGCCGGGACGGAGTATGACCAGGTTTTCGTAAACGGACTCGTTAGGCTCGACGCCGGAGGATCTCTGGACGTGGTGCTTGGATTCGCCCCTGAGATCGGCGATCAGTTTATTATCCTGGACAACGATGAGGACGATTGGATTAACGGTACCTTTGCAGGACTTTCCGAGGGTGCTGTCTTTTCTACGAGCTATCTTAGCACGTATTATCCCTTCCGTATAAGCTACGTGGGCAACGACGGCAACGACATAGTGCTTACCAGCATTGTTCCCGTTCCGGGCGCGAGCCTGCTGGCCGGCCTGGGCCTCTTAACGAGCACGTGGCTTTGCAGACGCAGAACAGCGCATAGGAAGGGCAATTGACAATATTCGGTCGATGGTCATTCTCTCAAGATCGGTGGGGCATAGCCGCCCCACCGCTTTCTATATGCACACAACGAACGACCAACGACGGGCAATAACCGCCGATGACGCTGATTATTACTCATCGATATTGGACATTCGACATTCGATGTTCATTATTGGATACCTGATCTCCCTCCTTACTGTCTCCTGTATCCCACATCTGCATCCATATACACAATGAGGAACAAATGAGTTGATCGATGTATCGTCTTCCTATAGAATCCACTTGTAGAAGTAGAGATTCGTATGGCTTTGGATCGGTACTGGTTGCTTTCGATAATCGGGAATGACGGACTTCAGCAAGTGACATGGAAAACGTGACGCTCATTCTGAAAGCTCTCGAACGAGGAGATGAGGAGGCAATAGACAAACTTCTGCCTGCCGTTTACGAGGAGCTGCGCCGGCTTGCCGATCACAAACTCTCTCATGAACGGCCCGGCCATACGCTCCAGGCAACCGCACTGGTTCATGAAGCCTATCTCCGGTTGGCGGGTTCGCAAGGCCAAAGTTGGCGTAGCCGGACATATTTCTTTGGAGCCGCAGCGGAGGCCATGCGACGTATCCTGATCGAGAGCGCCCGCCGAAAGCAACGTCTCAAACGCGGGGGCGGCCGGATGAAGGTGAAACTGATGGATGCGGATATGGCTTCAGATGGCGATTCGGAGGAACTGATAGCCCTGGATGAGGCCCTCACAGAACTGGCCGAGAGCGATCCGAAAAAGGCTGAATTGGTGAAATTGCGGTATTTCGCGGGTTTGACCATAGAACAAGCCGCTGAGCTTCTGAATATCTCGTCGGCCACAGCCAAACGGCAATGGACCTACGCCAGAGCGTGGTTGTACGGGAGAATCCGGTCTAAAGACTGATTCCCCACAAAATTGTTTTATTTTTCTTAAAAATCTTGATCCAAATGAGGTCTCGATGTCGCAGGTCATTGTGAAGAAACAAAACACTGGACCTGACAACAATCAAAAAGGAGACTTATCATGAACGCCTGGATCAATCAAATAGCTGAATTAGTTGGGATTGGACGTAATGGAATCGATGTTTCGCTCTCGGATATGAGCCAAATGCCGGACCTCAGACTGTTGTGGATCGGCGGAATTGCCGGGGCTATTATGCTGGTCGCTTTCTGTCAGGATAGATGGCTCAGTCGCCGAGATGACCGCGAATCCGACACTCATCGGAAATAGGGCAACAAATGAGAACTCAGATTACGAGGACATTTACCAATGGCAGCGAATAAGAATGCGGAAGAGATCTTCAACGAGGCCGTCGAGATATCCGATCCGACGGAGCAGGCGGACTACCTGGACAAAACCTGTGCCGGGAACGAGAAACTTCGAGCCGAAGTGGAGGCGCTGCTCAAATGGCATCAGGAGGCGGGCGATTTCCTGGAAGTGCCGGACCGCGATCCGAATGCCACGCTGGAAACGTCCGCCTTGGCGGAATGCTCCGGCACGGTCATCGGTCGCTATAAGCTCTTAGAGAAGGTTGGCGAAGGCGGGATGGCGACCGTCTATATGGCCGAGCAGAAACATCCAATTCGTCGTCGCGTGGCTTTGAAGATCATTAAGCTGGGGATGGACACCAAGCAGGTGATTGGCCGTTTCGAGGCGGAGCGTCAGGCTTTGGCTATGATGGACCACCCCAATATCGCCAGGGTCCTCGATGCGGGCACGACGGAGACGGGCCGCCCCTATTTCGTCATGGAGCTGGTCCGGGGTTTGCCCATCACCAAGTTCTGTGACAAGAATCACCTGAACACGAAGGAACGTTTGGATTTGTTCATCTCCGTGTGCCAGGCGGTCCAACATGCCCATCAGCGGGGCGTGATTCATCGGGATATCAAGCCCTCGAACGTCCTGGTGACCCTTCATGATGGAACACCCGTGCCGAAGGTGATCGACTTCGGCATCGCCAAGGCGGTGAATCAGCAATTGACGGAAAAAACGGTTTTTACACGGTATTCCCAGATGATCGGCACGCCGGAGTACATGAGTCCGGAGCAGGCGGAGATGAGCGGGTTGGATATCGACACCCGGACGGATGTATTCTCCTTAGGCGTGCTGTTATATGAATTATTGACCGGCACGACGCCGTTTGATTCGGATTACCTGTTGAGCAAGGGCTATGGAGAGATGCAAAGGATTATTCGAGAGGAAGAACCTGTCCGGCCGTCCACGAAGATCAGCACGTTAGGTGAAGCCATCACCGACGTCGCCAAGCACCGCCGGACCAGCCCGGAACTTCTCTGTAAACTGATTCGGACCGATCTGGACTGGATCGTCATGAAAACGATGGAGAAGGACCGCAGCCGACGGTATGAGTCGGTCAGTGAGTTAGCTGCCGATGTCCAGCGCCATTTAGACAACGAGCCGGTTCTGGCCGGGCGGCCGAGTACACTCTACCGGGTACAGAAATTCGTCAAACGCAATAAGCTTCTCGTCACGTCAGCTACACTTATCGCAGTGATTCTCGTGTTCGCCACAACGGTGAGTCTCTGGCAGATGGTCCGGGCCAATCGGGCCGCCAGACAAGAGCGGATTGTCTCCGAACAACTGGAAGTCGAAAAGGAAAATGCACAGAACGCAGAGCAACTCGCTCGAACTGCAGAGCAAGCAGCGAAGTTGGACCGTGATCGAGCCGAAGAAAGTGAAAGAGGTGCCAGGCTTCACCTTTATGCCGCGGATATGATTGCTACCCAGAAGTACTTGAACGATGGGAATCTTGGAGCCGCACGATCATTGCTGAACACTTATGCCAGCATAAGCAGTGGCGATGACGTTCGCGGTTGGGAGTGGCGGTATCTACAAAAGAAAGCTCAGGGGAATCAAGAGAAGGACCTCCAGAAACATACGAATACAGTGACATCTGTCGTGTTCTCTCCCGATGGGAAGCTTATCGCTTCAGGCAGTATGGATCAGTCGGTTATCGTCTGCGATCAAAATGGCGAAAAGGTAGCACATCTTACAGCTAATGGTTCTATTAATTCAGTCACATTTTCAAGCGAGGGTAGGTATCTTGCGGCTGGAGACAAAAAGGGGAATGTGCGTATTTGGGACGCGAAGACATTTCAGTTATTTACGGAAATCAGTGACCCCGAAAACGAAGGAGCGTTCGTCGCTTTTTCTCCATGTGATTCCATCTTGGCGATCGGTTACGGAAATGGGATGATTCAGCTTTGGGATTACTCAGCCAATGGCCAAAGTGTTTGGATAGGTAAACCATATGACAGTTATCCTGAGGATCAACGGGGTTATACAGAGCCACAGGCGGGATGCAATATGGCGTTCTCAAGTGACGGAAGGCATATCGTCAAATACGGTGCCGGGGACGGTCGATTTGAAGTGTGGAACGTAGAAACATTTGAGCTTGTTGCCTCACTCCCAAACCCTTCAGGTGCATGCGGATTGGATAATTTAGCATTTGTACCTGGAACAAACTTAGTTTTTTCTTCTCATATGAACAACAAACCCCTCCTATGGGATTTCGAGTCAAACGATACTTACTTTCCAATTGATCGTATTGTAGGACAGAAAATTGTTGATGGAGTCTTCTCCGCCGATGGGAAATTGATGGTAACGGCGGGGCTTGATCACTCGGTCCGCCTATGGGAAGTCTCCGGAACATCTTTTCATCAGCAGGCACGACTTCTCGGGCACGACAGTGAAGTATGGACTGTTGCGCTCTCACCTGACGGCAGTAAACTGGCCTCAGGAGGACAGGATAAAAGTGTTTTGCTGTGGAGTTCTGATCATAAAAAAGAAGATAATGTAATCCATAGATCTCTTGAGCAATGTATTCCCCATTTCTCTGAAGATGGGCAGCTTATCGCCCTCGCTTGTAAGGATCAAATGAATTTGGGAAGCCTGATATATGATCTTAAAGCGACCCGTTTTCTGGATTTAGAGCTTAGAGGTTACCCCATACATTTCACGAATCATGGTAATGAAATGATCACCTGTATTTTCGAAGGTCGTTCGATAAAACTCGTAAATTGGAGCCTGGCCAAGTCACGAATCGTGTGGGAAGCAAACCTCAAGCAAATGCCCGAAGCAATGCCCTCTTGTATTCCATCAGTCTGTGAGAATCGAGGTGTCGCGGCCGTTGGCTTGGCCGATGGTTCAGTCGCTATAGCAGATTATCATACGGGAAGGGTGTTAACGGTGTGGAAGGCACACAGGAACCCTGTTGCTACTGCGGCAATCTCTCCGGACGGTAAGTCAATACTGACTAATGAATACACTGATACTCCAGATGGGGGTTCGGTCGTCATGTGGTCGTCTGCTGACGCCAATGAGATCATGCCCCGTTATCGTATCAAGGAACACCAAAGATATATCCTGAGCGCCACATTCAGTCCTGATAGCAGGATACTGGCCACCGCTGGTGCCGATAGTCGGATCATGCTATGGGATACGAAAAAAGGCACCTTACAGGGAGAATTACATGGTCATAAACAAGGAGTTTTCGGAATAGATTTTGCAAACGATGGGAAAACCTTGGCCTCTGCATGTCATGATGGAACCGTCAAGCTGTGGCATGTGGCAACGGGTCGTGAACTGGTGACTTTCGAACTCGATTCCAGTGGGATTGCGATCAAGTTTTCTCCGGATGGGAAAACGTTGGCGGTAATGACGGGTTCTGATCCCTTTACTCCAGAAGAGCTGAAGATATGGCGTGTACCTTCTTTTGACGAAATCGAAAGCACAAAAGAAGTCTTACGTCGTGAACCGTCGCAGTGATGAGGATCACTTGCAAGCACCGGAGATTGTATCATCTCTCTGAGAGACCAATTTCGCCACAGCCTGTACGAAAGCAAACATCTCCTCGGGATTGTGTTGGCCGCGTTCATCTATGGGCAGATCCACATACAGCAAATCGATGGTTTGGCCTGTGGAACCGAGAGGTACGCACATGACGGCACGGGGGCTGTGTTCGTCGATCAGCGAAAGGGTGACTTTGGTATCACAGGAAAAAATACTCTTGGTCATGCGTGGGTTCTTGTCTTTCCGTACCGCTGCGAGCAGACGATGAGATACGCGAAAAGCGAGATGCGTCGGGCACCTTCCCGCCCACGATGGGGCGCTGGCCTCTTCAGGGCGGCTTCCAAACCAGCACGCCACTACAACCGGCTCTGCCGGCGACGGCAAAGCGGCACCGGGGACTTGGAGCACGGCGGCCGCCGTCCCGGGTTTGTGAGCCAGTAGGCGACAGACCGTGAGACAGAGCTGGTCTTTGTCTGATAGCTCGCGCAAACGCCGCCTAAAGTGTGCAAGTTGTTCCGGGCAGGGTTCGCGTTCACAATCCTCTAATCTGGGCTTGTCATAGAAGACCTCAGTGCCGAAGTCCTCAACGATGATATTCGGTTCATCGACAGCGTGGACCGTGGCCTGTTCGGTAAGTGAGCTGAATGACAGAGACGCCGGACCGATTTCTATGACGTCGGCGCGAGAAATGGGGCTGGATTTCACACGTTCGCCATTCACAAAAGTGCCGTTTCTGCTACCCAGATCCTCCACCATCCATTCTCCGGGAGAAGTTTCGGAAATACGGGTGTGTTGGCGCGATACATTCCTACTGTCAATCACAATATCACATTCGTCGCTGCGTCCGATGATCACGCCTGCCGAGGTCAGTCGAACTTGCCAGCTATGGTTCCCCTCAGAAATTCGCATTATGACTTCAACCATGGATAATCCCCTTGATATCGCAAGTGGATACCTATTTTGCATTGTATAGTATCGGTTAGAAGTAAAACGGTCAATAGATGAAACTGACCGTAGAATTGGTTCACGCCGAAAACGCGCGGTCCGCCCGATGGAAACGAACAGGGTAATAACACCCTCAATAGGGTAATGGATAGGGCGCTATGAGAATTGACTATTGACCGTTGTCTATTGACTATTCTCTTTGTGGCTTCGTGGCGAAAAAAATACAGAATTTTCTTGATTTTAGGGCACAACTTTAGTATAATGTATAACAAATAATAATTAGAATACAGAATACAGGAGTCAGAATGAAGCAACACGGAAATCAGACCACAGGCTCACGATCGAACACAAAAAGGGAGGGAATCAAGGAACCTTTGTGATTGACTATTGACGAATGACAATTGACTGTTGTTAAGACGAAAGGTGGGGCAAGCCGCCACCCTACCCATCACGAATTCAGGAAATAAATGAAAGAATCCAGTTCATCCTGTTATCCTGTCAAATCATTTGAAAAAACAAAGCCAATCTGCCAGCCTATGGCTGGAAATACTAAACTCTAAGCTCTAAATCCTAATCAAATTCGAGTTCGTTCGTGTTCATTCGTGGTTCAATTTTTCTAAAAATGCACAAACTTTTACAAATATTTACAAATGTGCACAAAAATGCACCAAATCACTGTCTCAAACGAAATCAATTCGCGTCAATTCGTGGTTCTACCTGAAAAAACAAAGCCAATTCAGTTCGTATTGCGTATTGCGTGATGCGTATTGCGAAAACGAATTTGAAAAAACAAAGCCAATTATTCAAACGGGGCAGACGTTGGGCCTGGTGAATGGAGGGAAATGGTGATGACGTGAGTTAGCTTAAAAGAAGGAAAATAGACGGGGAGACGGCAGCCGGAACGACGGCCCGGCGGGAAGGTTATCTATCGCGGGAATCGCGGTTAATCCATTGCGGTCGCGGGACTTATGCCGCCGTAGGGATTCGTGAGGTCGCGGGTGTCCGTGACGAACCGCAAGAGCATGGAGATTTTGCTCTGGACGTGGACTTTGCGATAGATGTTCCGGGTGTGCGTCTTGACGGTGCTGGGCTTGATCTGCAAGACCTTGGCGATTTTGCCGTTTCGCAGGCCCTGGCAGATGAGCTCGGCGATTTCGCGCTCTCGGGGCGTCAGCTCATAGCGGCCCTGGACGAAGGACCATTGCTGTTTGTTGAGCAGGACGACTTCGGAGCGTTTGCGGCCGGGATTGGCACCGCCGAAATCGTTAGCATGTGGGTTGGGTAATTGAAGCATGGTTATCGACCCTCCTGAAGTTGATTCAGTAAACGGCGGGCTTCGTCGATATCTGCCGGCGTCAGCCCTCCGATTCGGCTGTGTAGGTCCAGAGATTGCTTTAAGTGTTCAACAGCTTCGCTGGTTTGTTCGAGTCTGGCATAGGCTCTGCCCAGATGAAATCGCGTGCTGACGCCCGCCAGCGCGGTCTTTGGATAGAGCTGGATGGCCCGTGAGAAATCCTCGATGGCCTTATCATACTCGCCCAGTCGATAATAGATGACGCCGCGGGTATCGAGCAGGTCGTGGTAGTCCGGGCTAATCCGGAGTCCCTTCCGGGCCAATTCGAGCGCCTCCTGAGGTTTGTCCTGCTCTTCGGATAGGATCCAGGCGAGGTTATTCAACACGATGACGTGATTCGGCTCACGTTCGAGAATCTGACGATACAACTGCGCCGACTCGTCGGCCCGCCCGGGCGTCTGCAGCAGCAGTACGGCAAGGACACTCATCGCTTCGACACAGTTGGGATCCTGCTGTCGGACGACGTTCAGTATCTTCTCGGCCGTACCTTTCGCCTGGCTATCACTCTTCATCGTCAGATCCGTCGCGACCGTAACGAGAACCCGGCTACCTTCCGGATGCTCCTCGTACCAACGGAGAACTTCCCGGTCGAGCTCATTCCAGAGCCGATCCTCTCTAAGGAGTTGCGCTTTCGCCAACAAGGGACTTGGATCGTCCGGATCGGCTTCGAGCAGAGAATCAAGATCCTTCAAAGCTCGACTTGTATTGCCGTTCTTGTAGAGCGCAACGGCTAAAGCAATCCGGCATGGCCTTCGGTCTGTATCGTCGCATCGGCTCACTTGTTTTCTCAGCAAAGCCACGGCTTTTTCCGGCTCGCCCGCTTCGATGTACGTGTTCGCCAGAAAGACGGCCACACCGAAATCATTCGGATACATTTCATGCAGCCCTTTGAGCGTCGGAGTGGCCAGAACCGGCGAGTTCATCGCTTCGGCGCGGGCCTTTAAAAGCAACAACGTCCTGTCGTCGGATTGATACGTCAGACCGCTTAACGCCGCATCAATGGCGTGTCCGGACTCGCCTCGCCGGATTGCGATTTCTCCCTTGAGCGCCCAGGCCTCGCCCACTTCGGGCTGGTCTTCCGTTATCCTTTCGAGAATCCGATCCGCTTCGTTGATGGCCGTCTCGGTCCCTTTCGCAAAGAGGGCCCGCGCTTTGATGAGTCTCAACTCGACATCATCGACATTTGAAGCCAGTGCTTTTTCAAGCAGGATTTCACCCTCACGTATTTCGTCCGGGTCCCCGGAGGCAAAGAAGAGTGAGATGGCACGCTTCTGGATATAGACATTGCCAGGGTCTAAGGACAGCGCTTTTTGAATGTCCGCGATGGCCTTTTCCATCCGGCCCTGGGAACGATAGAGATCACTTTTGGTCATCCAGACTTGCACGTTGTTGGGATCCCTCCCGACGGCCCGTTGAAGATCTTCGATTGCACGATCCGCCTGCCCCAGCGCTTCAAACGTTCGAGCGCGAAGCGTATAGGCGGAGGTATCGTTGAGCTTTTGCACCATTTCATCGGAAAGTCGGAGCGCCTCCTCCGGATCGTTTCGACGAAGACTAATTTGAATTTGCGCGGCGGTGACCACAATGGAATTGGGATCTCGACGTTTCTGTTCATCAAGCAGCTTCGAGGCCTCATCCAATTTGTTCTGTTGTATCTTGAGCAGCGCAAGAGACAAGCACGCCGCCTGATTATTGGGATCGCTGGTGACGTATTCCTGCAGAATCCCCGATGCCGAATCCAGTTCCCCTCGCCGAACACAATCCATGAATTCCCATTTTGTGAGTTCCGGATGAGACAGTTTCAGCCGGGACGCACGGATCATAATCCTTTCGGCCTCGTCATATTCCTTGCCTTTATACAGAGCGGCCAGCATGGGGACGATGACCCGAAGATCATTCGGCGCCATCCGAAGCGCCTCACGATACATCGAAATGGCCAACTGCAAGTCACCGACCCGTTCGTGCGTTTGCCCCAGGAGAATCCGGCTGGCCTGGTCATTCGGATTGGCCAACATATTCTCGTGTAAAAGCGAAACAATCTCCGGATGACGATTCTCAAAATGCTCTCCGGCGAACCACAGCTTCGCCTGCTCGTATCGCCACTGCCAGCCGTCCTCCCCTTCGAGAGCTTTGATCTCATCGACGAGTATTTGGGCTCGTTCGGTATTGTTTATGACGCGTTCAAACGACAGAAGACGACGCCTAATGGGAATGTCGTCCGTGAGTTTTTTCGATAACGTCAGAAGCAGCGCATACGCGTCGCCTTCCTGGTCCCATTGCGTGTAGAACCAAGCGAGCACCAAACCCAATTGACGCTGAGAAAAAGGGTCCTCAATACTGGTTAAAGCGCGTTTTAACGTCTCTTCGCACTTCTTTCGGAGACCTTGCTTATCCGACAGAATCGCAAGTGAGCGGGCCAGCTTGACCGAGTTAGGGTCGTCTCGCAGCGCGTCTTCCAAACGGTGTATCGCCTCATCCATCTTGTCCTGAGCGGTGAGCAGCCCGACCTCATTCAGGACGATCTTTTCAGGCGACAGGGAGGTCTGTCGAAGCCGATCCATCAGTTCACGGGCGTCTTTGAATTTGCCTTGTAACAGAGCAAACTCGAACTCCAGCCATTGAACGTCATTCGAGTCTTCAAGGACTTTCTTTAAAGCGGACAACTGTGCTTCAATGGCCTTGACCCTTTCTTGATATCCTACGCCCCCGTCGACGGCATTTCGCTTGAGCAGTTGTATTTGAGCCTGTAGATAAAGGAGGGCCGGCTGCGGATCGCCCGGCTGCAGTTCGCTGGCTCGCCGAGCGTGCTCGGCGGTTTCCATCCAGTTTCCGGACCGAGCCAACAGTCTCGCGAGGGTCAAATGCGCTCTCGACGAGTCGGGTCTTTCGGAAATCAATATTCGCAATTGGCGCTCCGCCGATTCGCCATCCCCCAGTTGGGACAACGCCGAGGCTAATGCCAATCGAACTTGTGAGGATTCATTTCCGGACTCGATCGACTGCCGCCAAAATCGAGCCGCCTTCCGCATGTGTCCTTGCCGGGCCGCCACAGAACCTCGTAAGAAGGCGACGTTGGAAGGCGCAATGTCCTTCTGACTGAGTTTAGCGATATGCGCATTGGCATCATCGAGCCGATCGCACTGGATATACAATTCTACGGCGACGGGCATGAAATCCCACGGTTGAGACGCAAGGGCCTCCAATCCATCTTCGGCCACTTTCAGCATGGTTTCTTTCGATTGGGTTCGTAGAGCATACTGGGCCCATATTTGCCATAACCCCGGGTCTCTCGGGAGGACCTCGCGAACGGCTTCCAGATGGAACTTTGCCTTCTCCAAGTCGCCACAGTAGATGGACTCTTCAGCCAGTCGCAAACGGACATGGGCGTCCGACAGGTCCTGGTTTTGAGCCTGCTCGAGGTCCGCCAAAGCCCCAGGGACATCTCCGTTTCGACGATAGAACGCCGCACGGACGAGATACGCCAGGGCCGAAGACGGATTATTCTCGACCGCCCGATCGAACCAATGAATCGGAGGAACGTTCGGGAAATCCTTCGGGCGCTGTTCTACAAGCCGTCCCAACGACTCGTAGGCCAGCATCTGATCGGGATGTTCCTGAATCACGTCCGTTAAGAGGGTAACCGCCTCCGGGAACTTGCGTTGTGCAATCAACGACTGCGCCAGCAATCTTTCAAGCACCGGATCGGGATTTGTTTCAAGTTGTCTTCGTGCGATAAGCTCGGCCTCGCCGGGGCCGATTCTTAAATAAATATCAATGAGCCTCGTCACGGCCTCGGCATTGTTCTTGTCCACCCTTAAAATCGCCCGATAGGCCTGGATCGCCTGTTGCATGTGATTGCGTTTGATCGGTCGAATCTTAAGCTGCGCATCGGCATATTTGAGCAATACGGAGACATCATCGGGTCGCACGGCCAGGTAATACCCCAGATACTCCCCCGCCTCTTCCCAACGGCCCTCATCATAGGCTTTCGATCCGCGGACAAGCCCCTGCTGACTTCGATTGCTTTTACGCCATTGGTGTAACGCAATGACGCCGACCACCAGGACAAAAAAGCTGATGACCAAAACAATGGCTAACTTCCAGTTGAAGTACCTTGCCGGCTTTCTCTTCTCTTTTTTATCCTTCGACTGTTCGTAATACACTGCCGACATCGTTGTCCTTTCTCATCTATCAGAATTGACTGATGAAATTATCGAGAAGCTTCCGGGTTGTTTGCCAACAGATGCTCAAATCCATTTTCAGCGACAGATTCCGAACGTATTCGATGTCGTAATGGATCCATTCCTGGAAGTCTCTCATGGGTTGCCGGGTTCGATGGACCTGCCACAGGCCGGTAATCCCCGGTCGAACCGACAATCGGGCGTCGCGCCATAACGGACATAGGGTATTCTCCGATTCCGGAGACGGGCGAGGCCCGACAACACCCATCTGACCGGCCAGAACGTTAAAGAATTGCGGGATTTCATCAATATAGGTCTCGCGCAGGAACCGCCCTACGGTGCTGATGCGCGGATCGTCTTCCATTTTGAATTGCGGCCCATCGACCTGACTGACAATCCGAAGCTTTTCCTGAATGGCATGGGCCCCGGTGATCATCGTCCTGAATTTGAGGCAGCCGAAATCCTTGCCGTGCAATCCTTGTCGACGATCTTTATAGAACACGGGACCGGGAGACGTTAATTTGATCGCCAGGGCGATAAACGGAAACAACGGGGCAAATAAAAGAAGAATGATTACGGCGACGAGACAATCGGTGATTCGCTTGAGGCATCGGGCGTATGAGAAGGGGCCCCACTTTCGAAAAGAGCGGCATGGATCCTGCGAGACATCGAAATCGTGGCTTAACTTGGAAATCCGCCGGGAAACCCTTTCACGGCCCCCGGTTGCAGAGATCCTTTCGTACCGCGGCCCCTTGATGATACAATTTTGAACGAGTTCATTTTTCGGAACGCAAACGTCCGGCCCGACAATGGATGAACTGATGATCGTCCCCGGTTCCACACAGGCGCCATCGCCGAGAATCGTCGGGCCGACAATAACGGCATCCGAAGCAATGCTCACATCACGTCCCAGTAAAACGTTCCCGATGCACCGCGGTCGCCCGGCTGCTGCTTTCGATCCATCCGTATTGAACGTGAGACAGTGACTTTGAGATAATCCCATTCCGCAGAAACTCAACAATCCTGCTTCCGAGTCCAAATCCAGGACCGCCCCCCCGACAGTGACGGCACACAGCGTCAGACCTTCCGAGCGGCACTTTCCGGCTAAACCCGAAAACGACAAGGGCAAAACACCGTCGGGCAAAACGCGATCAAGCACACACGTTTTCATAAAGAGATGATGCGGCCAATCCGTTGTCGCAAAAGCAAATTCCGCGGAATCGATATACACTCGATGAAAGGCGGCCACCTTCCCTTCGGCCGTTAATCGGACGTCCTCTCGTTCGCCCAAGAGCTTCGGATTCACTGTAACGGCCACAACATCCGCCTTGACGCTGGACACGACCTTTTCGAGCAACATCATATCAATGTTTGTTGCAAAACGTCCGTTGGTGAGAATGAGCCAGGGCTTGGTCACCCCCTCTTGTTCGGAAACGTTCTCATGCCTGAAGGGAACAACCACGTTCTTCCGGTAATAGGAGATCTCCGGTCGGGCATCAGGTCCATCTTTTCGCCCCAGATCCATCGAATCTTGTGGCGCTTGCGGTTCGACTTTCCAGTCTTCCGGAAAAGCGAAAACGGTTTTTCCGACGTCCAATGACCGGAAAGGGACCGGGGAGGCCGAACCTTCGCCTTGAGAAGACAAACTTCGGCCCAAACCATTGAGAACGACGCTGGCAACGGGTTCACCGGTCAAAGCAAATCGAAGAAGCCCCTCATGACCGGTTCTCACGGCGTTTTTATGTATGCAAATCAGATTCATAGAATCATCAAGGGAAAACTCAAACGATTAAGAGTCGATGCGATACTAAATCGGGAGGAAGACACACACCGGCCTTTCACGCCTTGTTTTTAGGCGACTTTTTCGACGCCTTGGAGGAATTGTTACCGCCCGATCCTTTTGCCCCGGACACCGAGGCTTTCTTCCGGGTGCGTACGACGGTCTTCCGCGATTCGGCACTTTCAGAATACGAGTATTCATCCGGCGTCAGATCATCAGACAGGCCCATGTTCATGCCGTCGTTATCCTCTCCTTCCACGGAGAACATCATCTTCCTCCTGGAGATTCCGCCGCCTCTGGATTGTGCATAGTAACTATGCCCGTGGCGATAATACCCATGTCCGGCCTGAACGCTGCTGAGAACGGTGCCCAGCACTTTGACGTTAATCTGCGCCAGTCGCTCCTTGGCCTGTTTCAGGTCCGGCAAGGTCGTATGACCCGCATAGCTGATCAAGATGGCCGCATTACCGATCTTCGCCCACAACTGGGCATCCGGGAACCCCAAAACGGGAGGCGTATCGATAATCACGTGATCGTACTTCCGGCTGATCACATTAATGATTTTGGCCGTTGTGGGCTGGGCCAGCATCTCGTAGGCATCGGTGGCGTCGGTAAAGTCCGCTGCAAGAACATCCAGCCCCGTGGCCGCGACGCAGTACACCGCCTGCTCGAACTTGACGCCGCACAGGACGTCCTGCAGCCCTCTCGATCCCTCGGGAAGATTCAACAATCGCGCCACGTCGGGCTTTCTCAAGTCGCCGTCGATCAGAAGGACCTTCAATCCGGACTCGGCCATGCTGGTTGCCAGATTCACGGCGAAGGTCGTTTTGCCTTCTCTCATTCCCGGACTCGTGACTACCATCTTCTTGGGGATCTTGTTGCCACCTAAGAGTTTCAGGTTGGCCCGAATCGTCTGATAGTCTCCGACGATTTGCTCGGGCAGCAGTGACGGCTTGACGGTATCCAGGCTGGTCGTGGTCCCGATGATGCGCATCCCGATACGCCGGGCCACGTCATCCGGTGTCCGAAGACACTGATCCGCCCGGTCCCGCAGATACGCCAAACCCATTCCGAAGATCAATCCGCCGAAAACCAAGGCCAGGCTCATTTTGAGGCGCTTATCCTGAATCGAGGCAATATCCGCATTGTAATAGATCGAGATTCTCGTCGGACGTTTTCGCTGCAATTCCAGGTCCTGGATACTTCTTGCAACCGCATCGTATCGTTCCTGGGCCGAGGTCAATTCGGCCTGGTAATCGTCGATACTCAATTGCGTGCGACCTGTTTGTTTCGTCTCAAGGTCTTGACTCGACAGCTCATTTCTAAGGTTTTGCTCGAATATCCTGGCCTGCTCCAGTTCGTTTCGTTTATCACTGAGCAGCTTTTCGCCGGCCGCCATCGCCTGCCTTTGGGCCATCTCATCGAATTCGTCGCTGGCCTCCTGCTTGAGCGCCACAAGGTGTTCCTTCATCTTATTCAACAATTCCTTTTTACGCCGGACTTCCCGATTCGTATTCGAGTACGTCTGCTCGGCAACGATCAGCTCTTGTTCCAACGTCATGATATTCTCTGCAGTGGCGGTCACCGCCGGATCGGCGTTGACATAGGTTTGTCGCAATTGGAGCAGTTCCCCCTGTGGCAACGGTTGCTCTTTCGTCCGCTCAAGGAGCTGGACGTCGGCTTCAAGCCGAAGCCGTTCAGCCTCGACTTCCGTGAGCCTCGCCGACAAAGCCTCAAGGCGATCCATCTGCATCTCCTGCCGAGGGGCCAAATTGAGTTCCCCGTACACTTCTCCCAATTCCTGGATTCGATCGCGATAGGATTTAATCCTCTCAGCGAGACGATCGCGTTCCTGCTCCAGGACTCCCAAACGCTGGTTCTCATCCACGTTGGCGGTGTTGACCTCGATATCCGTATACGCCTGGATAAACTCATCCACAATCATCTTGGCTTCTTCAGGATCGTGGTGATTCATGGTCACCTTGAGCAATTCCTGGGTATCCTCGGCAACGACGCTAATCTTTTGACCTCCGACGATCGCCGTCTTGAGCTTCAATGCCGGTTCGACGGGTCCCCTCGAACCCAACACTTTTTTCATCAGCTTTGATATAAGACCGCCGGGCTCATCACTGAAATAGGCCAGATTCTTATCAACCAAATTATCGGCCACTCTTTGGACGACGGCGCTGCTCGTGATCCGCTCGGCCTCCGTATTGATGAACCGAACATAATCATCAATCCCTCCCGAATCTGGCTCACCACTTATAATTTCGGACATAACGGGAGCAACCCGAATGGCACCGACCACTTCGTATTGCGGTTTGATCGTGAGCCATATCGCGGGCAATCCGCCCGCACACATGAGGACAAAGACCACCAGCACGATGTACCAGCGACGAACGATCCCCGCAAACAAGTCCGATGTGGTTTGACTCTCAGGCTCGGGCGGGACCTGCCAATCCACCACGTCTTGCCCAACCGCCGGTTCATTGAATCTCTCTAACTCGTTCATTGCATTCTTCCTTCCATTATGGTTTCGGATGTTTACTCTCTGTCGAGCCTCATTTTGTTGTCTCGATGAAAATGGACTCCCACACAAAAACAATCTCACGCTTTTTGCCGCGTGATAATCACCGCCTCGTCCGTCACCGGCAGCGTCGTCAGTCTCGTTAATAGCCAGAGTTCCCCCACGACGATCGCCAGGGCCAACGGCATCATGGCATATCCGCCGAAGTCGTGGAACACATCGTCCCAGAACTGATCGCTGAGTTTCGTCAGCGCCAGCGCCGTGACCGTGAGCCTGACGGTATTGCACAGTAAGGCAATCGGAAGACTTGAAATCAGGATGATCAGCTTTTCCCACCAGACCCGTTTGACCAGGAGCACGACCAAACCGCTGATGACGAAAAAGGCCGTGATCATCCTCAGACCGTTGCACGCGTACGCCACTTCAACGCTCGTATCCCCGATATGGATAGTATTGCCCTCCTGGATCACCCCGCAGCCGACCATTTCAAGACAGAAGACGGCGGACGAGGTCGCCCAATGCTGCAAATGCAGCACGGTATAACTTTGAATAAGGTTCGGAGGGGGCAACATTAAGCATAAAAACAGCAAGATCGGAGAAAGCTTTCGAAAAAGCGGCCAGCCGAATAACAACAACACGATGGCGGCAATACTGAGCACAATCGAGAACCTCTCCGCAGAACTGTACATGAAGAACAAGCCGAAGAACCGGATAAACTGGGCGCCGATGAAAAGAACCAGGCCCCAGATCGACGGCTTGATCGGGTACTCGGCAATCGCACGACGCCGGGTCCAGAGAATATAGAGCGCAAGAAAAGGAACAATCAGACCCACGGAATATTCATCGCTCCGGTGCCAGAGATTCCAGAGATCTCCAAGACCGCGCTGGTAGGACCAGATGAACACGCCTAAGAGAAGAACCGCCGCAACGTAAGCGAGGATTTGTTCCCTTGGAAGTTGCATCCAGGTCGGCATGGATCCACTCATTCCGCCCACGTGCGACCATAGTGCCTGCCCCGGTCCTATGATGTTATTTTTCGTCCGATCGAATAATCGTTTGAAAAAACCTTTTGCTTTGAATGCGACAGGCTCATTTTCCACAAGTGTGTTGGCCTGCACGATGGCATGGCCGTCCACAACGCTTCGTCGTATCCCGCAATTCGGGCCGATGTGCGCATCATCCCAAATGACACTGTTGACCACCACGCTATCCCGACCGATCGTCACGCGGCGTCCCAGCACGGCCGGTCCAAGAACAACCGCGCCGTCAGAGATCGTCGCGCCGTCCATGATAACCACCGGTCCCCGGATTCGCGCCGAAGGATCGATGGTTGCCGTCGCCGTCCCCCTTACGTTTGGGAACGCTGTATCTTCGCCCCGCTGGATATCCGCGTCACATTCCGGAGCACGGTCGAGGTAATCGGCGATCGCATATAAATAACCTTGCCAATCTCGAAAATTCCCCACGTGTTCCGTCAGCGCCGCCGCATGAACCGCTTTCCCCGCGCGGAGCATTTCAGGAATCAAACCTTCCTTAATATCCACATAGCCGGCTTCCGGAATGTGCTCCAGCACACGGGATTCGCACACATAGATCCCGGTGGCTTGCCCCGTAGGGGAACTATCGCCGCACTCCGGGTTCAATATCACCGTTAAATCCGATTTACCCGCATGATGGGCATCCATCAAAACGCCGATTTTCGGCGGCGACACGATACCGGCGGAAAACACGAACAACAACGTATCTTCCTCACCCCGCGCTGCGTCACGTAAACATCCCGCCGTTCCCACGGGCAGCGTTTCTTCCAAAAACTCCACGTCTAAACGATCATCCACATGAATCGACTCTGCCAGTGACAAACCTTCTTCACTGGAAAACACCACGACCTGCCGTATCCCTTCATTGGCCAAATGCGTCAAGAGCCGTTCCAGAACCGTCTTTTCCACGACCGGCCATAACGGCGTACTCAGACGGGATGCCAGGGGGCATCGCCCGAAATCGCGACTTCCAATCAGTATGACAGCTTTAGCATTTACCATCGAATGACACTACGTCCCGTAACAATGAGAATTTCAATATAACCTTGAGAGCACCTTAAGAGGATGATTCTGTAATAGGATCGATGAGGACCGGGGCCGCGTGAAGATAGCGCGTGGCCTTTCGTTTCGCATCGATATCGTGATAGACGCGTTCGACCTGCTCACTCGTCATCCCCGCCGCGTCCGCGACCTCTTTAGACGAGACGCCGTGGTTCTTGCCGTACAAGCACAGATCCATTTTGTCGTAAGGAACCGAAAAATAGAATTCCTCCTGACTTTGCGCCAGAGAATACGTATCCGTCGTGGGCGGTCGACTGCAAATGTCGTCCGGAAGGCCGAGAAACCTCGCCATCTCATACACCTGCGTCTTATACAAATGCGCGATCGGTTTGATGTCCGCCGCCCCATCGCCGAGCTTGACGAAAAAGCCCTGATCGTACTCCAGGCGGTTCGGCGTTCCCGTTACGGCGTAATTGAGCCGGTCGGCATGGTAATATTCCAGCATCTTGCGCGTCCGCTGCTTGAAATTCGTGGCCGCGACGATCCCGAGATAGGCCGACGGCGTCAGCCGCACCTTCTTCTGCTCGCCCTCGGGAGACTGCACGATCACCGAGAAGATCCGGTACGTATCGTCATCCATCACACCCGGCAGCACGATCTTGCTTTTGTATTCCGAAGTATATTCAGGTACGACGCTACGGATCGCCTCGTCCCGATGGCGATAACAACCGACGGCGTCCAGTATGCCCGAAATATTTTCATGCACGGTCTCAATGCCGAGATGATCGCTGATCAACCGGCTCAGTCCCATCGTCTCCGAAGCCGAATCCTGCTCCGGCATCAGAAGCCCCAGAACATGCCGCTTGCCCAGAGCGCGAACGCACAACGCCCCGACGACACTGCTGTCGATGCCGCCCGACAGCGCCACAACGGCGCCGCGTTTCTTGAACCGTTTCAATATAACTTCGCGAACGGCCCGGGTGATCTTTTCCGTCTCTTGATCGAAATCCAATTTCAAAACATCCGCAGAAAATGTTTTGTCTTCCAACATGTCTCTCTCCTAATCTGATCTTTGACCGTCAGTGACTTCTCGGTGAACGTTTTCTCGTTTTCTCAACTCCGTCTTCAGAGTCTTCCCGGATTTCCCCTTGGGAATCGAAGGGACCAACTCGATATACTTCGGTTGCTTGTAGGCGGGCAAAAGGGGCTTGAGGTATGTACTCACCTTTTCCTGCGTTAACTCGACACCGTCCTTTTGAACGACGAAAGCCTTAATCGCCTCACCCAAAATCGGATCATCAACGCCGATGACCGCCGCCTCGTGGACGTCGTCGATTTCGAGCAGGGCATCCTCGACTTCCTTGGCGCTGATACGGAATCCTCCGCCCTTGATGAAATCCTTGGACCGCCCGACCACATAGAGATACCCGTCCTCATCCGTCGTGCCGATGTCACCGGTATAATAGAGGCCGTCTTTCAACACCCTGGCCGTCTCCACCGGATCGTTCCAATAGCCCGCCATAATGTTGGAGCCTCGCGCGACGATCTCGCCTTCGCAATGCGGCGGCAAGAGCCGGCCTTTCTCATCCGCCACAAACAACTCGACGTTCGAGATGGCCTTGCCGATTGAACCCCATTTGGAAGGCAGCACGTCCGGATCAAGGTACGACAAGCGGGGCGCCGCCTCTGTTGCCCCATACATGATAAACAAACGAGCCGGGGCAAACGCCTCCGCGACTTTCTGCTGAATCCCCGGGGCCATCGATCCGCCGGCCTGCGTCACATAACGAAGCCGGTCGAATGTATATTCCCTGACCCTCGACCGATTCAATAAAATCAAGAACGTGGAAGGCACACCGGCAAATCCGGTCGCTTCCGTGCTCTTCATCGTATCTAAAACCACTTCCGGAAAAACGGATCGATTCTCGATGACTAACGACCCGCCGACATAAAAGTGGGTCGTCAGCAATGACTTGCCATAGACATAAAAGAACGGCAGAACCACCATGATCCGGTCCCGGTCCGTCAAGGCCAGATACTCCACGATCGAACGCGTATTGCTCACGATGTTAAGATGAGAGAGCATCACCCCCTTGGGCCTGCTCGTGCTGCCCGTGGTGTACGTGATCGAAGCCAGATCGACGTCGATGCCCCTCGTTCCCGCGGAACGGGCATCCCCCGTCTCGTACAGTTCGCCAAGGCACACAGGATGGCAATGACCGATTTGTTCGTAGGCCGAGACGTCCTTCTGCTCGACAATCACCTCCCGAACGTCCGTGGCTTTTCTCAGCGCCGGGATAAGATAACGCAAATGCTTTTTACCCGAGATGATAGCTTTGGCGCCGGAATCCTGCAGGGCATAGGTTAATGTCTCCACCGTCGTTTCCGTATTCAAAGAAACCTCAACCGCTCCTGTTTTGAGTGCGGCGAAATAAGCGATCACATAATCGAACGCATTCTCATATAGGATGGCCACCCGGTCGCCCCGGCGAATATCCCGCTCTTTCAAATAATGGGCCACCTTATTGGACAAAGCCTCTATTTCGGCGTAAGTCATCCAGCGATTTTTGTGCCAGACCGCCTCTTTGTCCGGATCGTGTTGAGCCGCGTTTTCAAGAAAATGATGAACCTGCATCGTCTCGTCCTACCTTTAACCAGCCTCCGCCTTTTTCTTGCTTAGGTTCAAGCCCGGCCGGAAGGGCCGGCAAATCGCGCTGCCCGTCCGCATCGAAATCTCCACGCTGATAGGCGGTAATATCGATCGTCGAACCAACAGGGCCGCCGGATTCACTAAGTGTCGCCCCGGGGCTGTTCGCTTTGAGCCGAAGGTCTAATGACAGATTGTTGTTGCGTCCCCAGCAACAAATCAAGTTGGGCGTGAGGGGCTTGGCCGGAAGAGCCGGAGAAATCGTAATCGTTGCACGACCGCGACCCACAATCCTCCGGAGCACACCGTCGAAGTTCACCTCGACATAGTCACCCAACCGGATCGTCTCAAGACCTTTTCGCAGATATAACCTTTCACGCGAGCAATCGGGGATTCGCCGGCCGTCAACAACAGCAAAAGAATCCGGGGCGTTCCGGAACCGGGGATCGCCAAACACACTCCCCCGGTCGTACCCCGTCTTGCCGCGGTATTCCCGGAAATTACGGTGCCATCCCCGGTCGGACACCATGATGGGCCGGCCCCTGACTCCACGGGCATTATAAAACACGTTGCGCCGGCCTTCGTAACCGCGGACGCCGCTGACCGAGTACATGGGAGATCCCTGGCCGGTCACGAAGATATTTTCCTGCACGTCGTAGTGATGCGCCGTCAGACTCATACAGACGCCGCCGCCGAAGGCAATCGTGTTATTGTGGACACGGTAGTTTTCCGCGTTCTTATGGCCGAAGATCACGGGAATGGCCATACAGCCGATGATCATGTTGCCCTGGATCAGGCCGTCGCTCGTCTCCTGCATCATAATCCCCTGCCCGGACCCCAGAAGGAGGTTGTCGATCAGGCGAACCTGGGTAACTCCCTGATAAAACTGAACGTTGTCGGGATGGCCCCACAACAGATGGTGGTGAATATAATTCCGGCGAGCCGTGACGTCGGACGTTTTCCATGAAATAATCAGACCGTCCACGCCGCTGTATCCGATCTCATTCTCCTCCACAACAACGCCCTTCGACTCGATCAGGACGACGCCATAATAATTATGCAAGCAGATACATCGGCGAACCGTGATATCGTTCACGTCACGAAGCTGGATCCCCCTGCCGCCGTGGTTGTGCACGATACAGCGTTCGATGTCAATATCCTCGGACCGGGTGACCTCGAGACCATTTCGGGCGCCCGCCGCGATCTCCAGACCGGAAATGCGAACGTGCCCGACCCGATCAACGTGAAGGATCGTTCGTGTCTCGCACGGAGCTTCAACCGCGTCCAAATCCGCCAAAGCCGCGGGCCAAAAGTAAATCCGCCAGGCGTCTTCATGCTTCAGAACCGCCCAGTCGCCCGGAGAATTGATCAGGCTCGGATGGTTCTTGAGATAATACTTATCGTCTTTCCCCATGACCATGGATCGCTTCTGAGGCGTCACGGTGAGTTTACCGTTCACGCGGTCCAGAGAAGTAATCGGCACGGTAAAATAGACATTTCCGTGCATCGTCCAGATATAAGCTTCTCCCCCGACAAGATCGTTCTCGACCGTACTTAGGTTTTTAGCATCGACAATCGTCTGTCCTTCGACTGCCTTTGCCGTCCACCAGCCGCCCTCCGGCAGCCGGGCCACCGGCTGTGCACGATTATTCACCAAAAGACGTTCCGGCTTGAAATTGAGCGATGCGACATAGATATTATCTCGATATTCCTTCCATCTGGTCACCGGAACCGCCCCGGACAGGACGACGCGCTCGCCCTCCGCCGCCTGTATCGAAACGGGCTTGCCCGGCCGGCCACCCGGTACACGGAGGGATTCGCGATATAAACCTTCACGGACAATCACCGTATCTCCCGCCCGAACAACCTTCAAGGCCTCTGTAATCGTCTTGAACGGTCGATCCTGAGACCCGTCCGTAGAACGGTTTTGCGAGCCGGCGTGTACATAAATGGGCCGAGCGGCACACGCATGACAGGCCAGCATAAAGAGCAGGAATACACTAAAATGATAATGTAGAATTCGCATGAGATATTTCAGCTATATGACGAAGAGTCCTTTATTCGAGTGTCGGAGGGGCTTGCCTGGCCCATTGGGTCGCATTGTACTTAGCATTAAAATCCCTGTGGGCCCGCTTGACCTGGTCCTCGGTGAGATTCATCGTCTCGCAGACGCGCTCGATGGGAATCTTACGCTCCCACGCATAAAGAAGCATATCGAGCGTCGCGTAGGGGATACGGAAATAGAATTCCTCATCACTCACCTGGGCGTTCCAGGTATCCGGGCTCGGAGGCCTTTCGATAATCTCACGAATCACGCCAAGGTATTCCGACAGTTGAAACACCTGAACTTTGTAGAGATGGCTGAGCGGTTCGAGATCCACGCCGCCATCGCCGTATTTGACAAAAAAGCCCTGCAAAGCTTCCGTCTTGTTGGTCGTTCCACAGACGATGTAGTTCATCTTCTCCGCGTAATAATACAGGTGCACCATCCGGATTCTCTGCTTGGTGTCGGTGGCGGCGACCAGCCCGTTGAGGATATTCTTGTTAAGCCGGGCCGATTGCTCATTGCCCTTGCCGTCGTTAATTTTCAACGTAAAGATGTTGAACGTATCCTTGGACAATAAGTCCGGCGGGAGCGTGATTTTCGACGTGTAGCTTTCGTCGTATTCCGGAAAGACATCTTTGATCATCCCGTCCCTTTTCCGATACGTCCCGAAGGCTTCGAGGACGGGCGTAACATCCACCGTTTCCGTTCTAATGCCCAGCTCTTCGGCGTGCTTGGCCGCGTATTCCGCACTGACCGGATTGGATTCTTTCTCGGGAAGGATCAAGCCGAAAACCCTGTCTTGACCCAACGCCTTGACGCACAGGGCCGCACATAAAGCCGAATCGATCCCGCCGCTCAACCCAACCACGGCGCCGTCACGCTTCGAGGAACGCACGTACTGTCGAATGAACGAGCCGATACGTTCCGACTCACTCGCACAATCCAACTTTAGAACGTCTTTATGAAAATCCATAACAGTCTCCATAACAAACGGATCCATTATCACTGGACGGGTTTGAGGGCCTCCGACCGATGATCCACAATCAAATCGGGACAAACATCATGAGCGGGCCGACAAGGAAAATCCTCCACGAACTGCTGATACACAAGCTGGGAGGATAGAATCCCCATCAGGGCCATATCATCGATCTCGCTCGCACGGCCCGACACCTTCATCTTTCGCAACAATTTCGCTACCTTCCCGGCGTCGAACAGACCCGCATTTTTCAATGACGTTTCCGAAAAAGCCTGCTGCGTCTCATCCATTTTCTTATGATTCAATAAGCTTTGCCTGATCGGCGCGCGATATGGATTTTTCGGACGCCGGAGGATCTCTCCGGGTAAAATCCCCTTAAAGGTCTTTTTGAGAATATGCTTTTCGTTCAAGCCCAGAATCTTCCATTTGGCCGGCACGCGTCCCATGAATTCCATGACCGATGGATCCAGGAAAGGCAGCCGAATTTCAACCGAATGGGCCATCGCCATCCGGTCTCCCTGAGAAGAAAGCAAGTAACCGCTCAGAAAGATCGCCGTCTCCAGGTACTGAGCACGCGAGAGATAATCTGCATCCTCAAAGGCCATGGGAAGACACTCTTTAACCTGCTCATATCCACAGTACGATCCAATTTCTTGGCTGAGGTCGCCTGAAAAGAAGTTTTTGAGTTTGCTGGTATTCTCCCACCGTATCATATGTGAAAAGAGCGGATCATCCGCCTGGTCCAGGCCTTTAGAGAAAAAGGATTGCAACGTGCGTTTAAGCCTGGGATTGTTGAAGATGTAAGGATAAAGCTGACCGATCAACCCGGCGCGGCGCTGCGAGTCGGGCGCTTTGGCCCAAAAGCGACGGACTTTCGCTTCCCGGAAAATATTGTAGCCGCCGAAGACCTCGTCCGCGCCTTCACCGGTTAGCACGACTTTGAAATCACTTTGACGCACGATTCTGGAAAGCAGATACAGCGGAATCGGCCCCGTTCGCAAGAGCGGCTTCTCACAGTGCCACAAACAATCGCCAAGGGCCGCCCCGATATCCTCGTTGGTCGCGACAACATCGGTGTGGTCCACGTTCAGATAGGAAACCATTTGGCGCTGATAGTCCCCTTCGTCGAAAGCATCTTCTTCAAAACGTATTCCAAACGTCCTGACGTGGCTGTCGAAATTCTTCACGACAAGGGTCGTGATGCCTGAAGAATCCAAACCGCCACTGAGATAACAACCGACCGGCACATCGGCTCGGAGCCGAATGCGAATCGCCTCCTGTAAGAGATGCCCGATTTCCCGGCTGATATCTTCCGGCGTCATAGCGACGTGTTCCGCCGGCGAATATAACGGAATGTCCCAGTATTTTTCGATCGTGACCTCGCCTTCGGAGACGGTCAGGTAATGGCCGGGCGGCAATTCATAAACATGCTCGAAGATGGTTCGCGGCGCTAAGGTCGTCCAGAACGTAAAAATCTGATCCATTGCCACCGGATCGATTCGTCGAGGAACGTTCGGATTCATAAAAATGGATTTGATTTCCGATCCGAAAAAGAGTGTATTGTCGAGAACCGTGTAAAATAGCGGCCGAATGCCGACGCGGTCCCGCGCTAAAAACAAGGACTTCGCGTTCACGTCCCAAATCGCCATCCCAAACTGACCGTTCAGCCGAGTGACACATTCGGGACCTTCCTCTTCGTATAAATGCAGGACGACCTCCGTATCGGACGTCGTATAGAAGCGGTGTCCCTTCTGTTCCAGCTCTTTCTTGAGCTCGACGTAGTTAAATACTTCGCCGTTGTAGATGATCCACAGGGTCTCGTCCTCGTTGTGGATCGGCTGCACGCCGGACGACAAGTCGATAATACTCAGGCGCGCGTGCCCTAATCCCACGTGATTGTCGAGATAGACTCCCGTTTCATCCGGCCCGCGATGGCCAAGGACACCGATCATCTTCTTCAGAAGATTCAAGGAAATCCCGTCCGGGCCGTCAATATGACAAATCCCCGCTATTCCGCACATAGCTTTTTATCTAAGTAACAAGTAATATTGTCGAGCGTATCGAAATTCTCCGGAACAAGCTCGCTATCCTCAACCTTAAGGTTGTACGTCTCCTCAAGAAACATCACGAGTTCCAGGATACCCGTTGAATCGATAATGCCCTCTTCCAAAAATGACGTATCCCCCTTGAGGGTATCGCCCTCTCCGAAGAGAAAATGCTCCACGACAAAATTCCGTACTGTTTCTTTGTTTGAACTCATTTCATCTTGCCTCAATATCATTCATCCCCTCGATCAGTCAGTTCACCGCATCGTGTGCACACAATTTCGTCTCTACGGTGACACACACAGAATAGTCAAGCAGGCCGGCCTCCGAAAAAATACGACGCAATCGTTCATTCCTGCGAGCTAAAACCGACGCTTCGCTTTGTTGTCCGTATCAATCAACTCTATGTTCAATCCCTGTTTGGCGAAAATAAATGCTATATTCTCATTCTCAAAGGCCTCACCCGGCGCCGGTTGACTCAAAACCCGCAATCCCTTTTGGGTGAGTTGGTCGATCTGGCGGTCGATATTCTCGCACTTAAAACACAGGTGATGGAGTCCCCCGCCTCTTTTTGCCAGCCGATACGCCGGCGACGTTTCATCCACAGGCTCTATGAGCTTGACGGTTGTGGACTGCTCTTTCGCCAGGAACACCACCTTGACTTTTTGCCTTGAGTTAACGACCACGTCCGTCATTTGTCGATACCCGAAGACATTTTCCCAGTGGTCAATCCCTTCCTCGATGGAAGTAACAACAATGCCAAGATGGTCGATTACCATATGATGCCCCTTACTAAACGAAGTGAGCGTCCCCGCGCTCTATGATTCTGCAACGGGACTTGCGTTCAGCTTGTCATCCAGGAACTGCGCGATGTTCCGGAGGCTGTCCATGTTCTGCGGGATCAGCTCTTCATCCTCTATCTTGATGCCGTAAGTCTCTTCGAGGAACATCACGAGCTCCAAAATGCCCGTGTAGTCAATGAGGCCTTCCTCCAGAAAGGAGGTCTCGTCCTGGAATTCATCATGGTCTCCAAAGAGAAATTTCTCAACGACAAATTCTCTTACCGTCTCAACATATTTCTTCTTATCTTGTTCCGACATAACATCTCCATTCCACGAGGTGTTCGTTATTTTTATCCGTGCGGGTTAACAACCTTTGCGGCAATTCCGTCATCACACTACAACATGTCACTGGGTGACCGCAGCCATAATTCTCCTTCCAGCGCCGAGAGGATCGCGTCGCCGCGATTGATGACGTTCAGAATCTCAGGATCTCTGGCGTGAACGACGGCCCAGCTTCCCCGTTTAACGAAACAATGATGGTCCCACATGCTTTGCAGAAATCTCGGCTCCATGCGCCCCCGCACGCCGACCGCGTTGCAATCGAACGCATGACTCAACAACTGACTAAACACGATCTCGGTTGAATCTTCACGAGCCAAAAGGAGCATCACTTCCATCATTTTTTTCGAGTTCAAATAATACAGATAAGCACCGATTTGTTTGTCTTTCGCGTTGCGGACTTCGTACCCCTTCAATTGGCCGCGTTGCGTGTTGCTCTTGAGGAAATCCCAAAGCCACTGAATATTCTCCGCATCGTACTCAGGATACAACGGACGACGTTTCGACAAGCGCGCGATACAGGAAAGCAATGCCTGGCTATCAATT
>CAYZAT010000006.1:0-29667 GCA_964476475.1 uncultured Pirellulales bacterium
TCGTTCATTCATACGAATCGGTGAGGGATGAGCATATCTTGGTTTACTCCAGCGACCGTACCGGACGTGAACGCCTGTTGCGCACCCTCCAAAGTGCCCCGGATTATCGATTTTACATCTATGGGTATAACGAAAGCAGCGAGGTGGTTAATTGTGTGTTCAAACCAACTTCGACTGAAGGATTTCTTGAGGACTTAGCGAGCTGCCGAGGTGTCATCGCTACGGCCGGATTTTCCTTAATTAGCGAATGCCTGCACTTCAAGAAGCGGATGTTGTTGCTTCCGATTATGGGACAATACGAGCAAATGGTGAATGGTCGGTACGTTGAAGCGTTAGGTCTGGGTCTTTCACATAACCGGTTCGACGCCGGTGTGCTGGGTGAGTTTCTCGATAGCGTCGATGAGCCTTTGGGCGCGGATCAGAGGATTATATGGCCTGATAATGAGGTTTTTTTCCAACGATTACACAGGGTGTTGAGTGAAATCGATACCAAGGCCGACGTCGCGACGCCGCGTGAACCGGTACTGGCGATAGAATAAAACCGAAAGATAGATAAACGATATTATTCTAAATCAACCGGCTTGCATAGATATGTCTTTTTGTTGGAGACCCGGCCGCACTTTTTGCAGACAAACTGAGGGTGATCCACAAGTTTTGAAAACTGCTTGAGCTTCTTTGTGTGAAAGTCGTCTTTTATCAATTTACACATTTGCTTAGGCATCGCCAGGGTCCTTCTTAAGGTCTGCTTTTCATCGGCCGAAACCTCAAAGAGGAGTGCTCATTGTTTCTAACAGCTTCACATATTACGTTGTAGAAGCTCTCTTGTGCTTGAATCTTTTTACCTTTTTTTTCTTTCGGGGTATAGTGGCCGTCAGGATGGAGAATCTCCGATTGGGTGTTATCCATAAAATAGATCGAGAGGATGTCGATCAAGCGTTTTTTTAATTTTCCGTCTTTGATGGGAAAAAGTAGCTCCAGCCTTCGGTCGAGGTTTCTGCGCATCCAGTCGGCGCTGCTGAGGTACACTTCTTCGTGCCCGCCGTTACGGAAGTAGAATATCCGGGCATGTTCGAGATATCGGTCTACAATGGAACACACTTCGATATGATCCGATACTCCCTTTATTCCCGGCCTCAGACAACATATACCACGGATGTTGAGCATGACTTTCACTCCGGCCTGGCTGGCGCGGAACAGGGCCCGGCAAATGACCTTATCCTGGAGCGAATTCGTCTTGGCCATGATCAGACCCGGTTTGTCGGCGCTGCTGGTTTGAATCTCCCGGTCTATCAGGTCAAGGAACTTCTGCTTCATATCCGTCGGGGCGATCGTCAGTTCCCGCCAACCTACCGTTTCCGAAGTACCCGTCAGAAGATTGAAAAAGGCCGTGACGTCCAGGGCGATGGCATTGTCGCACGTAAACAGGCCGATATCGGAGTAAAGCCTGGCGGTTTTATCATTATAGTTACCGGTGGCCAAATGAATGTAGCGGCGAATCCGTGTCTCCTCGCGTCGGATGAGGAGGAGGGCTTTGGCGTGGGTTTTCAGGTTCGCGATTCCATAAATCACGTGGCAGCCGGCGTCTTCAAGCTGTTTGGCCCAATTGACGTTCTGTGCTTCATCAAAGCGGGCTTTAAGCTCAACGAGCACGGTGACCTCTTTGCCGTTTTTTGCCGCTTTTTGCAGCGCCTCAACGATCGGAGAATCGCTGCTTGTACGGTACAACGTTTGCTTGATGGCAATGACACCGGGATCGTCGGCAGCGGCCTGGATCAGTTTCACGACCGGCTCGAAGCTTTCATAGGGGTGAAAAAGAAGGACGTCCTTTTCTCTGATGGTTTGCCACAGATTCTCGCTATTGAGCAGATCGATCGGTTGCTGCGGCGGCCAGTCCGGGAGCTTCAGGTTTGCAATGGGTCCTATCATGGTAAGTTGATGAAGGCACGTTGCATCGAGCAATGGGGTAATGTCGTAAACATCGTCGGCCCCCAGCCGCGACCATTCCGTCAGCCATTTTTTCTGAAATGTGTCGATCGTGTCGCTGATTTCCAGCCTGATAGCCGACCGTCGCCTTCGTTCTATGAGGGCCTGCTCAATGGTCTCCAGAAGGTCGGCGGCTTCGTCTTCCTGGAGACTCACGTCGGCGTCGCGGGTAATACGGAAATAGCCGACGCCGGTAATATGGCTCGCGGGGCAAAGCAATTCCACGTTATCCGCAATCACATCTTCCAGGAGGACAAAAGAGAATTCCTTTGTATCGGGTATTCGTATAAAGCGCGGCAGTAGATGTGGAACGGGAACCACGACGATTTGTTTTTCTGATTCGCTTTTCGGTCCCTTGGCCACGACGGTGATAGCCACATTGAGCTGTCTGCCCGGCAGAATAGGAGGAGGATCCAAGTTGTTCATGGCCAGCGGTGTGAGTACGGGCAGGATTTCATTTTGAAAATAAGTTCTGATGAAGGCTCGCTGTTCGTGGCTCCACTGACTTGGCCTGAGCAGCATAACACCGTGGTCGGATATTTCAGTTAATGCGTCCTGGATCGCTTCGTTTTGCTGAGCGACCAGATCGTGAACTGAAGCGCTAATCCTTTTCAGTTGTTGATTCGGCGTCAGACCGTTTATGCCTCGTCTTCTCAGGCCCGCGGACTTCTGCTGCATCAATCCCGCGACTCTGATCATGAAAAATTCGTCGAGATTGGAACTGGCGATCGCCAGGAACTTCAACCTTTCGGCCAGAGGATTGTCCTTCCGGATTCCCTGTTTGAGGACCCTTTCGTTGAATTTCAGCCAGCTTAGTTCCCGGTTGATATACAGCTTATAAGAATCGAGGTTCTTACTTTTCATAGAGCATCGTTATCCTTTAGTTACACAGTATCGCGCCGGACAAAGGTTCATTCGAGACGAGCTTTTAAAACAAAGACTTCTTCGAAAAGATCTCCCTTCATCGCCAGCGCCCGTCTTTCCAAGGTCAAGTCGCCCCGGCACGTTGGAGTAATGACCAATTCATCGTTTTCGATTCGACACGTGAAATCTTTGATGTCCTGAGTGCGGTTGGCATCGAGGGCATCGGCCACTCGCAAGATAGCGGCCAGTTTGTTGATGATCATTTTCTCTTTTCTGCTGAGCCTGGCATATTCCACATGCGAGGCTTTCGGTCTGCTTCTGCGATGATAACGGGCGATGTGCGCTATGATTTCGAGTTCCCTGGGATCGAAACCGAATACTTCAGCATTCGCGATGATATAGTAACTGTGCTTATGGTGGGCGCGGCTGTTGATAAAAATACCCACTTCATGCAATATCGCTGCGGCTTGAAGCAATGTTTTATTTTCAATATTTAACCACTGTTGTTTTTTGAGCTCGTCATAAAGGTATACGGCGAGTTCACAAACATGGTTGGCGTGGTGCAAATCCACATGATACTTTGCCGCGACGGCTCTGGCAGAATTCAGAATCTGTGGCGAATCGGATTCAGAGTGTTTACCCGACACGGTGCACGTCAGATCATGCAATAAACCATCACGCATAGATACGTCGGTAACCATCATTTCCTCGGCGGAGGTCGCTCGTAAAAGAGCGTAATAAACCATCAGCGCCGGTGTAAGCGTTTCCGCTTCCATGAAAGGTATTTTTAAAGATCTTGCCAAATGGTCTGCTGAATATTTCTCATATTGTGTGATTAAAGATTTCAATTTTTTCCGTGGAACATTAATAAGGCCGGGGATCTCGCCGGCTTGGCCCGCCTGTTTTGCCGCCCAGCGAACGTCACCGCCGATCGCAATAAACATTCGAATCCTTTTCAGGGGCAACAGGCCGGTGATCGCCGCTACGGCGCTGTTGACTTGTTGTTCGATCATGTTCGATGCCTGCTCGACCGGCTCGGAACTTGTCTCAAGGACTTCCTGCAATCTGATCGAGCCGATCGCCAGAGATTGGGTGACCTTTATTTCCCCCTTATTAAGGAGAGTGAGAATCGTGCTTCCACCGCCAACCTCCACGACGAGGGCTTGTCTTTGAGCGATGAACTTCTTTCCGACGGCCTCTCGTACGGCGGATATTTTGAGGCGGCTTTCTTCTGCGGCGCTGATCGCCCTGACATCAAGTCCCGTCGCGACGAAAATACGATCGAGAAAGGTGTCGGCATTAGAAGCTTCACGAACGGCGCTGGTGGCAACCGCCCGAACCTGTTGTACATTGTACGTTTGAAGGACCTCTTGATAGTTCTTCAAGACGAGGACGGCCGCGCGCATCGTTTGCGCTCTGATACGACCTTTTCGAAAGGTATCCTGGCCCAGATGAAGGGCTTGTTGCAGTCGCTCCAGGACTTCATACGTGCCGTCGGCAAAAACCTGGGCGATAACCATACGGAGGGAATTTGAGCCGATATCAATCACCGCAACGGCTTTGGCCGGGACCTCATTTTTGCCTGTTTTCTCTTCTTTTCGCATGACTGTCTCAATGACATAATGATAACCGGGAATATAGGATAACTAAGTTAGGAATTTATTAAAGTTCTGTTTCTTCAAATAGCCACGAACCGGATCTTTTTATCGAACACCTGCTTAAGCAGGTCGGATTTCTTGTATGCGGCCTCCAATTCGAAAATCGATGGGCCGGATGCCTTACATCTTACGAGCATATCCTTTCCACTCACATCACACACGATAGATTCTACCGCGCAGGTGTGGGTCCTGTCGAGACCGTCTGCGATCCGCAATATTCCCGCCAGAATACCTGTTTTCTGCTTGTCTTTGTCGGATAACTGTGAAAAAACCGGGTGTGAGCCTTCAGGCAGGGCTTTACGATGATAGCGGGCGACCAGGGCGATGATCCTCCGTTGGTTGTCGGGAAACGGAAGTGTTTGTGAAGCGAGGATTAACTTCATGGCGGTTTTATGATGGCCTTTTTGGCCCTCGATCCAGCCGATATCATGCAACAAGGCGGCACAATTCAAGAGAAACCTGTCTTCATTCGTGAGTTTATGTAGCGGTTTGAGTTCATCGAAAAGGTTCAGGGCAAGCAATGTAACGTGTTCGCTGTGTTGTTTTTCGTAATGACATTCTCCGGCTAACCGCCGAACGGCTTTGAGAATCTCCTGAGGGTTTGACGTCGGTGTTTTGGGATCGTTTTTGAGAGCGATTCCGTATTCACGTTTGATCATTTTCTGGAGCGTGCCGGACAAGTCTGCTCTTTCCAATTCTTGAATCACTTGAGAGATGTCATAAGGTATCTTTCGTTCGGTGACATTGATTTTGTCTTGAGAAATATCGAGCAGGGCGTATGACGCCCTCAGGTCCTTTTGTACCGGCATACCGGTGCTTCCCGGATTGATGAACCATTGATTGCCGACTTTGCGATTCATAAATCGATGGGTATGTCCCATCAGGATGATAGCTGCATCGGTGATTTTCCCCAATTCGATCAGGCGTTCCCGGGATGTTCCCGGGAAGATCGGCTCATCGATGGATTCCGGGCTGCCATGTGTCAGGAGAATTTCAAATTTGCCTCTTTCCAAATGGTCTTTTTCAGGCAAGGAATGGAGATATTGTCGATTCTGAGGATTGAGATGTTGATGATTCCATTCAAAAGCGTCGAATTTCGCGGGTTTTTTGGATGTTTTCCACTCATTTCTTTTCTGTTTGAAGCGGATTACTTTCTGGTCGTAGTTACCGACGACGCATGCAGAGACTTTCTTTTGCGTGAGTTCTATACACTCGTTTGGAAAGGGGGCGTAACCCACTAAATCCCCCAGGCACCAGATTTGTTCGGCTTTCGCGCGGCCGGCATCTCTGAGAACAGCCTTGAATGCCGGCAGATTGCCATGTAGATCACTTATTAGGGCGACGATCATCAGTGCCTCTATGAATCAGGTTGTAACGCTTTTTCGGTGGATTGTTGGTATTGGTTCAGGCGCGTATCGAGCTTTGATTGCAGTTGATCCCATAGACCTTCCTTGCCCATTCTGTTCCAATCCTTAACGAATTCATCAAAAAGGATCTCACGTCGCCTCCCACATTCGCCTCTCAGGTAATCGAGTCCTTTTTGAATCAGCGCGAAAGTGCGGCTGTGCCCGAGATACTCAACCATCCTTTGCTTTTCCTCAGGAATGAATTGCTCGATATATTTGTCCCAAACGTCACAATCATGGATATCACCAAGGGAGGTTTGGACCTTCTTAGCCGCTTTTATTGTCTCTTTAAGTTCACCCTCAAAAGCCATATCACAGATTTCCAGCGTGTATCTAAGCCTTTTCGCCGAGATTCTCATCTGGTGGTGCCCATCCTTGTCCGAAGAATCTGTTAAGCTCTCCTGATGGGATAACAATTCCCGGAGATGCCCGGTCACCCGTTCCTGGGCGTGTTCGAAGATAAATTGACTTTGCAGTGGGATATCTTTGCCCATAAAACGGAACAAGACCTTTTCGATCTCCCCATGCATCTCCGCCAACACGCCGGTGGCGTTGAACGCTTCGATATTTTTAACCACTTTTGGCTGAAGCTTTCGCCGATTCTGCTCCAGCCGCAGCAGAAGACGCTTGATACCGCGTTTGTGATGCTTGTGACCTTTGTCGAGATTCGACACAAATTCCTTAATGAATTCAATCTGGACGTCTCTGTCTCGTACGAGGCTGAGCTTTTGGGTTATCTTCTGAATTTGGCGGCGCCATTTCTTTGTTTTTTTGGCGGGCAAGCATTGGTCGAAAAAACTCAATCCCGCCCGCATCCGCCGGGAGGCCACTCGTGACTGGTGGACACATTCGACAACATCGCCTATACGAGTTCCGACCAGTTCTTTCTGCAGTTTCTCAAGCTGGCTGTGAAGGTACTTGCAAGCGAGTAGCTGGAAGCTGTCATCCATCATTGTTTTTCTAATGCTAAATCCCTCATAATTGTCAGACGCTACATCCTATTTTACACCTCATTACCTAAAAAGCAACTAATGAGCGAGTTTCATTTTCGGAACTGAACAGGAAGCGCGAACGTCGATGCGTAAGGGCTCTAAATCGTTGTAAATAAGTGAATTAGAGTCTAATACGGCGAGTCAGTATGATCCAAATAATCCCCGTAGTCGATCTCGGTGGAGGGGAAAACAGATTCGAATTGCTCGATAATGATGACCTTTCGGCTAAGGACCCCTTCGAGCAAATCCGCCTTGGCGATGGCCTTTTGGGCATCAAAAGGCCTTGTTGTTTCGGGGCAAAGGATGAGGTTATCATCGGTGATTTGGCAGGATACATCGCTTACCGAACCTTGGTGGTTTGCATCCAAACCATCGGCCAGACGAAGCAATGCCGCTAATTTCTTGAGATAGTACCTGGATTCCGAGTCAAGTTTTCCGTAGTATCTCTGAGACCGGTGGGGCAGGGCGCCTCGATGATAGCGAGCGATCAGCCCGACGATAATTCTCTCATTTTTATCCAGGGGAAGCTTCTCGGAACGGATAATGATATCCCGAGATTGTTGATTATGGTCTTTGCGGCAGATGGATTTTCCGATATCGTGAAGCAACGCGGCGGACTGCAACCAGATCCGTTCGGTATTGCCCATCTGGTGAAGGCTTTGAAGCTCGTCAAAGAGCCTACGGCAAAGCCGGCATACCTGGGTCGGATGTTGGCGTTCGTTCCTGACGGACAGGCCGAACTCAAAGATGTCCTGAAAGAAATTTTTAGTCGTCCATTTCTTCATAGCTTTCGCAGACGTATCGGCAAAATGCGGGCGGCACTTCTATAAAAACTGCGGCCGATAATATTCTTTTTATTTGTTCATCGTCTCAGGGTAAGGAACTCCTTGAATAAAAAGCTTCGATTCGGTATTCTACGTGTTGTTAAACTATTTGCTGGATTAATTTAAAGGCCGTTCTTATGCCCTCTGAGTCAAAAACAAATTGTATCGGAATCCTGACGTCCGGCGGTGATTGTCCCGGCCTCAATGCGGCCATTCGGGCCGTCACCAAGGCCGCTCTGAACGAATATAACATGACGGTGATCGGGATTATGGATGGCTTTCGCGGCCTTGTTGAAAACCGGACGATACATCTCGACGCAAAGCAGGTTAGCGGAATTTTAACGAATGGCGGGACGATTTTAGGCACCAGCAGAGATAAGGTCCATAAAATGCTCATGGGCGGCAAGAGCAGGGATATGACCGAAGTCGCCGTCGAAAACGTGCACCGCAACCATATCGATTGCCTTGTGTGTCTCGGTGGAGGCGGAACTCAGAAAACCGCTCTCCGGCTGCACCAGGCCGGTGGGATCAACGTGTTGACGCTTCCCAAGACGATTGACAACGATGTGGAAGGAACGGATACGACGTTTGGTTTTGATACGGCGCTGCAAATTGCGACCGATGCCATCGATCGTTTACATACGACGGCGACAAGCCATCACCGTGTTATTGTGTGTGAAATTATGGGACACAAGACGGGATGGCTGACGCTTTGTGCCGGTATCGCCGGCGGGGCGGACGTTATATTGATCCCGGAGATACCGTATGACCTCCATGTCGTTGCCGACTATCTGCTTGAACGCCGACGGCGTGGAAGTCGTTTCTCGATTATCGCTGTAGCCGAGGGTGCCGTTTCCGTCGAGGATGCCAAAATCCAGGCCGAACAGGAAGAATCTTTGAAGAGTCCCAAGAAGAAAAAGAAAGCGAAATCCTTGAGCGATTCCGCTTCAGTTTCCGATGATACGGACAATGTCCATTTAGTCAGAGAACCGATCTCCAGTCGAATCGCGCGCAGGCTTCAAGAGATGACGAAAATCGAAGCGAGAGTTACGTCTCTCGGCCATGTCCAGCGTGGGGGGATTCCGACCGCTTTCGACCGGTGGTTGTGTACCCGATTGGGAACCAAGGCCGCACAATTGCTTGCCCGGGGTGTGTATAATGTGATGGTGGGTTACGATTCCGGATTTTGCAAGCCCGTTCCCTTGGAAGAGGTTGCGGGCAAGAGAAAAACCGTTCCGAGTAACCATCCTATGATCGTTTCAGCCCGGCTTGTTGGGACATGCATCGGCGATAAGTCTCCGTTTAGCTCCAAATAATAACAAGCGTTTTTCTTTCCAAAAGTATGCCTACGTTCCCGGACACAGCCGTGCTGAAAACAATCAGCAGCACGAGAACCAGATGCACCCGTCGAAAAGTCATATTTTTCCTCTATTTGCTTATCCAAAGGGGACTCGACCAGGCTTGATGTCCGTCCTTTTGGGTGACGCGGACATAATAGATGCCGGCTTGGTTGAACTCCGTATCCTCCCAGGAGCCAGAGTAACGGTCGGTTGTTTTTTCATTTAAATCTACTGTCACAGGTTCCGACCATTTTTCACCATCGAAACGACATATGGTAACCTCGGACAAGTCTGCCATTCCGCCCACATCGAGATTGAATTTTGGCAATGTATTTTGAGCCGACTTAATCTGCGATCCCATTGGAGAATGATTGCAGTTAAACAGCAATACAATCCTTGCCCCGGTTGTCCCATAGGTTTGTCGGTTCTTCATACCGGTATAGAGTGCCTTTCGCGTTAAATCGGAAGCGAAGGTTGCCTGGAGTCCCCCCGCTTGGTCCCAATGGCCGCGGTCGCCAAGAGGCCATATCTCGCCCGGTTCTTTACACAAATGGCCCATGGTTAAGCGGTGCATATCGGAACCGGCAACCACACCTAAACGTAGGCCCTTTTGGAGGTTTGTGCGAAGGCGATTCTCCCGCTTGTCCCGGCCCACCTTGTGGATCGAATATATTTCATCCAACCAGTGAATCGAGTCGCGCAGGTCGCGATAGGCACTATGAATGTGGGCAATCGTAAAGAGCGGCCGGGTTCGTTTTAGCTTTTCGAGTTCGTCCATGAATGCACGCTCATCTTTCGCTCCTATCCGAAAGGACGGATTGTCCTCCGAGTATCCTCTGGCTTTCATCCGTTTCTCCCCCCAGATTAATACGGCCTCTTCTTCCGAAAGGAAATACGCGTTGGTGTGTCCTTCCTGGGCCCATTCGTAGCCGTAAAAGGTCACGAATCGCCCGGGTTGATTGGCTTGGGTTGTTTCTTTGAGATACCGGACCCAGGCTTGCCTGCAACCGAAATATTCGGCGTGGGGCGATACGCACCCAAAGTCCAGCCCGGCTACGTTCGGGGCATAAAAATAGTGCTCTGAAATGTCGTTGGTGCCGTCGCAATCGAGGGTATGAACGTGCATGTCCCCGAAGTAAAGGCGATGAAACGGTTGTTGCTTTGAGATGACCAGATAGTTGGAAACGCCTGAGACGTTATTGCCTTCGGCTTTGATCCGATACCATCCGGCCTCATGGATTTGGACGTTCTTGATTAGCTTATGGCCTCGATCATCCTTGGAAAACATCACCGTTTGTGGAACGTCGCTGTCACAATCGGTCGTGAGTTTGACCGTTCCGTGAAAATCTTCGGCGAGATTCCCAAATTTGTCGATGGCGGCGATATTTAAAGAGAATTGTTCATCAACGGCATGCAAGGGACGACAGGTGACATGCAGATATTCGGCGGCGCGCCCTTTGACTCTAATGCTGGGTAAGCCATAAAAGTTTCCTTTCCTGATGGGTAAGTCACGGTCTAATTCGGGCAGTTTTGAAAATCGAAACGGCAAAAAGAAATACCGCATTGCATAATCCGGCGCCTGGACGTGTCGCCATCCCAAAGTAATCGTATCACCGGCCCGCAGAGTTTGATCGGCCGACAGTTCGAGAACGAAACGCATTCGTTCCCTGATAGAACGAACGAAATGGTTAGGCGTATTGACGAAAGGTTTCTGGGGACCTTCTTCACCCACCTTCAGGTGCAACTGCACGTTTTGTCTGCTGCAGGTCGCAGTGACATAGTTGGGCTTTTTCTCATCTGTGGTTTGCCAGGGCTGTTCCTGTCCCCACCAATGGCTGGCAAAACTGAACTTCCAGCGGTCGATAAACGATCCGTTGACGATGCCAATGGACTCATGCGCAGGCAATCCGTCTTCACCGAGTGTGAGGGTGATCGTGTAATCCTGCTGTTTTCGGCTCCAGACGTCGTCTGGTGTTATGTGAACGGTTGTCCCCGGGCCTAAGAGTCCCGGCAGTTTTTTTCCCACGGGCTTTTTTTGAAATGCGGAGCAGGAAGCGATCCATACAAGAAAAAGAATGAGTAAGAGATTGATTCTATTCGCGGAAGCGTTTGTTAAGACGTTCATCGTGTTTGCGTTATTCATGATCCGAGATCTCCCGTTTCATTTTCCATTTTTTGCATCAGCCGTTCATATCAAGACGCATTTGCGTGAGTATACTACGCCGGATAGTGCCATTCAAGAAACCTTCAGCGTCTTTCCTCTGAAGGAAAATCAAGGTCTTGCGGTATGTCTTGATCGGAATATTGGGGCATTTCAAATTTTAGAAGGAGAAAAATGTTTGACATCAGACTTTGGATGTGATAAGGTAAAAAGTAAATGTAAAAATCAAAAATTAGAAATCAAAATTGCGGAATCCGCCTCCGGCGGATGACTTCCTTAATTTTGCACTTTGATCTTTGATTTTTGATTTTCCTTACGTTAGAATTTGCGTCAGGTGGATCTTTGTGAATGAATCGTTTTTGCTTTGATGAATAAGCACGATTCGCGACAAGCGTTTGTCCGAAGACCGGTAGCCGTTGTAGGGTGACATGCGAATAGACACACGAAACGACAGGGGGTTTGTCATGAAGACGACCAAAGCGTTTACTCTCATCGAATTATTAGTCGTTATTGCCGTCATTGCCGTATTGCTGGGGATTTTGCTTCCGTCACTCCAGGCCGCCAAGCGGCTGGCGGCAAGCTCGAATTGCCTTGCCAACCAGAGGACCCTGGTGACGGCGTGGATTATGTACTCCGACGACTACGACGGCTTTCTGGTCAGCAACCGGGCGTGCTACGATTCCGCCACCGATAAGGCCCCCTGGGTTCACCGGCCCAAGGACGTGACGGGAAGTAATCTGGCTTCGAATCCGGCCCCGGCGACGATCACGGATGAAGACCGTTTTCGCGGGATTCAGGGCGGGACCTTATGGAAGTACATCAAGGATGTGGGCGCCTATCACTGCCCGGGTGACAATCGGAGAAGTACCCAACAGCCTCCGCGGGATTGTTGGCGCAGCTACGACATTAGCTACGCTTTTGGTTTCGATCCGATCGACCAATACAAAGGCCAGGCGTATCAGAAAATGCTGGAAGTCAAAAACGGGGCTTTATATTACGTTTTTGTCGAAGAAGAGCACAACGGCAGCCAGTACGGCGAAAACGAAGGGGGATGGCACCTGCTGGGTCGCAATCCCCTGAATCCCGGTTCATGGGCCTTCTACGATCCGTTAGCATCCTTCCACCTAAAATCGAGCACGTTCGGATTTGCCGACGGGCACGCCGACCGTCGCAAATGGATGGATAAGCGGACGCTCGAATTCATCGAAACGAACAAAACGGCCCCCGGATCCCATTCGGGTATTTCAACAGCTTCGCCCGATAACGAAGACCTTCGCTGGTTAATCGAGCACTTTTGGTCGAAGGAACGCGCGCTGAGATAGTTGAATTTATTAGAACCGAGTGAAAGTGCCGGATGATTTTGTCGATGAGAAATTCAGCAGACCTTGGGTGTACTCGTCGAATTTAAGGGTGCTGTATGGCTTTGCGTAAATAAAGATCGTTTTGGTGTGTAGCTGAAACGTGATAATTCTAATGTTTTGACATCGGAGGACGATTATGCGAAGTACAAATGTTCTTTTGGCTCTGGTCGTGCTGTTTGCAACGACCATTTGCGTACAAGCCCAGGATCCGGATCTTCTGGGTTGGTGGAAATTTGATGACGGTACGGGGACCATTGCCGTTGATTCGAGCGGCAACGGTCACGACGGCGTATTCATCCAGGACCCGGAGTGGGTGGCCGGCAAATTCGGGAGCGCCTTGCTCTTCGATGGCCGGGGAGGTGAACGTGTGTCGCTCGGGGGACTCGATATCCCCTCGGGTCAGATGACCATCGCCTGCTGGTTCAAGGCGAACAACCTGGATACACCCGGCCAGGACCCCCGGATGGTCTCCAAGGCGTTCGGCGGTGGAAACAACGACCATATATGGATGTTCAGCTCCAGTCGACAAGGTGGTGAGAAGCTTCTGAGATTTCGACTCAAGACGAACGACGGACAGGATACGTCGGAAATCAAGGCCGGCACGTTCGAAGTCGGTGAGTGGATCCATGGCGCCATCTGGTGGGACGGCACCGACATGAAGATCTACAAGAATGGCGAGGAAGTCGGAGCGATTGCCAAGGGCGGCACTTCCGTCGCTCTGGATCCCGCGGTCCAGGGGGCCATCGGCAACCAGCCCATTGGAGCGGAAAATCGACCCTTCGACGGGATTATCGACGATGTGCGCATCTACACGAAAGCTCTGACGGAGGCGGAATTTCAGGACGTGATGGTCGGTCCGCCCGCCCCATTAGCGGCCGGGCCGGATCCAGCCGATGGGGCCGTCATCCAGCAGGACTGGTATAATTTGGGATGGCAATCCGGGACGTGGGCCGTTTCGCATGATGTCTATTTCGGCGCGGATTTTGACGCGGTCAACGAAGGCGCCGAGGGCACGTTTGTCTGCAATACGACGTTGAATTTTCAGGTCGTCGGTTTCCCGGGCTTCCCGATTCCGGAAGGTCTCCAGCCCGATACGACATACTACTGGCGAGTGGACGAGGTGAATCCCGATTATCCCGAGAGCCCGTGGAAGGGCATCGTCTGGAGCTTTTCATTGCCTCCCCGAACAGCGTATCGTCCGTTCCCGCCCGACGGGATGAAATTCGTCGATACGAATGTGGAGCTGAGTTGGGCCGCTGAGTGGAACGCGGCTTTGTTCGCTGTCTATTTCGGAACCGATCCGGTTGAGGTAGAGAATGCGACGGGCGCATCAGCCGATGGGAAAATGACGTACGATCCAGGTTCTCTGGAGCTCGATACAACGTATTATTGGCGCGTCGATGCATTCGATGGCGTCGAGTGGGTTACAGGGAACGTCTGGAGTTTCACGACGACCAAACCGGGCGGCGGTATTCTGGGTGAATATGCCAACTATGACGGCGGCGTGCCGGTTCCGCCTGAATCGCCTTTCGGTAACGTATCCCTGATCCGGGTAGATCCGGGTATCGATTTCGAATGGGGTAATAACTCGCCTGAGCCGGGCGTAATCAATGAGGATAACTTTGCCGTTCGTTGGACGGGTGAACTGGACGTGCCTCTGGACGGTAGATATACCTTCAAAGCCACAACCGACGATGGTGTGCTTCTCTATGTGAACGGCGAGGAAATGGCGGATGCCTGGCGTAACCAAAACGGTCCTCTCGAGCAGTCGGGCACGATAGACCTCGTGGCGGGTGAGTTCGCATTTATTAAAATGCTTTATTTTGCTACGAGCGGCTCTGCTGTTGCGGAACTGCGCTGGGAGCATGAATTGTTTCCTTTGGACTTTATTCCGGCCGCAGCGCTTTCTCCGCCGTTACGCGCCGGTTCGCCCAATCCCGCGAATGAGGCTGTGGAAGTCAGCCAGACACCCATTCTCAAGTGGAATCCCGGCCGCTACGCCGTCGAACACGATATCTATCTCGGAACGGATGTGGACGCCGTCAGAAACGCCACCCAGGGTTCACCTGAATTCAAGATCACGCAGGCACTAGGCGACGAGAGTTACGAGCCGGAGAAACTCGCCTGGAACACAACGTATTACTGGCGCATCGACGAAGTCAATGATTTGAATCCCGAGAGTCCGTGGGTCGGCAACGTCTGGAGCTTTACGACGGGCGATTTCCTTGTCGTGGATGACTTTGAGAGTTATACGGATGACGACGCGGCCGGTGAGGCGATCTGGCAGATTTGGCTGGATGGCTTCGGCGTTGCGGACAACGGATCGCAGGTCGGTTATCTGCTGCCTTCGTATACCGAGCGGTCGATTGTCCACGGCGGTTTCCAGTCCATGCCGCTCATTTACAACAATATGGCTCCTGTCAGGAACTCGGAGGTGTCGCTGACGTTGACAACCCCGCGTGACTGGACGACCGAGGGCGTGGCAGTACTCTCGTTGTGGTTCCATGGGGATTCGGCGAATGCGGCCGAGCCGTTGTATGTCTCGATCTCCAATGCGGCCGGCGCGCCAGCCCTTATGGCTAATAATGATCTGAATGCGGCGCAGGCGGATACCTGGACGGAGTGGCGTATTCCGCTGCAGGACTTTGCCAACCAGGGCATCAATCTGACGAACGTGGATAAGATCACGGTCGGTCTGGGCAGCAAAGGCGGTGCGGCGCCCGGCGGTATGGGAACGATGTACATCGACGACATCCGGTTGTATCAGCCGTAGGCGATCAGATGTGAATATTCCCGTGGCTGGGATGAAATGATGTTTTGACTGATTCGGGGCCTATACTGATTTGTTCGGTATAGGCTCCGCTTCTTTGCACCTGTAAAATCAGAAAGAAATCCTTGCCACAGAAACCTATAGTATATATAATTAGTATGATTTAAAGGTCAAGCTTGATTGAAGGGCGCGCGATCTGGGCGAGGCTATACAAACACTCTACTGAAGAAGCATGCTTTATCATAAGGCGAATACGATGTTTTCTTAAACGTTGGAGGATCACATTATGCGAAAACACAGTGGATTCACATTAATCGAGTTGCTGGTCGTTATCGCGGTGATTGCCATTTTGTTGTCCATCCTGATGCCCGCTCTGAACAAGGCCAGAGACTTGGCCATGGGATCGGCGTGTAAAGGGAATTTGAAGAACTTTACCTTCGGAATGGCGATGTATCTCGATGACAATAACGGCAACTTCTGTTCGGCGCACACATGCTACTTCAAAACAACAGATCCTCTGCCTGTGGAGTCGGGCATCGGCGGCAACCACCTGCACCTGCGCTGGTGCAATGGGGACATCGATCTTAAGAGCAATTCGCAATACGGAGGCGTTCTGTTTCCATATTTATCCGATGCCCGGTCGTTCATCTGCCCGGCATTCAAACGTTTGGCGTCTCAGCGTTCCAACGACCAGTTCTACCTGGCGTATGGAGATACCGTCAGAAATTACGAACCCTGGTATAACTACACGATGAATGCCTATGTCGGTAGCACGAACACGGGCGTCAGCGAAACGCGCGTTAAGAATATAACCGAAGTCAAAAATCCCGCTTCGACCTACTCGTTCACGGAAGAGAGCTGTTTTGTGGATACGGCCTACAACGCTTCGGGTCTGAACGATACCTTCATGGTTCCCGGCAACGATTCGATGGCCCAGGGCTGGCTCAGCCAGGTGGGGGGCAGTCCCCGTCTGGTCGAACCCGGTCCCGACGGTGTCGGGCAGTTTTGGGACGTGATAGCCGGCTTTCATAATGCTCCATCCGGAAACAAACTCGCTGGCAAAGGCAACTGCGCTTTTCTCGACGGCCATGTCAATGCTCACTATCGCAAAGAGACTTTTTATCTCGCTTGGCCCAAATAATGGACACTCGTGGTTAGGAGGTGGAGACGCATGAAAAAGAGAAGATGTATTCTGTTCTCAGTCGTCGTGTTCGCGACTGTCTATGGAACGGCTTTAGCAGATGAGCCCCAACCCGTTCATGCCGGAACGCGAATCCTCCACAGCGGGAACCTGGTTGTGGAGATTGGGGATCCCGATTCGCCGGACTGCCGCTGGAATAAAGGACTTCGTTTTTCACCCGTTGCCAATATTATCCAGGTGAAGCTCAACCATCGGGAATTTTGTTATGCCCCGGTCGCCGGCGGATCTTTGAGCTATATCGGTGGATTGCCGATGGAATTCGATATCGGACAGGAATCATTCCAGCCCGATCCTCCCGGATATAACGAAGGTTCCAACGGCTCTCCTTTTCTGAAGATCGGCGTCGGTATCCTCACGCGCAATGCTTCTGCATACAATTTTAGCTCTACTTACCCGGTCGTCGAACTGGCCCGGACCACGACCACCTGGGAACCGGACCGGGCGCATTTCGTCCAGACCCTCTCCGGGACGGCGAACGGCTATTGTTGCCGGCTTGAAGAAGATGTGATTGTCAAGAATGATACTCTCTTCCTGGTTTATAATCTAACGAATACCGGCACCAAGACGTTTACGACGGAGCAGTACCTTCACAATTTCCTTTGCTTTAGCCAGCAAGGTGTGGGACCGAATTATAGAGTGTACTTCCCGTACGACCTAACGGCATCGCCGGAGGTGCAGGAATGGGAGCCGCCTCAGCTTGAGAAAGCGGGTCGAACCGGGTACGATTTCGTCGATCATAATCCGCCCATGGTGCGTCTGGAGAATATGATCCTCTATACAAAGCCCATCACCAGCGTTCCGAAAACCTGGATCTATAAGCCGGAGGACTACTTGGGTCCGGATACGATTGCGGTCGAGCAAAGCGATTTCGGCCAGCGGGTGATGATTGATTCAACGCTTAGATCCGCTTATGTCGGCATTTGGACGACCTCTTACCAGGTGTCGCCCGAACAATTTGTTTTTATGACGCTGGCCCCCGGAGAAAGCGCGACGTTTACGCGGACGTACACATTCTCAACAGATGGATCGATACGACAAGATTGTACGGGCGACCACACCGTTAATGAAAGTGATTTGTTCGCGTTCTCCTCGGCGTGGCTGGCGGCGCCTGGAACGGCACATTGGAATTCTTCCTGTGACGTGTCGGATCCTCCCGACGACTGGATTGACAACAAGGATCTGGCCGCCCTGGGTCAGGCATGGAATCGAGACGCCACGAATCCTGCGCCGGTGGCGTATTGGGCGTTCGATGAAGCGACCGGTTTGGCCGCCGCCGATGGGGTGGGTTCTCACGATGGCTCTCTCATAGGTTTCATTGGGGATGATTCCCAATGGGTAACCGGCCACGTGGGCGGTGCCATAGAGTTCGACGGCCTGGATGATTATGTGGAGTTCGACGGCTATCCCGGCGTTGGCGGCACGAATCCTCGCGCCTTCGTCGCCTGGATCAACACGCAGGAGATTTCTACCGAGATACTTCCTATCATCGCATGGGGACAAGACAAACCGGGAGCGTACTGGCTTGTGGAAGTTGATGAAGATCAAAGACTCAGACTATCCTGTGGGTCGGGATTTGTTTCCGCGAACGAACAACAGATAGGCGACGGCGATTGGCACCATATCGCGGTTGTGCTCGATCCGATTGATCCCGAACGTCCCCTTATCAGTGATGTCCTGTTATATGTGGACGGCGAACGCAGAACGATTTATAAGATGGAGGAAGCGGATATCAACACGGGTGACAACGAGAACGTACGTATTGGTGCCTCGCACGGCCCAGACACCAATACCTTTGGAGGTCTTATCGATGAAGTGGCGATCTTCGACCGGGTTGTCGGTCTTACAGCCATCCAGCGAGCCTTTTTGCAGTAAGAAGTGGATGTGATTCGTTCGAGGCGTTCAGAAGATACAAAGCACTTTGTCGTTGCAACAGGTATTTTCCAGAGATATAATATGTTACAGACTGAACTTTTGCAAAATTCTTGTTACAGATGTTAACAGGGCTGGCAGGAATGGTTTATATCCAAATGGATCAATAATTGAAGAGCAGAGGAGCCTATCATGTCAACGACGAGACGCGTTCGGGGCTTTACACTTATCGAGTTGCTGGTGGTTATCGCCATCATCGCATTATTGATGGGGATACTGATGCCCGCGTTGAGCAGGGCCAAAGAACAGGCCAAAAAGACCCGGTGTCTGGCCAATCTCAAGCAGATCGGTTTGGCCATGCATCTTTATGCGGGTGATAACGGATATAAAGTCCCCCGCGCAGAGCTACGGCCGGGCGTGGATATCTACACGGGTATTGATATGCGATGGCCGGTGTTGTTTATGCCCTACGTCGGGGGATTATCCGATAATGTGGAAAACTATCACGAAGTGGGGATTTATAACTGCCCGAGCTACCCGCTGAAAGAGCAGACCGTCGATTATTGCACGAACGCCTTCGACCTAAAGGGCAGCGGGACGGAGTTTTTCGGTTTTTCCAAACTGGATGATTTTCGCCGTCAGGCCAAGACGGTTTATATGGCGGACTACGAATATATTCCCGACGTGGATCACATTAAGGTTATCCTCAAGGACGATCCTGCCAATACGATGAAGGTCAAGATGCAATCGCTGGACGTCTGGAACGCGAATCATTTACCGTCGGCGCCGGACAGCTCTCGGCGCATGGCGCGCGACCGTCATAAAAAGTGGATCAATTGCATGTATGTTGACGGTCATTGTAATGACGTAGATCCCCTGGAGCTTACGCCGTACGATTTCGGTGTGCCGGTGGACGTGAGCGGACGGTAGTGAGTGTATGGATTATTGGGGGATGAGGGGGGCTCGCTTCCCGCAGGTCAGGCGGACTCTCATATCTTTACGATGCTGTTTTTTGATGCTGACTCGTACACCGCCTCTTGCACGGCTAAGGTCTTGAGGTATTCGTGGCCGTTCGTCTCGAAGGGCTTGCCGTCGAGCATTCGGTCGATGAAATGCCGCTGGGTCGTATAGCAACAGTCGCCGGAAAAAGCACGATCCTCGTGGCGATACTCATGCGCTCGCTCTTTCTCGCCGAGAGGCTGTATCGTGATTCGACCGTCCAGATACAGCCGGATCGATCCGGCTTTCGCATCGATAAGCATCTCGCCGAACGTATAGCGGGGATTTTTAAAGTTGCACTCGTTGTATCGATTGGCGTCCCAGAGGCCGGTCGCGCCGCTGGCGAAATTGAAAACGACGGCGGCGTAATCCTCCCCGGTGATGACCGGATTGAGCTTCTTGAGCACGGCGTAAACGTCTTTGATTTCGCCAACGAGGTAGCGGTACGTGTCGATGAAGTGCACGCCGTTCTCATACACCAGCAATCGTGGATAGTCTCGAAAGTAGGGTTGGCGAGGTATATACGCATCCTCGCCCCAGCCGTCGCCCATGCGCGAACGGAAGTAGATCGAGTGAATCGTATCGCCTACGACGCCGGCATCAAGCAGCTTGCGGATTTCCCGGTACCACGGCTGGAAGCGCCAGTTCTCATGGACCATGAAGCGAACGCCGGCCTGGTCGGTGATTTCGACGATCTGTTTTGCTTCCTCGAATGTCGGCGCGAGCGGCTTTTGGCAAATGACGTGAATGCCCAATTCCGCCGCGATCCTGCACATTTCCAGATGCGTCGGCGGCGGTGTGATAATATCCACGAAATCAGGCTTTTCCTTCTCAAGCATCTCGCGATAATCCGTATAGTGACGCGGGATACCGTAGTTTTCGATGATGGGCTTGGCGCGCTCGGCGTTGCGATTGCAGAACGCCGTCACCGTCACTTCCGGAATCCGCTGCCAGGCCTCATATTGAAAGTGGCTGAAATACCCCGCCCCCACCGCGACTGCTTTGAACGTGCTCATCCGTTTTCCTCACTCATGGAATCTTTTCTATTGTAACGTTATTCACATCGTTGGTATCCACGGGCTCAGTTTGATTCGAAGACTCCGGTTTCTTACGTGTGGATGTGTAGATCTTGTAACCGACGGCCCCCAGCGTCAGGAAGATCAAGGTCGTGAGCATGGCGATGAAACGTTTGCGAATCGCAGCCGGTGAGAGCTTTTTGTCCGAAACGCGGTTCGGATTCATGAAACACCAGGCCACAATGGCGATGAAATTGAAACCTGCGGCTAAAATGAAGAACCTGTTCGCGCTTCCGGTCACTTCATCCTGGAAGAGCGGAAACATAATAGCGCTCAGGGCGGCGCCGATGTTGCCGACCATGTTCATCGAGCCGGAGACGGCGCCGGAATTCGCCCCGCCGATATCGTTGCAGAAGGCCCAGCTCGGACTCAGTGTCATATCCACGCCGAATGTTGCAAGGCTAAAGCAAAGAACGAATAGATAAAGATTGTCGGTTTGGGTGGCCAGGAGCAATCCGATGACACCCAGGGCGAATCCGACAATGGCCGTGATGCGGCGCGAACCGACGTGATGGCCCTTTTTGAAAAGTTGGGTCACCATCGTCCCCGCGATCCAGTTGGCAAAAGCGGCAAAAATGAGCGGGACTGCAGAGAAATAGACAGCCTTCGGATCGTCGGGCCACTGGCCCTTCAAATACGAGGGCAACCAGGTCAGGCTGATGAAGAACGTGACGTTGCTGGCGAAGTACTGTACCATCGCCAGCGACATATTCAGCGATGTGAACACTTCCGCAAACGAAGATTTCACCGTTGCCGTAAAGTCGCTGACACGCCCCTTCTCGATATAGTCAAGTTCTTCTTTATTCACTTTTGGGTTGTCTTTGGGATTGTCTCGGAACCACAGCAACCAGACGGTCGCCCAGATAATTCCGATCAAACCGTTGACGGCAAAGGTCCAGCGCCAGCCGATTTGCATGATTAGCCACGGCATCAAAAACAGTGAAAAAGCGGCGCCCAAGCGACTGCCGGAGAAATTAATACCGTGCGCGAGGCCGCGGTCCTTAACGGGCAGCCAGCGAAAGAAGGCTTGTGTCGCACCGGGGAAGGCGCCGGCTTCCCCGGCACCGAACAAGAATCTGAGCACGAGCATCTGGATGGCGCTTCGGGCCGCACCGGTCAGGGCGGTAAACAGGCTCCAAACCGAGACCACGATGGTTAGCGCTTTGCGCGGTCCGAGCTTATCGGCGATCCACCCCGAGGGCACTTGAAACAGTGCATACCCAACGGCAAAAATGCCGAGCACCAGGCCCATCAGCTCGCCGGATATCGAGAGGTCCTTCTTGATGTAATCCACAGCGGACGCGATACACGCGCGGTCCATGTACGTGTTGACGCTGTGGAAGAACAGAATGCCGATAAGAATAAATCGTTGACGGCTCATACCATTTCGAGTTGTTGTCACGACAATTTCACCTTTCTCTATGAACTTGCCTGTAAGCGGAGATTTTGAACAACGTGTGTGATCGCGTCCATCTCTCCTACGTTCCCTGGAAAAACGATATAGGGCAAATCGGGGAACGTACTCTCGGGCCCGGTTCGCCAAACGGGCACGCCCGGCAGAATCTGCCCGAGCACCTGCGCTCGGGTGATGTTCAGGGCTTTCGTTGCGATATCGCTTGATGTGATTCCACCCTTGGCCAGGATGTATCCCGGCCGGACGTGCATCGAGCGAACGATTTCCACAAGGGCTCGCGAGACCTGCTCGCCGATATGCAACGAGCTTTCGTCGTCGTTTCCGGTTATGAGCTTGCGGCTGGTATAAACGACGATGTCCTTACCTTCCGACAGTACGTTTTCTATCCGTTCAACGGTCGTTCGAATAAGTTCGTCTCGGGCCGGCATGGAGAGTAACGCTTCAACATCGAGTTCGATACGATAAACGTTTGTATGTTGCAAGACGTGGTTGAGCTGTTCGGAAGATCTCGGCACGTGAGACCCGACAACGATTAGGCCGGACGAACCGGTCGTGAGGTTCATTTCATCGGCCGTCAATAGTGGTCGTCCTTTCAGGCCCGCTCGCACGCGAACGAAAGAGGCCGCGGTTCGAAAGAGGAAACGCTGCCCTTGTCGCTGGGCCTGGAGCAGACCTAAGGTCACAACTTCCAGGTCCCGGTAGTCGGCGGCGTTGACGACGCAAACGCTCCCCGGCTCGCATCCGGCCAGCTTGCTCGCCACAGCGTCCGGGCCTTTTTTGCGTATCGCGTCGAGGGACAGTGACTGCACCGATTCAGCGGGGCATCGGCCCTGTGTCTTTTCTTCGACCCAGCGTCTTAAATCTGAATGAGCGTAGCCGAAAACGACGTCCTTTGCGAAGGGCGTTTCCGCGGCGGGTATGAGATTTTGAGTCTCCTTCACGTAATGGATATCATTGATCGTATATCTTCCGCCCTCCTCAAAAAAGGGGATCATGAGCCACACGGCCCGTTGCATTTCAAGCACATCGATCAGCGCATCGACTTCGGCGGGAAAATGGCCGCGAAGCGTCGAGTCGCTTCGGCTAATAATCTCAAACGCTCTATGAGTTCGCCGGGACGCTTCCAAAATATTCTTTCCCGCCTTCCGGGCCAGGTCAATCGCCTGCGTTCCTGGCAAGCTTCGGGAGTTCGTGAGCACGTAGAACAGCGGAGTCTTGCGCTGGAATTCTTCGATGATCGTCGGCAGGTCCCAATTCGTCACAACCGGCACATCATGCACCGTCTGTGTGCCGGTCGGGTCATCGTCCAGCACGACAATGGACGCGGGTCTTTGGGCGTTCTCTTGCTGTATAGCCGGCAGCAAATCGTCGGGCCATACAGGAGGTAGCGAATTTATGGTTTCTTCAAATGATAGCGCCATCTTGTTCTTTTGGGTCCTAATCTTCGTCCTCTATAGCAACAGCCCGGGCGGGAGCGCCATCGCCATCGGCTACTTTGAGCGGCAGGGCAATGAATGTCACCCTGGGTTTTGTCAGCGATTGCAGATTGGCGAGTCCCTCGACGACGATCACACCGCCTTCGAAGAGAATTTTGTGGACTGTTGTAAGCTCCTCGATATTATTGACGTCCGCAACAGACGGAGGTTCGACGCCGAGCATTCGCACCTGTTTTTCAACGCACCACTTTGCCAGATCGGCACTGATGCGCGGCAACTCATCGCGGTATCGGTCCTGATCGTAGTATTCACTCCAGCCGGTGCAGATCATAACACTATCACCCGGTTCAATCTTGTCGGCAATACTATTCATACGCTCGACGCCAATCAACGCACACGGCTCCATGGGTCGCACATCGACGACCCAGGCCGGGCCGATGAGTTGGCTAACGTCCAGTTGATCGATTGTTTGCCGGCCTACTCCGAAGTGAACTGGGGCGTCCATGTGCGTACCACAGTGCGAGTATAGACTCAGTGCCGTGGCGTTCCAGCCGTCCTGTTCAAGAATCCGCGCAGGCTCGAAGGCCACGCCTCGCATTCCGGATTTGAGCGTTAATGTCAGATCGATAACGCGAGACATACACTTCCTTACGTTGATTGGAGATTTTTCACCACGGCGTTCGCGATTTCCGACGTTCTTGCCGAACCGCCAAGATCGACGGGTATGATGCCTTGCCGGACCGTCGCCTCAATCGCCTGAACGATGCTCTTGGCGGCTTGTGGCCGGGCTAAATGCTCCAGCATAATCGCCCCGGACCAAATCGCTCCGATGGGATTGGCGATTCCCTGCCCGGCGATGTCCGGCGCCGAGCCATGAATCGGCTCGAACATCGACGGATACGTCCGCTCCGGATTGATGTTGCCGCTCGGTCCCAGCCCAAGACTTCCCATGATCGACCCGCCGAGATCGCTCAGGATGTCGCCGATGAAATTCGTCGTGACGATCACGTCGAACACTTCCGGGTGCAGAACGAAATTCGCCGAGGCGTTGTCCACGTACATCTTTCGGTATGCCACATCTGGATAGTCGGCGCTGACCTGCTCGACGATGCGGTCCCAATAGGCCAGGCTGTGAATCAACGTGTTGGATTTAGTGACGTTCGTGATGCGCTTGCGGCGACGGCGCGCCAGCTCGAAGGAATAACGAGCGATTCGCTCGATGCCTTTGCGCGTGAAAATGCTCGTATCCGTAGCCATCCCGTCGGCAAAGTCCGGCCGGACGAAACCGCCGGACTGAACGAACTCGCCTTCGGTATTTTCGCGGACAACCACGAAGTCGATGTCATCGGGCTTCTTATTCCGGAGCGGCCCTTCGATCCCCGGCAAGAGCCTTGCGGGACGATAGTTGACATACTGATCGAAGGCGGTTCGGACCTTGAAGGTGAAGAGCTTGGCCGGAAGCGTATCGTCAACATCCGGTAATCCGACCGCCCCGAAGTAGAGCGCATCAAACGCCTTGAGCACATCCAAAGCGTCGTCCGGCATGAACGTCCCGGTTTCCTTGTAGTATGCGGCCCCGTAAGGAAACACTTCGTATTGAAGTGTGAAATTGAAGGCTTTCGCCGCGGCGTCGAGAACCTGAATACCGGCCGGCACGATCTCCGGCCCGATCCCGTCGCCGGGAATAACTGCGATTTTATATGTTTTTTTATTTTCCATAGGTCTGTTGAATTATAGGCATTGAAGGCCGATTTACAAGACAAAAACAAGCTGCGTTGGTTCGTCTAAATGATGTAAGGATCGTCATTCATGAAGGTCGGGCTTGGCGGAGCGTCTGCGCGATGATTCCGACGACTGCATTTTCATCGTCGAGAGCATTCCTCAGTTCATCCGGGTCCAAAGCAAAAAGGGCATTCAAACGAACTTCCCCCGAGGGATCCTTCGTAAGCTCCTGCAGCCGATCGCGCGGCCACTCATAGCCAAGGCTTGTTAGACGCCACACGATAAAGGCGCGCAACTGATCATTATCCGAATCCAAATGCCTCAGCAGAACGGGAATTGACTCCGTCGTCAGATGAGCGAAGATGGCCTCCAGGCAATGCGGAGTGTTTCTATTTCGATGCCGCGTCAGTCTTCTGATGCGCTGTTGGGCGGATTCTCTGGTTGGTTCATTGTGATACGCCGGCGCACTCGGCAACACGGCCAGAGCACCGATAACCTCCTCAGCCAGCTCTCTGTCACCGTCTGCTAACAAATCCGCTAAGTGAATGATGGCACGACCCCGGTCCGCAGAGAGGTCCACAAACCGCGTCTGCCTCAGATAGGATTTAATCAGTGTCCCCGCCCGATCCGCAGGTAGCTCGCCAAGAGCCTTCCAGAAGGGCTGCATGATCCAATTAGTGTATCTGGGATCGCCAAGAGCGGGTCTCGTACCGAGCCCGCGTGTTCTATCTACAACTTCTTCCATCAAGTAAGTAAACCGCTCCTGTGCTTCCGGATCATCGCTGATATGGGCCAGCGTGCCGGCGAGGTCAAGCAGTGTTCCTATACTTGACCGGTCATATGCAGACGTCTCCGGATCGGTTTTGCGGAAGGCAGCGAGTCTCTTCTGATAAATTTGCTCGAATTGTTCCTTCACACTTCGGTCGCCCCATTCAGCTCTGATTTCAAGTACTTCGTAAACGTTAGGATCGGTGAGTTCCTCGAGAAGAATGTTCCGCAGGTCGCGGTTACAGTTTCGAAGCAGATACAGAAGATAATCTTCAGGCATAGATCTGCCCGCTTCCCGGCGTTGAGCAATGAAAGCCTTTAAATCTTTTGGTGCGGCGCAAAAGATACGTCTCGGCATGCCGGCATGAGGGCCCGAAGTGAACAAAGCTGCGGCCTCTCCTTGCCCCAGGATAACACGGTTGTAAGTCTCTTGCGTCGCTCCCGGGAGCGGTCGGTAACGTGCCATTGGATCGGCAACAGTACGTTCTATCGGGGCACTGGCCAAGCCGAAGATATGGAAAATCATCAGGAGAACGATCCAGTAAGCTATCAAAGCAGCGCGGTTCCAGCGTTTTGCTGTGGATGCGATTGGTCGATATACTCCTTCGGTCCAAATAAGCACACAAAGAACCGACCAAAACAGAAGGGGCCCGACGTATCGCAGCCAATCGGTTAGATTGTCCGGTATAGTAATGTTAAGACTGCCCGCCATCCAGAAGACAACTCCTTTGAACCATAAGGATCCACATAGCACCGCTACCCATAATCGGGGACGCCGCAGATGGGAAAAACTGACTGGGGTGATGTCAAGCAATCCGATCGCACCCCATGATGAGAACCAGCCAGCCATATAAAACAAGAATAAGGGTAGCTCCCCCTCCGGTCGTTTCTTCAGCAGTTCCAGCACCGCGAGCAGAACCAAGACGAGTAACAAAACGACATCGATGACCATATACGGCTTGATATATTTACGGATTTTTGGCTTCGGCCAGTTAAAACGAGCCTGGGTGAATTCTATCACAATACTCAACAGGGGTACCATGGTAATGAATAAGATAAACGGAATCATCACGATCCATGTAACGTAGTAAAATGTGTTATCATTCAAGTTGGATAATTCCCTGTATTTGTCCAGCAACGCCGACCCCCGAGCCGCCCGCAACCGGCTTTGTCGAGCCTCGGTTTCGGGCAGGTCCAGTTCTGTGAGTCTGATTCCTTCACCAGGCCCGAGCAACGTGGCGCCGATGCGCAGTGTTTCCGAATCATACGCGTTTTCAACAATACAGTCGCCGATCTTCACTACCGAGCCGCTCAGGTCGTGGAACATTTTTTCATCAAATCTTCTATTCATTCGATCTGTGAGTAAAAGTTGCCTCGCGAGGTCTTTGTAGAAAGGCTCGATTTGGGGTCGTTTCCAAAACCAAATGAGGTTGGCCTTGTCACAGAGCCGGTCCAGGCGCGCCTTGTATTTGCCGTAGGGCAAATAGAATTGCGGCAGGCGGTGACCTATCTCAAATTCCTCAAGAGCATCTTGCTCACGGTGAGGATGATTCGGATCCGTCAGGCATATCCAGCCCCGCAAGTATCGATTGTGAGCGTTTTGGGGATTTAGTGTCATGAGCCGGTCGATCAGGGCCAGTGCTGCTTGCGCATGAACAAGAATTTCTTCCGTCAGGCCCTCGGCCAACTGCGACAGGAAAAACTCGTTTTCCGGCCACTTCTCTACCAGAGCGGCCAACTCCTCCAGGTTCGGATTCTCATAGGCATAGGTATGATAGGTAAGGCAGTATCGTAGCATATCCCCTGCTTCGGGATCATCTGCAATAAGCCTATCCGTCACGATGGCCGGGACGTTCAGCTTACCGGCCGCAGTATGTCGGTTTTTCCACATCGCCCGGGAAAATCGGATCATCCGCCTGGCGTTGGGGATTTCGTAGAGGGTCAGTCCGATACAGACGACCGAAATCGCGATCCACAGTTTTGCCCAAACTCGCATTTTGGCCTCACTTGGTCCAAAGCTCGTCGAATCCAAACGTCTTTTCGCATACTCGCTTGCCCGAAGGCACTGAAGACATTATAGACCTTTTCTGCGACGCAGACCAGGGGAAATCCCAGGTCGGGACTATCTCATCCCCATTGTGTTTGGACAAATAGAAATTGGGATGGCGTAGTCTGGATTGCTGTTATGTCTTTTTGCGGCGGCGCTCTGGGGAGCCGGAATCTGTTGGTCGGGCGAAGGTGCGGTCTGTGGTCATGAGCCACTTGTCGAATTCGAAGCCGTCTTCGCGCATGGAGAATTCGATTGTGTGCAGCCCGGGCTGCTCGATGTCGAGATAAATCTTGTGCGGCTCACCGCAATGCTGTTTTTGCGTTCGCTGTTTGCTCTCCCACCACCACGACCGTTTGCCTTCGCACCATTGCAATCGTTGGCCGGACTCGGGCCAGGTGCCGTCGATGCCGACGTGCATCCCGTTGTCCTCGCTACCGGTTGAGTACGCACGAACCCATACGTAATACCGGCCCGGCGTGTTGAAGTGAACCGGATAGACCAGGACGCCCAGCTTGCCCGGCTCGTTGGAGAAGTTCTCGCCACCGATGAGCTTGTTGCCGTGATTCCGGCGGGTATCGGGCAAAATCTCAAGATAAGCTCCACCGCTCGCCGAGCCGGCATGGTTCTCATCGCCGTCTGGAGTGACATTCGGTGTCCGGTCTATCGTCGTGACATACCACTGTCTTATTTCCGTATCGGTTTGTACGGCATAATGCTCAGCCTCGACGGCGACCAGGCCGTCGACCTCTTCAAAGGTTGTAGTCCCATCGCTGGCTGGGAGGACTCTTTTACGCGGAGACGTTTTTGCTTTCGTTTTTGCGCCGGTTGGCACCAGTGTCAGGGCGATCCAGCGGCCGCGTGCATAGGGTATTCGACCGGTTCTCTTGTTGCTGTTGGTGGCCGTGTTGAATTCCACTCTTAATGTCGCTCCCCTGGCGACGGAGACGTTCTTCCAGGTCTTTTGCGTTGGTTTGTAGTCAACCGACGTCTTGGGATTAATGAACCCGCCCACAAGCTTGCCGCCGATCAGGACTTTATACGTGGATTCTCCGTCCGTCTCGGTCATCGTGGTCAATGTGATATCATACGTACCTGCCTTACCGGCAAATGTGGCCTTGGCGGCGGCGAACTTATCTTTATATTGACCCGGATCAATCGCCAGGGCGTCGTGGCCATCGTCTTTGTATGCGGGCACAAAACCGCCCCCGGTTACGATCTGAAAATCCCGAGTGGCTTTCAGAACAATCGCGCCTTTCGCGTCCGGGATCACTTTTGGAGCAGGAGGTTGATCGGAAGCGAGCTTCAACTTGCCGTCGCCTTTTATCACGAGCAACCAGTCATTTCTGTCGGGTGCGGCGAGTTCGACTTTTCGCCCGGCTTTAATCGAGCCTGTGTGAAGCAGACTGTTTAGACCGTCGCCCGTGCGTGGATTGAACCAGCCGTAGTTGAAATGGCCGCCGGTTATGTTCAGCTCAACTTTGCCGCCGTGCTTGAGATAAACCAGATAGATTTCACCGGGTTTGCAGAAAACATAATCGTCGGTGTTCTCGGTCATCCCGTCTTCGCATTTCATGTCCCAGAATGGGATTCTATATTTCCTGAAGAACTCCAGCGCAATGCGGCATTGATCCCAGACCTTCTCGCGGGTGCGCCAGTCCTGACAGGTCAGGTCGCTGTGCGGATGTTTGTAACCGAAGTACCATTCGATGCCTGCGCCGCCGGCCATGATGTTGCCCCACAGGCCGTTTTTACGGGCGTTGTCGCGTGTGGGAT
>CAYZAT010000007.1:0-29592 GCA_964476475.1 uncultured Pirellulales bacterium
GTAGGTTTATCTCGATAAGTTCCTCCAGACCTGTTTTTTTGGTAATCCCTTCAATAATTTGGATGATATGCAAGGCCAAATCCTTGTCATCATCTTCCTCATACAGGATGTTGATTTTTTGAGGGAGTAAGCCCGGCCGTGAGAATAAGCAATCATTAAGATGAGCACTGAGATCATTGGGATCGATTAGACCTGTAAGCTCGCGAATTATCTCACGTCCCATTCTCCTTGTCCGATGACCGTTGCCTATTTTCCCATGTTCCACGTAAATACTCGTTTCGGACATTGTATGAATTGTCTCGTCCAGGTGAACCTCAGCTTCCATCTCCAGTCCTAAGGTCTTTATGGTGTCTATCATTTTCTTATGAAGATCTTCCGATATCTTAATACCCTCAATATTCCGCGAAATATCGATTCGTACAGGTAAGTGATCCTTGTTCACCATGAAATCTTCGGCGTAAGCTATTGTCTCCTTACTGGTCACGAGCTTCACGAAATGATGGCGCATTTCGAATCTATATTCATTGAACGGTTTCGAACAGGTGAAAACACAAATTTGACTGCCTATCACTCGTAATTTCAGCCACCCGTTCAAGTATTTGATGGGTTTCATTCCCAGGGCGTGTTTAGGAATAATATGCATCGTTTCTCTTAGCTGGGCCAGTTTTATATCACGCTGGGATTCCAGTTCCGCCTTTGCCAAAATCAATTCTCGCGCGAGAGGATCGGGCAATCCTGCCGAGTGCAGTTTTGCATCGGTTTGCTCTATTTGGGAGTCGAGGAGCTTGATCTCCACATAAGCTTCGGTCACGAGACGAACGGTTTCGAGCTTCACTTTCTCTACCGCTTCCTTTTGCTCTGCGTAGTCTTTGCTTCGGGGATGGATTTTCGCCAAACGCTTGGATTCCGGCATGTTTTTCAACGCGACCCGAATGAGCTCACCCAATTCACGATCATCAATCGTTTGCACGCGACTCAGAACACTCGCTTTATCTTTAGCGATTGCCGTGTTTGTCAACCCGGCCAACAACAGAAACGTACAACAGAACAATAGACCTTCTTTTCTTAAATTCGTTCTCATGGTTCTAACCTCCAAAAATGTTGTGTCGTCATTTTGCTTAACATTTCATTCGGCAATCCCCAGTCGTTGAGGATTGCTGTTGAACGCACTTGTTCGATGGACGCTTTCGTGGAGTCGATGGAGCTGTATAAACTCTGTGTTCCCAGATCGGCCTGTTGATTCATAGCCGGCATGTCGTAGGGGATTAAGTCGCTTGCCTGTTTGTAAGAAAGGGCCGCTCGTTCTTCCATTCCAAGCTGGGCGAAGAACCGGGCGGCGTTCAGCCAGACCACCATATCTTTCGAGACCCTGACGCTATCTTTATCCTCATCGGCAGTCCGAACGGCGACTTGCTGGTTCGTTATCCTTTCGGTAACTGATATCCGTCCGCTGAAAAACGCCGCTGTCGTAACCAACAGGATCGCGACGATGAGTCCCGTCATTCGCATTCGATGTTTAAACGTTCTGTCTCTTATGAAAACTGCGGTTGAGTCCTGTAGTAATTGGCTTTTAAAAGCGTCATTCGATGGGGATGCATTGAAGGCATCCTCTATTAACTTATTAACATCTTGGTTACTCATCGTTTTAACTCCTATGACCGGTTAAGACTCATCGCGGATTTTATAAACCTGTGCAAATTTATCCCGAGCCCGACCCAACAGTGATTCAACGGCCTTGGGGGTACTACCGTTGGTCTCGGCTATTTCATTCACTGTGAGCCCTTCCAGATACTTCGCCTCCAGCACGGAACGGTAGTGGGCCGGCAGCCGGGCGAGTGTCTCATAGACAAAGAGTTCCGGGGCATCTGCTTTCTTCCTTTCTGAAGTTTGTTCCGAACATTTTTTCTCATGGTATTTCTGCCGGAGTTCTCCGGACTGGGCCTTCAAAAAGCGGTTTTTTGCAATGCCGAGGAGCCACGCACGAAAACTTCCTTTCTGCGGCTTGAACTTGCCGATACGATGGGCCGCCGTCATGAAGACCTGCTGGGTGATCTCCTCGGCCAGGTCACGCCGGCCTGATGACAGGCTCAGACAATATCTTTGCACCGGCTCAAAATGCGACTCAAACAGATACCGCCATGCCTTTTCGTCACCCTTCTGAGCGTTTCTTACAACGAAAGTTTCTCGATCAACTTCCATATCAACTCACATCTTTTTCAGCAGGCCCGTCGTTTTACTGAGCGTTCACTACCTTATTATTCCTCGTTTGACAGAAGAATCCTTCGATGATTTTCAAAAAGATTTTTTTTGTTAGACTTCGTCCCTGCAGTTTCGTATCCCATGCGCTTTGATGATGCTCATATTGGCAATTCGTACGAGAATCCGGATCGACATATTGTGCACGTCCCGAAATATCTTTCATCCTTTTCAGAAAACAGCCTTCGGCCCCGTTCCCCTCGGGTTTATGAAGATAATGTCTTCTAATAAAAGGCTTTGCTGTCCGATCTGGTCACAAAGTGTGCGGAATCAGGCTAAAAAAGGCGATTTTTTCGCACAAACTTTGAATCTGCGGCTGTTTTTTAACGATAATAGTACAGGAAACCGCCTTCAGGGGGCCATCCTAATCTCGAAGACCTTCGGGAATCAGGATTGGCGAAGGACCTCAGGATGGAGGATAACGGCCTGGCAACTGAGTCCCGGAGTACTTCGGGATCGTGGAGTTTATGCAATGCAAATTAGGTATGTCGTATCATCGATGATTTTTTGGGGGCGAGAGCATTCGCTTTCGCTCGAAGCCGAATGCGAATTCTTGAGATCTTTAGGCTTCGGGATCGAGTTATGGCCGAACATCAAAAGTCGGCACGAATGCCGATATGAAAGACGCAACTGGCCCCGTCTTGTCGCCGCGACCGAAGGCATGCTGGTCGCGATGCGTTCGCGGCACGACAATCCGACTTTGGCGCAGTGGAGCGAGCAGATCGAATGCGCCGCGATGTTAGGCGCCCATATCGTGACGGACCTGCAAAGTATCGGGATTCCGGATGAATCCGCCAATGGCGGACTCAACGGTTGCGACTTCGCCGATCAGGTTATCCAACTGGCCGAGGAAAGGGACGTTACATTGTGCCTCGAGTCGGGACGATTGGCGATGCTCAAAGAAGTGGGAAAGAGGTTTGAATCCGTCCGGTATTGTCTTGATATCAGCTCTGCCTGGCGCGACGGGGAATATTCGTTCAATCAGTACGTGGACGATCTGGGTCCCAGGGTCGCTCATTTGCACCTGAATGATCACTACGGACCGGCCCATCATCCCGCGCCAATCCGAACGAGGATGTCGGGGGATAGTTTCGGTTTTCCGGACGATCGTTCGGCTTATCAGGGCTTGTGTCGATTCTGGTGCGGAGGCGGGATGCCTGTTGAAGCGTGGGATTATCTGCTCGAAAGCCTGAGTCCGTACAACAACGATATCGTCGGCTCGATTGAGATGTCCCCTTGCCCACCGGCCGTGATGATCCGCCAGGCCAGCGAGTTTCTGTTCGATACCTTGAAGTGGCCGAGCCGGCCGGAGAAAACGATAAATTCCAATATCTGAATCTCGCTATTTATGATAAAATGTGTCCAATAGATTCATAATGTTTTTTTATGTGGGAGATCATGATTATGAAAACCACTCTGTATATGTTGCTCGCATGTGCTTTGTTCATCGGCGGTTGTTCCTCGTCGACCGAGGAGCGAAGCTCCGCCCGACTCGGCTATGATTTCAGCGGCGTCGAGAAAGTGGCGATTGTCTCCGTCGAGGGAACGATCCGGAGCGAAACGGCCCGGGATCAAATAGCCGAATTCTTCGCGATTGAATTGTTGGAGCACGGCTACGCGCCCATCGGCCGGCCTCAGGTCCGCAGGCTGTTGTCCCGTCGGGCGGCCGAAGTGAATGAACCCGCCGGCGTGGATTTGAGCAATCCCGAAGAGGCCGTGGAGATCGGCCTGGCCCTGAAGGCCCCGGCGGTGTTGACGATTAACGTGCCCCACTTCGGCGACGCCATATCCATCACGGCGACCATGATCGAGGTCGAGGACGGCAGTATCCTGTGGATCGCTCACAGCTCGGGTCGCGGCGCCGCAGGCGGATCCGGCTTCTTCGGAATGGGTGCAGGAGATGCGCAGGGAGACGATTTGCTCAGCGGTCCCTCGACCCGCCCGGTCGGCCCAACGTCCGGCTTACCTCTTTCACCCGATGAAGAAAAGAAGGTCCAGGTCATCATCGAGGACGTGTGCCGAAGCCTGCCTTCAAAAGCCATGGAAAAATGGTAAAACGAGGGGTGATAGAAGTATGAAGGCCTATCGTCGTCCGTTGCCTATCGTCCATCGTTCTCTATGACGTGGAGTAACCGACGGCGGTCAGGAAAGTTTCGATGTTCTCGGTCGGGACGTCGGGAGGCATACTCCCGCCGCATGAGAGGATCATCCGGCGTTTGTCTTCAACCGAAGACAGCGCCGACTTAACGCTATTTCCCACATCATCAGGCGTACCCGCCGCCAAAACATCCCGCGTGGGAATGTTCCCAGGCAACGTGACCTCACCGTTCGTCAGAGCCTTCGTCTCGACCAGCGCGTCGATGTGGGATCACATGAATTCAAGCCCTCAGTAAACAGACAGTTCATTCGTACGAGGCTTTTCAAGATTCCGAAAACGGCGATGTGCTCTCGGACTTCATCGATCGTATTTGCCGGCCGGAATTTGTCCAAGTGATAGTTGTACGATCTCCAGATAGTGCTACAATGTATCTTCATTCTTTATCGGTTCGTTTAACTGTTAGGTACCCTGGAGATTCGATGGAAAAATGTGAGATGAGTCAGTCAACGATACGGCATAGGATTATTATACGAACGTTTTTGGTTGTATGCGCGATTTCAGCCACGGGCGGTTCAGTACTGGCAGACGAACTCCCGAATTTTATTCTCTTGATGGGGGATGACCATGGCTGGGACGAAGTAGGATACAACGGCCACCCACATTTAAAGACGCCGGTTTTGGATAAGATGGCTGCACAGGGATTGAGATTAGACCGCTTCTATTCAGCGCATCCGTCCTGCTCGCCAACGCGGGGCAGTGTCATGACGGGGCGACATCCAAATCGGTACGGTACCTTCGCCCCTAATTGGTCGATTCGCCCCGATGAGATTAGCATTGCTCAGATTCTAAGCAAAGCCGGATACGCTTGTGGTCACTTTGGCAAATGGCACTTGGGTCCCGTTAAGGCTCAGTCTCCGACCAATCCGGGAGCGATGGGTTTCGACCAATGGCTTTCGCATGATAACTTTTTCGAGATTGATCCGACGCTATCGCGCAACGGAGGGCCTCCCGAAAAGTTCCGTGGTGAGAGTTCGCAAATCATCGTCGACGAGACGATTCAGTTTATCAAAGAAGCGAAGAAGAAAAAGCAACCGTTTCTTGCCGTCGTTTGGTTTGGCTCGCCTCATGAACCCTACAGTGGTTTAGCGGATGACCTTGCGTTGTACGACAATCTTCCCGCCGGATACAAAGAGCGTATGGTTACACTCACCTCAAATGAAACGGGACGTCCTGTCAGGCGCCCATTAGGCGACGTGTTGCGCGAGCGGTATGCTGAAATTACCGCGATGGATCGCGCGATTGGTAATTTACGCGATTACCTCAAAGAAGCGGGTTTGCGACAGGATACGTTGGTTTGGTACTGTGGTGATAATGGTGTTCCGTCAAGCGGACGTATCACGACGCCTTTCCGCGGACAAAAAGGGACGATGTACGAAGGAGGTGTACGCGTTCCCGGTGTGATTGAATGGCCGGCGCGGATTCGAGAGCCACGGGTCTCCAACGTTAACTCGGTGACCAGCGATATGCTTCCAACGTTATGTGAGTTGGCGGGCCAGCCTTTGCCGAATCGACCGATGGATGGGATTAGCTTGACGCCATTAATCAACGGCGAGATGCGGAAGCGCCCCAGCCCTATTTTCTTCTGGAACTTCAACACGGGAAGAGTTTCTTCACGCGATTCCAAACCGTATATCGATCCTATACTGCAAGAGGGCACAACGCCGCTGGTCAAAATGATGGCCGGTAAATATACGCGCACCTTCCGCAATTTTCATTATCCGGATATTTCCGAACGAGACTTCGGCGGGGCTCGCGTCATGCTGGACAATCGCTACAAGCTCGTCGTTGATGCTCAACCGAAAGATCGATCGGCTATTGAGTTATTTGATCTAATCGACGATCCCGCTGAAGAACACAATCTGTTTGGGTCGCACAAAGAGATCGCTGAGAATATGGAGAAGCAGCTTCGCGATTGGCAGCAGTCCGTACTTGAAAGTTTGACCGGTGCGGATTATCGGTAGCCATTATTAAGCCATGAACAAACATGGCTTGTTCGACAGATTGTAATACGGATTATAATAAATCATCGCGCGCGGCCAGGAAGGCCTCGATGTTCTCGGTCGGGACGTCGGGAGGCATACCCCCGCCGCATGAGAGGATAATCCGGCGTTTGTCTTCAACCGAGTCCAGCGCCGACTCAACACTCTTTCGCACGTTATCAGGCGTGCCCGCCGCCAGGACGTCCCGTGTGGGGATGTTCCCAAATAATGTGACCTCACCGCCCGTCAGTTCCTTCATCTCGGCCAGAGTGTGTTGATAGCTGAAGTTGAAAAGATTCACGCCCATTTGCGCCAGATAAGGAGCGCAGACCAGGCCCGCCGCATCGTTGTGGAAGAACCTCACGGCGACATCGAGCGATTGGAAAATTCGTGTGAGGTACGGCAGCGCCGTTTCCTTGAAATCATCCTCTCCGATAAAGCCGACAATATCGTCGAGGATGAGTACGCCGTCGATGGAGGGGAACGTTTGCGCCTGAAGTTCGAGCCATTCGACGATAAAATCCGTAATGATTCCAAGCAGCGTGTGCATCTGAGCGGGATCGGTTCGGATCGCCATGAGAAATTCCGTCGTGCCCATCAGGAACGAGGCAATATTGAGCGGGCCGCGTGAAACGGCGAACTTGATGCTATGCCCTTCTTGCTCCATGGGATTCGTGTAATGTTGCAGGCGGCTGAGAACGAAAGGCAGCAGGCCGTCCTTTTTGGGATTCGGCTTGGTGAGGGTAGAAACCGCCTGAATGTCAGTGATGATCTTGTCGGCATAAGGAAATTCATTTTCCTCCCATGAGCATTTGGCGCCGAACGCAGAAGGTTCGGTGCACATGCCGAATTCCGACCAGAAACCGGGCAAAAACATGACATCGGGAAACTGGTTCACGGCTTTGAGATTGGCCTCGAACCACATCGATTCGCTGGCATAGTAATCGAGGATGGATATCCCCGCCCAGCCGGGAAGCCAGGGGCTGTCGATAATAAAGCCCGTCGGCACCGGCTCAACGGCCTCGCCATGAATCACAGCCAGTAATTTAGACCATTGCTCGCCCGTCATGCTGTTTGAGGTTTCTTACGGACAAAGTGAACGACGACGCACAGAGCGATGAAACTAATGAGCAGTATGATGCCAAGCCACTGAAGCTTCGACCACAGACTCCATACACTTCCGAATGATGCCGCGCCGGCTGCCAGAGTCATGAGGACATTCCAGAGAATACGTTTTCCTCCCCGTGGCATGTTATTGCCCAGGAAGGTTTTCTGGTTCATGAGCAGGAAGAACGCGAAGTAGGCAATCGGCAATAGAACCATCGCAAAGACGGATGTCGGCACGGCCAGGTAGGGTGCGGCATCTTTCCAGAAGAATGGTCCTAACGCTCCGACCGATACCATCAGGCTCCCGATCTTTTGCGTCCAGCCCCTCGGTGGTCTGCCCAACAGCTCGCAGAAACAAAGTCCGTTGATTGTCATCAGCATCGTCGCGGCGCTCAATGCCATTCCAATAACACCAAAACCAAAAAGATATTGGGCAACGACCGGACCGGTCAGTGGCGCCAGCGTATCGGCCAGATTAAAGGCATCTCGCTTGACCAGCATCGCCGCCATTCTCTTGTCGGCCCAAGGCAGAGCTTCCGTTCTTGTTGTTATTTGTTCCGGGGTGAGCTTGTCGAATGCCTCTTGCCCGATATCGAATTTGAGCCTGTCTTTGAGGAGTCCTTTGTAAGGACCGACAAGGTTCGCAGCCGGTTCCTCTGTGATTGTTCCACCCGGCTCATCGGCGACCAGGCCTTGCGCCGGTATCGCATGAAACTGGCTGCTCGATGCAATGACCACACAGCCCGTTGCGAGGATAAAAGGAATGAACAAACCTGTGGACAGATCGAAGATCGCCAGGCCGCGGAAATGCTTGTCCCAACCCTTGCGGAGCATCGAGTACGGCAGTAAGAACGTCATATTAATGCCGACGGCGGTAGCCGCGGCGCTAATCATAACGTCACGCTGTTGGCCTACGATCATGTTCGTCCAGAAGGGTCGGAAATTCTCAGTGACCCTTTCTATGTGAGGCATAATCTTGTCGGTCGGCTTCATGAACAAGCTCAGGTCGGGAATAAGGCCGCCGAGGATCTCGCCCCAGATAATCTTTCCCTCGAGGCTGAGTTTGAGAACAACGCCGATGAAACTCAGCACGATAATACTCACGATCGTCTTAATCATAATCTCGAAGATTTTGACACCCTTCCCCCCGGCGCCATAGGTCATCGTCACCGTCAGGGCAATCGCAAGGAAGATTAAACCGGCGATCATCTTTCCGGGTATCTCTCCCATGGCTCCGGGGCCGATGAGTCCGGGCAGCAGGTTTTGCCTCAGCGCGGCGGTTCCGAGGGCAAATTGAGGCAATGACCAGACGAGGTTCGCCATCATGGAAGCGAGCAGCCAGCCCCAGCCGAGGATGGGACTGACGTGTTCGTTAATGCCTCGCAGGGGTCTGTTTCCCGTCGAGAGGGTAACGTACGCGATGGCGCTGAGCATGATAATGCCCAGGATCATCGCCAGGGGCTGAAGCCACATGAAGCTAAAGCCCACCAGCACGCCCAAGTAAAGACTCGATGACAGCGAGCCGCCGCCGAGCGTGATGCCGCTCTGCAACCAGCCGGGTCCCGATAACTTTACGAACACCTTGAACAGCGCCCCTCTGCCCTTCTTTTCCGCATCCAGAATCATCTGGCGATCTTTCTCGATGCGGGGATTCATGTGCATGACTTGTGCTTCCTTGCCGGAAGCGCCCTGCTGATTTTGATTAGACGTCATACTCGGGTCTCCTGCTATTGCAAAATTAAAATGCGAAGATTAAAAATCAAAATTACGGAATAGCCAAAGGAAAATCAAAGATCAAAAATTAAAACTAAAAGTTATGGAATCATCGCTTCGCGACGATGACTTCCTTAATTTTGCATTTTACACTTTGATTTTTACATTTCCTTTATGGCTTCCCCAATTTTACATTTTGAGTTTTGATCTTTTACTTTCCCAACGACAAGACATACTCTTTTGTCTTCAAAACCACGTCGGGGTCCGCCTCGAACGGCAGGCAGCCGGTGCCGATGCAAACTTTTTCTCTATTCTCTGCCAGAGCCACAACTCTGTCAACTTCCTTTTGAACAACGTCGAAATTTTTTGAACTCATCCCGCCGGGGTCCATGTTGATTCTCACCATGACGTCGGGATGGGCCTGCATTTTCGCCATGAACTTTGGCTGGTGTGTCTTCGCCGGACAACAAACATAACCCGTCCCCGTGTCGATGATGTAGTCAAGAATGGGTAGTGTGTCCCCGCCCATGATACAGGGAACGGGATGGCCCACGACCGCTGATGTTTCTTCCATGATCTTCACCAGAGCGCCCAGTTCGACATCCCTGAATTGATGCGGCGCCAGTAACGGCGGTGTCGCCGCCGACTCGAAAAAGGCAATATCCAAACCCTGACGGACGACTTCCTTGCAGAATTCCACTTGCCCGGCTACAAGATGCCGAAGAGTGCGGCCGACGAGATCCGGATCAGTATAAATCTCGCAAAGTAAGCTCTCGAATCCCACAAGATTGGCCGCCAATGAGAATGGGCCACTTAGCGGAACTCTGACGTCGGCCTGGGGATATTCTCCGGCGACGTGTTTGGCGGCCTCGATAACCATCGGGATGCGGCCGTCTTTACGCGGATCGAGCGGTTCCAAGCCCAGTAATTCCTTGACGGTTCCATACGGATGTTTCGTTATAGCCGGAATCCCGTTTGCATCGGGTTGATGAACGGGCGCGCCGTATGCTTCGGCTTCGAGGTTATAAATGTCAATGCCTACGACAACCGGATTGTGATTGTAAAGACGGAATGCTTCGGCATGCCCTTTTGATAGAAGATCGCCGTCACGGGATACATCCCACGGACTTCGATCGATGACTCTCGCAGCGTGCTCATACACAGACGGCGCGAAAAAAATGACTCTCGGTTCTCGTGTTTCCTTTTGATCCATGCAGTACATCAAAACGTCTTGACGGCCACTTCCGCTCCGGCTTTTTCGGCAGAGACGTAAGCGCTGTAGATCGTCGAGATACAATCGGCGGCGATATTACTGTCACTCTCAACCGGTTCGCCGTAAGCAATGGTTCTGTAGAAGGCCTCCATTTCCTGCGGGTACCCTGTGAACCAATCCTCATCGGGCGACGGATTCGACCAGCCCTGCTTAGTGCCGGTTTTTTCGACCACGTAGATATCGTTGAAATAATCTTCGACCGGATTGTAGGTTTTCATCGCCGAGTTCGGATTGATGTTGCACATGGTCCGATGGTTGTTGGCGGCGACCTCCAGCCAGTTATGGATGCCCCCGAGGATAATATCGGAAGCGAAAATATCGGCAATCGTGCCGTCCTCGAAAACAACATGCATCAACGAAAAATCGTCGATGTCGTGATAGTCGCAACGAATGTGTCCTTTGTCCTCGAAGCCTTTCAGGCGGGTAATGGCGTGAGCGCGCGCTGAGACGGCCCTGGGTAAAATCGGCTTGCCGTTTTTCGCTTTGCCCTCGACGCGTTTGAGATAGAGCGCCGCGGTCAGCGGGTGACAACCCTTGCCGATCATGACCCCGCCGCCGGAGAATTTCCAATAGGCATACGTGGTCGCGTGGGATCCGGAGTGGGCCTCTTCGCCGTGCATCCAGAGGATCTGGGCGCCGGTTTTCTCGATGATCTCGCGTTCCTTCTGTATCGAAGGCGCGTAAATCCAGTTTTCGGCGTACAGAATCTTGCCTTTGCTCTTCTTTTCCGCCGCTAACATTCGCTCGATGCTCGCCAGCGAGTGGTCGAGCGCGTCCTGCTTGGCGAACGTATCCCCGTTGAAATCATCGGAGCCGTCGCCGAAGTAACCGGTGAGCGGCTTTTCCACGATGGCGCACTTGTCCCGTTCGAGGGCGGCAATCGCAATCGACTCGTGAACCACCGGCGGTGTGCAAACATGAATCACATCCACTTGATCGAGCAGCTCTTCCAAGCTGTTGTAAGCCCGAATTCCCCGTTTTCTGGCAAAAGCGGCCGCTTGCTCGGTGTCGATGGCAAACACGCCCTCGACGTTCACGTGGGTTCCGTAAACCTTCTTCAAACATTCGAAATGAAACGTTGCGGCAAAACCTGCACCGATGATGCCCGTCCGAACGCTTTTCTTTTCCATTGACGCTTTCCTTTCTGTGACGATTCTACTGATATAAAGTCAAAATCGCTGTGAATTGTGTCGCTGACGTTCGCGAATATCGCTCAGTAGTAGGGCGCCGCGCGGTCCGATCCGGCTGCCGAAGATCTCTATCCCCAGAAGACTCCCGCGGAATTGCCGATCTTTACCGTGCCGATGAATGCTTTCATTATAATTGCCAATGGTCAGCGTACCGCTTGAGGTGCCCGTTGGACCGCGAGAATAATTCGTTGTTTTGACAAGTCGGGCAGGATGGTCCGCATCGCCGAAAAACCAGCGAACATTCTCCTTCGGTTTGGTCCCATCGTATGTGACGGCAAAAAATGTCCATTCGCCGATTCTAAGCTTGCCCGGCGAACTGTCATGGTGCACGCGGTCGGGCCATTCATTGACCGCCAACCGGAGCTGTCCATCTTTCAGATGGACCAGATCGAATCCCGAACGATCGTATTTCAAGTTGAAAGCAATGCGGTTTCCACCGCTTCCTGTCTTTAGACTCATTGGCTTCGCCCAGCCGAGGATTGTAAAAGACCGCAATCCTTCCAATGCTTCAATGGGACCGTCGCCAACCGAAATCCATTTCCACGGCTCTCGAGAGCCAAAATCATAAGAGCCATCTCTGCCGCGATCAATCCTGCCGTGCGTTTTGATACCTGGTCTTTCGCCTTGTTTGAAACCCACTTTTACTATCGGCGTATCAGCGGCCCGATCCACAGCAACGCCCAGTGGTATGATTGAAGAAAGTCCGTCCTTGTCCGTAACCGTCAGCGTGGCGGTATAAAGGCCCGGTTTTTCATAAGTGTAAGCCGGGTTTTTCTCGGACGATGAGTTCCCGTCTCCAAAATCCCATTTGCGTTGCAACAGCGTCGATGACGAAAATTGCACCTTCAAAGGAGCTGTCCCTTCGGCAGGTTCGGCAGAGACCTTCGCTTCCGGTCGCGTCTTCTCACCCGGTGCATAAACGCTCAACCGAAGGAGATAGTTCGGCTGAGTCGCGACGAAGCTGAACATACCGGGTGAAGCATTGCCATGAGAGGTGATGGTCATGTTCCATGTATCGATGCCGTCGACTTTGTATGCCCCGGGACCGGGTAAATCCAGGCTCACCGGCGCAGAAGATGTGCAATAGACAAAGTACAATTGGCCCTTTTTCGCAAGTACGGGATTGCCCCCGGCAAGCTCGGTCGGCATCATGTCCTCGAAGGGAGTCGGCCCCATGATTTTTTTCAGGAATGCGATCCTGGCCGGGCTTTGCCCGTGCAGCACGCCGCCTTTCGACCACCAGAGAATGTCTTTCGGGTGTTTGTACGTCTCACCGTGCCCGACGTAGCAACCGCCTATCGTGCCGAGCCAGAATCTGTGCACGAGTTCCTTCGCGGTGATGTTGCCCCAGCCCTGGGGGATGTTGCCCTCGTATTTGCACTCGTCGTAGATGGTCGGTTTGTTGTATTGGTCACGCCACTTAAGCCCTTGTGCGAGATTGGAGCTTTGGATGCTCGCGTGTGTCACCCAGGGCTTGGTGTGGTCGTAAAAGCCCCGGCAATTGTGAATGCCTCGCATGTGATGATACGGATCGTGCTGTTGAACGATTTGAAAGAAACGGTCCCAATCCGCCATCGTCTTGGATTTCATCAAATCGTACTCGTTGGCGAACGACCACCATACATTCCGGTAGGCGGCCAGCCGGGCCACGATATAACGCAAATACCGATCGTCGGTTCGTGTATCCATCTTCGCGTAGCCCCACCGGTCGTAAGGATGAAACAGAATAAGATCGGCTTCGATCCCTAAATCGCGAAGCTCCCCTACCCGCTGTTCAAAATGCCGGAAGAATTCAGGATTGAAACGACTATAATCCCAATTCGTAAGCGGTTTGCCCTGGAACGGGTAGAACTGAGGCTCGTTCTTGTTGTACGAATAGCTCTTCGGAAAGACACACATCCGCATTTTGTTGAACGGCGCTTCCTTGAGGGTGGTCAAGGTTTGCTCCTCCATCGCATTGCCCTGATGCGCCCAGGCATAGCACGTCGTGCCGACCTGAAAGTACGGCGTCCCGTCGGCGTACGCAAGGTGCCAGGTCTTATGGACGCGAACCGGCCCGTGATTGCCTGGAGCCGGCTTCACACAGGTGAATTCGCCCTTTTGGCCGTCCAACTCCTTCTGGCTGCTCTCGGTTTCATACGACCACTCACCCAGTGTATCGGGCATGAAGCGAATCCGATAGACGCCATCGCCGTCATAGAACCCCTCCGGCCTCAAGATGCGATTCTTCTGTCGGAATTCAGCGCGCAGTTCGACGTCGGCAAAGGGATTGCCCGCCGAAGGTCCCTGGAGTACTAATTCAAAAATTCCCCAGCGCTCGACCGTATCGGAATCCGCTCTGACGTCAGAAGCCATCGAAATCGCGAGCAGGTTCGCACATACCAGGATTGCGATTTTCATACATTTTCGGTTTAGCATCGCTGCCCACATATTTCGCTCTCTGTATTCAAACTTGAACTAACCGACCCAATCAAACGGCGAGATGGCATTGCCGTGCTTGTCCGCCGCGGCCTTGAGACGCGAGCGAACCTCGAGAAAGGTCTCTAATAGGATTTGAGGCGTGTCGGAAACTTTCTCTTTATAAATCTTCTCGACGCGGTCAAACTTGGCCAGATTCTCCGGGATGCGAATGGTAAACTGCCGGATATAATCGTCCCGGCTATAGTCCGCATCCAGATGCTCTTTGAATAGTTTCTGAAGATCTTCATATTTCGGGATCAGACCGGTCGGGGTTTCGATTGCCTCAACATCACCGTTGACGCGAAGCTCAGCCCATAAGATCCAAACGAGCTTGTCGGCCATCCCGTTCAAGTACCGACCGTTTTCATCCTTCAGGAAATAATTCACCGAGAACACGAGCGGCGGATTCTCTATCCCCTCAGCGAAGTCCAGATTGTTCTGGATGTATCGACCGAGCGGAATCGAGAGGAAGTCGAGATTCGACATCAGATTGAACGTTCGGACGCCTTCCTTGCCAAGCGTGGCGGCGGTGGTTTCCGATTCGAGACAAGCGCCCTTGATAAGGATCCCCTCGGCCCAGCTATAGGCCTGCTCGACGGGCACCCATGTGTCGCTGTCGCGCCCCCCGTAAACAACGCCGCCGACCAGCACACCATTGGGATCATCCAGCATGGGATCGCGATTCGAAAGATCCGGAATGTTCAAGCAGTACCGCGCATTCTTATGCGAGGCGGTAACCTCATTGCCGTCTGAATCTGTTTTAGCCGGATGCCATCGGCCCGAATGATTCGTACCCTCCGGGGGCAGTTCCGCTCCCATACCCAGCCAGTGCGGCTTCTTTGCATCGTCAATCAAAACGTTTGAGAAGATCACTTCGCAGGGGACCGTCAAGGATTGGTAAATAATCGGATCGTCTTTCGCATTGACATCGCGAATGATGCCAAAGATGCCCTTTTCAACGTTTACCGAACGCACCTGACCGTCCACTTTGCGGAAATACGCAATATCATCGCCGACGATGGTTTGTCCGGGAAGCATGGAGGTCGAGGTTTTTCCACAAGCCGACGGAAACGCGCCGGTGAAGTACGTCACGCGACCGCCCGGGCCGTGGGCGCCGAGGACGAACATGTGCTCGGCCAGCCAGCCCTCTCTCGAAGCCTTCTGGATCGCCAATCGCAAAGCCAGTTTCTTGAGGCCAATTGTATTACCCCCATACTGGGTATTGACGCTATAGACGATCTCTTCTCCGAGGTCAATATAAACGCGCCGCTTGTCGATATTCTTGCTGACGTTATTCTCAAGAGCGCCCTCCGAATGCAGAAATCTGAAGAAATCAGGCGATGAGCCGATCTTTCTAAACTGCTCGTAGCCGGGCCGATAAAGAATGGTCTCGCTGTGGGCCACGTAGGGCGAATCCGTGATTTGGATGCACGGGATCGAAAACTCCGAATCCAACGGTCCCAGACAGAAGAAACACACAAGCATCTCCCGGCCGACCATCGAGTCCTTCAAAAAAGAGCGAACTTCTTCGATGCCAGCCTGCTTTTCGACGGAATTCAGACTGGCCCCCAAGTCTGAGCCGGGCTCCAGCAAGTACTTCGTCCTGGCCTTGTCGCGCGCCTGATCGTAGTAACCATCAAAGTGGCACGTATGGCCGGGGATGTGCAGCGGTATCTCTTCTCCATTCTTGACCGCCAGTTCCCGAATATAGGCCCTGTCCTCATCGGAATCAGCACAGACGAAAACCGACGCCGCACCGGTCAGTTCGATGGCGTCGGCGACGAATTCGTGCATCTTCGGATTGTCCAGGGCTGTGAGTCTGCGATAATTCTCAGCCGTTAGTTTCTCTTTGAGTAATTCTTTTGCCTTAGACATATATTTTTATGACCTCCTACTAAGCATTCATTCATTCACTTTCAAAACCGGAAGATTCTACTGGCAAGGATTACGGACGTCAACCTCTTTTTGGATAACCCTCAGATGAATCCCGAGAACCCAGAATCTATGACACAAGTGCGAACTTAACGATTGGAATCCCGTTTTCGTGCGGAAAGTAAGATCAGGTTTCTAATCGTCTCGGTATCTCTGGCCGCGAGCCACCTTTGCTCGAAATCCTTTTCCTGGGCGATCTGGGCGATCGCCATCAGAGCTCTAAGGTGATAGTTCCGTTCATCCCGGCTGCCGGCCAGGACGAACATGATCTTAACCGGATCGGGAGCACCACGGAAGGTAATACCGTCGCGGGCGCGGACAAGGAGAACATCGAACTGGTGCTCGCCATCCACGATGATATGAGGGATAGCGAAACCCGCCTGGATGACGGTTCCGCCTTCCGCCTCACGATGGAGGAATTTTTCAAAAAGAACGTATTCGTTGCTTTGGAGCCTCTCAGCCAAAACTTTGGAGACGTCCTGGAAGACCTTCTCTGCATCTTTTTTGCCTCTAAAGTCCAGGATATGACAATCACGGATCAGATGGTCAAAACGATCCTCGATAACGTCGTCTCGTTCGAGCAATATATCGCGTAGTTCGTTCTCAAGCGTGACGGTCTTGAGTTCCCGGGCGGTAACGCGCTCGACAATGTGCATAACCGCTGAGGCCCGACTGACTCGCCTGCGAACGTAAAACCCATGCCAACCAGCGCTTATACCGACAAATCCGGCCGTAATCGACAACGGCACCCAACCCATATCAACAATCAAAGCACCGTAGGCCAGAACGGCCAAAATATGAATGTACGGATATAACGGCGATTTAAACTTTGGGCGGTAGCTTTGAATTCGGCTTTCCCGCATGATGATCACGCTGATGTTGACCAGAATAAAAAGGATCAGCATCAGCGTCGAAGCCGTCTTCACCAGCACTTCGAGATCGAGAAATGCAATCGCGGAAATCATAAAAGCGCCCGTTAGAAGCACGCTGAGATGGGGCGTTGAAAAGCGCTTGCTAATCCGCCCCAAGACCGAGGGCAATAATTGGTCCCGACTCATCGCCATCGGATACCGAGACGCGGCGAGAAGCCCGCCGTTCGCCGTCGTGATAAAAGCGGCAATCGCCGCCAGAGAGAGAACAGCAAAACCCGCAGCGCCCAGAAATTTACCCGCCGCCAACGAAATCGGCATAAGGCTCCGGCTCAACTCCTCTCCCTTCACAAGACCCACCGTTACCGCAATGGCGGCGACGTAAAAAAAGGCCACGACCGCCCAGGCCAAGATCATACCAAGAGGAAGATTTCGACCCGGATTCTTGACCTCTTCTGTAATACTGGCGACATGCGTTAATCCCCCAAAGCTGACGAAGACCAGTCCGGCCGTCGCAAAAATAGCGAACCAGCCCTTATCAAGGAATCCTTTGAAGAGAACGGATTGCGTTTGACCGCCCCCGAAGGCGACAAAAAAGCCAAGTAGGGCGAGCAATATTCCCACAAGCCAAATCTGGAATTTACTCGTGTGCTTGACGCTTACGATGTTAACGGCCATAAATCCGAGACAACAAACGACGCCAAAAACCTTGAGGTGCCATTGAACCATACGCACGCCGAACACTTCGTGAAGAACCACTTCAATCAGCGCGGCCATACCGACGATAGCGAAAGCGCTTTTCAAGGCCACGGAAAACCAATTGGCCAGACCACCAAACAGGCCCCAGATTGACCCGAGACTTCGTTCAACGTAAAAATAGGTTCCCCCGGCCCGCGGCATGGCTGTGGCCAACTCTGCTTGGCTCAAAGCGCTGGGAACGATAAGAATGGAAGCGAACAAATAGGAAAGGATGACTGCCGGTCCCGCTTTGGCGTAGGCGATGCCGGGAAGAACGAATAAGCCGGAACTGATCATCGCCCCGGACGCCATCGCGAATACATCAACCAAACCAAGTTGTTTTTTCAACTGAGCCAATCTATAAATCCTTGATTCTGACCAATAACGAAATAAATACTTTTTGCATATATACGTTATTCCTACAGTCGAGTTTAAGGGTTTGAAATTATATCTTAACCGGCACCGGCAATGGGGTCAAAGCAATACTAATGAATAAAAAAAGCCGAGCCAGCCGGCTCGACTTTATTATCCTCTTCGTATCATTACCGTGTTATTGAAAGATTACTCCAGCAAACCCATCATGGTCAGCGTCGCTTGTTGTCGGAGGTTCAGCACCTGGTGAAGCTCCTGTTGGGCAAGGACCCATTTTCTTTTGCCTTTTTCTCTGGCCTGACGCAGGGCGTTGAGTCCTCGCGTGATCTCGTCCGGCGTCGTTTGCGCATCCTGAACCAGCGTCTGAAGCTCCTTCAAGATAGCCTCGCCGTCGGTTAGTGGACGGTCGGGATCAAGCGAGGAGGAGCTTTGAAAATTGCCTCCTTGTGTCGTCATACCGCCAAACTGGAACTGAAAGCCGCCGCCAAAACCTCCCGGACCACCACTGCTCGCGAAACCGCTTTTGAAGGGAGGTTTCGTTCCGACAAAGGCTTCCTCTCGACACGACTGTACTTTCTTGAGCTTCGGTTCGATGATTTTCCACTGGTCCTCATCCATTCCGAGGCTTTGCTGCATCGCCCGAGTTTCTTGCTCCTCGATCCATTTTCGCTGCTCTTCGAACTTTTTCTGGAAATGCGCTATCCTCTCCCGATGGTTCATGCGATCCATACGCCCAGTACCAGACGAGGCGCCCATTCCGGTTCCGCTTCGCCCGGCGCTCTGGGATAGCAATTTTTGTCCAAACACACCGACTAAAAGACACGCAGTCAATCCAAGAACAATTTTTCGTGATAACATGGTTAAGATCCTTTCACTGAAAATTCAGTACATGACGGTTTTCACTTTTTCCTGAAACTGTTCGATATTCAACTCGCCCTTTGCGAAAGCATCGACATCCGACTTCTTGGCGCGGATGGTGAGAACCGTGGTCGAGGACGCTCCCATTCTCCCCATACCCATGCCACCCATCATACCTCCCATACCGCCTCCCATGCCTCCAGCCATGCCCCCCATACCCATACCGCTCATACGGCCGCCCATGGCCATGCTACCTCCGTATCCGCCGCTCATGCCGCCGCCGAAGCCCCCTCCGCCCCCTGAGGAGCTTCCACCGCCGTAGCTGCCCCTCATACTACTCATCATACCCCCTGTACTGCCCATCATACCTCCTGAGCTACCCATCATGCCCCCCATGCCGCCCATCATCCCGCCGAATCCGCGACTGTTTCCAATGAGGGTCAGTATAATCCACTCGTCCGGCTGCAAGACACGGATGTTCGCCGCGTGTTTGAGCGTTTCGATGAGATCCTTTTTGAGTTCTTTGACCATCTGATGGCTTTGCACTTCGGTTGATTCGGAGATTCCAAATCGCTGAGAGGCCCCGGGTTGAAATACTTGCCGACGGGCATTTTGCCAGGTCGGATCGATGTTCTCTGGTATCTTCTCAGCGTCCTTCACCAGTTCGGTTGGAGGCGTGAAAGCAAAATTCACTTCCATCGAAAAGAGAATCCCGTAACCTTCCAGGTAAGTGGCTTCCGTCGTCCGGTTGTTCCGCTCGAAGAAGTCGCCAAAGTCGGTAAAGAGGCCCTGAACCTGGCGCTTTTGTTTGAATCGGTCGTCCAGGATATGGGACATGATCTGCATATCTTCCATAATTTCCGAAAGCTCTTCTGCTTTGATGTCGTCGGCCGGGACGACAAGAGTCTTCCGACCCCCGCTGCGACCAAGCATGGCCGTTGGGCCTGTCTTTGCAGGTCTAAAATCCTGATTAGGTTGATCGTCCATGACAGTCGTGTAGCGCATGAAAGGCGGGTGAAAAGTGTAACCTGCTTTTACCGGTGTAACCGTACCGCTCCAGTTATAATCAACAGTGGCGCTGTAAAATCCGTTCTTGTCGGAAACGGGCAGATCCGGCAAGCCTTTCATAACGACTCCCGCGGTCGCTACGCTGCCGGAAATGATAATACTCAACTGTCTTGGATTGTAGTGTTCCCTTGTCATATCTCTTGTGATGATCCGGTAGCGCTTACCGCTGGGACTAAAACTGAAACCTTCCTTTATCGGTGTAACTTCGCCGTTCCAGCCATAATCGACAGTTACGCTATAATCACCGTTCATGTCTGTGAGGGGATTGCCCGGCAAACCCTGCATCATCACCCCGGGCACTTGCCCCACAGAGCCTGAAATGACAAATTGGATCAGCTTTGCCGTGTAGTCGTCATGCATGCGATCCTGTTCGACTTTTGTGTAATTCCTACTGGCCGGCGAAAAGCTGTAACCTTCCTTCGCAGGAGTCACTGTCCCGCTCCAGCCGCTCGGCACTTCTACCCTATAATAACCTTTGCTATCAGTAACGATCTTGCCCGGCAGACCTTGCATCGTGACAACGGGCAAACCTGTTGAGCCGGCGATTGTCAATGTCCGCTCTTGCGAAGCAACCTGGGCTGAGGCCCATCCTCCTGTCATTATATTGATGACGATGAATACTGAGATTGTGTGAGTCAAGGGCTTCATGTGTTGTTCCTTTCGTTTTGTATGTTATTCGATGTTTACATCGGTTTGTGCTTCATTAAATTTTTGTGGGGTGTCCAACTGGTTGCACACGCGATTGTTTTCCACAGGGATGCCTCTGCGAATCAATTCGTTTCAACTCCTATGTTATGGTTGGTGCCTTGCCGCTTGTTCGTCTGAGCGGCGAGCGTTACCAGACCGTCTCCGAATCGGGATCCCATATATTCGAAGGCCGCGGCTACGCGCTGGCGGTCCTTGATGCGCGCGGCTTCGACCATCCGGGCGAACTCCATAAAACGCTGGTCCGTCATGTTGCCGACCGCCGTCAGCGTCTTCTCGGCGAACACATCCAGGTCATGAGCGACCTGTTGACGAAGCTCTTGTTTGAGCGTATTGCGCTCGGCCGCCAGGGCCGATTGCAAACGGTTCTCCATCTCATCGAGCAGTTCCTGTCGGATCGTTGTCTCGAGCGATGATTTCAGTGAGTTTTCCAGATTCGCCTGAAGCACTTCGACATCCACGGATTCTGGAGCCGAAAGCCTTCCGGCCAGGAAAGCGACGCCAATCAAAAGCACCGCCGCGGCTGCGAGCTTCGGAATCAGCAGTAGCCTTCGTCCTGGCGAGGGGATGGCTTCATCATTCATTAAAGTGTCCCGTACCCGCTTTGCAGCCCGGTCGCTTGCCGCCTTCGTCGGGTCGATCTTCGAGAGACGTTCGAGACGGTCGTGAAGCTGGTTGTCGTCTACATTAGACATTATGTATCTCCTATATGTTATGATGACGATGATTCGATCCGACGATCCGGCGCAGATGTTGGACGGCGCGAGAGCACATGGCCCGGACCTGGTGCGACGTCTTGCCCATCTGCTCGGCGATGTGATCGTAAGATTCCTGCTGGATATATCGCATGACCAGTGCCTCACGGGAGGCCTTCTTTAACTGAGCCAGTGCATCGAGCGTCTCCCGGAGCTCTTCCGAGTGCATCATCTGAGTCAAAGGAGAATCGTCGTTCGAGGCTTGCCGACGAACGCGTTGAAGCCTTAGTGCGGCGCGCCGATGGCTACGCCGCCAGTCGAAAGCCAGATTAATCGCCGCCTTTCGGGCATAAGCCCGGCGGTTGGTGGCCTTGTCCAAGCCTTTCGAATGACTCAATTTGATAAATAGATCCTGCATCAGTTCCTCGGCGATGTCCTCGCGCAGCGTCAGCCGCGTCAAAAGCGCAAACAGCTCCGCTCCGGACGTGTCCAATAATCCCAAAAGCTCTTTATGTCGGTTTTTCAAAAAATCTCCCGAAGCTTACACGTCGAAACTTCACCATTATAGACGAACAAACCGCCCGCGCGCAGCGTCCGTTTAAAGGAATTTCTTCTCTCTTCCCTCACAGCGCATAAAAGAAGGCCGATCCACACTTGTTTCCGGCATGGATCGGCCTGATTGCTGATGAAATCTTGGATTATTTATCCACTTTCGAATTCCTTTGCTGCGTTTCGTATTTCCTCAACTTCATTTTCGATAGCCTGCAATTGATCCTGAGCCATTTGCACTTTGAAATGGTCTCCGGTCCGATTATATAACTTAACCATCTCATTCAGAGCGTCTTTTTCACATGAGATTCCGACCATGCGGGTGATAAACATGCCTTCTTTATTGCCGCTTAATTCCCGTCCTGTTTCCAGCGCGTGCAGAAGGGAGGCCTCCGCTCTTACATAATCGTGGTTCGCCATACCCAGCCGGGCCTCATTAATAATATCCCGTGCGCGAAAACGCGTTTGACGGGCGGATTCGACGGTCTCGGCGATAGCCTTTTCCTGATCCTCCGGCGACAATTGCCAGAACTCTCGCTCCGTGATCGTTTGCATGTACGGCCGATTAAAAATATCCAGAGACAGACGATACTCTTGCTGAGGGGGTGCGTCCGATGGATTTAACTCGTCTTCCCAGAATTGATCTACAAACGCTTTCATCATTTTGTCCTGATCTTCTTCCGGGAGTTCCTTGAATTCCTCTTTTGTTACAGAGAAGACATCGAGCATCATCGGTGTGGATGGCTCTCCATCCGATTTATCCACCAAAGTCTCTGCTTCCGACGGAATAGGTTTGTCATCAGGAACGGTCGATACAGATGGTTCTTTGTCCGTCAATAGCGAATTGCCCGTTGAGGTGTCGGCTCCTAATGTGGTTCCGGAGATCGGTGGTACGGTGTTTTCTCTGCCTGACGAGTGAGTGAAAAGTAAGAGCAATCCGAAGCCCAATATTGCACAAACCGTCGCTATCGTCATTGTTGTCTTATTCATTTGAGCCTTTCTCCTGCAATACCTTTTTAATCCACCTTCCTCAATACGACCGGCGTCGGATCACTTCTTGATCTTGAATTCGTATCGATAGACGTCCGAATCTTTGCCGGGGCAGCGAAGGACGAAACCTTCTTTCATCTTTTCGTACTCGAAATCCTTCCCACTGAATCCGTCTTTGGGCAATTCTGAGGGCAGAGCATCGGGAAGCCGTCCCGTCTTGGCATGGATCATTAAAATTTCAATCGCCGCCTTGATCGCGTTGGCATGCGTTTCGACTGCCGTCATCTGATAAAGTACTTTATCAAGCGCCGGTGCGAAGAATTTAGCGGCCATCGACACCGGATCGTTTTGATCGAACTCTGCCAATTGCTTCAATCGCGAATGGGCTTGTTCATACGGCATAGGCGTACTCAGGATGGTCAGAGCCGATTTCATACGCTCAGAGTATATCCGTCTTGCTTGATTCAAGGTCTCCTCGTCGGCTTTCTTGATGATCTCCATGGCTTTCTTTTCGTCCGAGAGGGCCAGAACCCAGGCGAATTTGTCGACATTATCTATTCGAATTAGATTACTAACGATCTCAATCTCGATTTTCAGCGGACGGATGGGAGAAAGGTCCACAGTATCAGACGTTGCCAGTTTGTTCTTTAACCACTGCAACAGTTCCACGTCGCCGGCGGCCCGGCCAATAATATCCCTCATGCACGTGTACGACAAATTGCGAACGGCGATGGAGACAAGATACGAAATCAGCGTATCGTCACCGACATGGCGCGCAAATGTTCCTGCCATCAGACACCGCTCGAGGGCGGCTTTGTAGTCGCCATCCGCGGCGCGGATGCGCGCATCGACCATCAATACAAACGTTAGACGCCGCATCTGCGGCAACTGCGGCATCAGGGCCTCGAATCCCTGCGAGTAACGCACCCCCCAGTGACACTTCGGCACCTTCACAGCCACTTCAGCGAACTCAATGGCTCCTGCGCACTTGCTAATGTATTCACGTGCTTTGTCATCCGGCTCAGCTTTACCTCTAGCCACGTTTGAAATATGATCCCACGCTACTTCTTCAAGCTGCGCAAGCATGAGGAATCCCTGGTAGTAGAGCAAGGCGGCATTATCCGGATCCGGCGGAATGGCCAGAACCGGAGAAGCGATGAATGTTAACGCCAGAGTGAGAAACAGTGTTTTTGTCAATGAACCTTTGCATATGCTGACCATAATGTCATCCTTTCGATTTCATAAATCATTCGTACCATTAAGCAACTGACCCAGGGTGAGGCTGGACGGTCCCGGCCCTAACGTTTTGAGGGTTTCCCGAAACTGCCGGTCCAGGGCATCCCATCCCCCTTGTTCATACGTCATCCTCAGAGACATCATCGACACGATCCGGGTCGGTGAATCGGCGACAAGCCGAGGCTCGGGGCTCGGCCCGATCTGTCTTTGCCTATCCCGGGTAAGCAAAAGACCGGATATAACAACGATCACAGCCGCCGCAGCGAGTCTGACAATTGGATGTGCGAAAATCCTTCTGAGAACATCAGGCTGGTTGGACGAGGCCGGCTTGGCTCGTCGCGATAGAATGCTTTGGAACGCATCGGGGTGCCTGGCCTTCCATTCTTCCGCGTCGAACTCGGGCTTCGTTGTGTCGATATTTTGGGAGATGAGCTCATCCAGCCATTTTTCATCTTTTTCCGTGCTCATGATCTTACCTCACCGAAACCTTTTCGCCTTAAATATCCAGCCATCTTCTTCTTTGCCCTTCGGAGCCTGCCATTGATCGCCTGCTGCGAAATACCCAGCACGGAAGATATCTGCTCGTAAGACAATCCATCATAGTACCGCAGAAAAACCAACTCTCTTGCCGGAGCCGGAAGTCTGCCGATAGCTTCCCTGACAACCTCGGCGGCTTCATTCTGCCCCGGTTTCGTTGGCGTCACTGAGCGCTCAATAACGACAGGTCGATCGTTGGTTCGTCGAGCCATGTCTTTCGCAACGTTTCTGCAAATCGCCGCGAGCCATCCGGCAAACCGGTTCTTCCGCCGCAATTGGGGCAGTTTGACGGCGGCCTTGGCAAACGCCTCCTGTGCGGCGTCCTCGGCTAAATGCCTGTCGCCGATCACTGAATGGGCGATGGCCACCATGGCCGGATAGTAACGCCGGCACAGTTCGGTGAAGCTCTCTGCATCCCCGTCAATCGCTGCTTCGACTAATGCTATATCCGGCTCTTGCACGATGAACTTGTCTTTCTGTGATCCCGATGAACGCTATCAGAATCCTTTAGCTGATTCAGCCTTCATGATTATAGACCTGCCCTGTTGCTCGAAATGGGCGCTGAAAATAGAACCCATCTGAATTTGGCGATTATACCCCCCTGCCGGTGCGAAAAGCGCATAAAAAAGGCCGGCCCTACGATGTGGGTGGACCGGCCTTAATGGAGGATTAGTTAATAATGTGTTTTCGACAGCTTAATTCGCTGCCGTCACGGCTCCCTCGCTGCAACAAGCACTCGCTTCGGTTTTTTCACAGCACCCGTCTGATGCTTTGTCCGCACAACACGGCTTCGGGCAGTCCGGGGGACAAGCGCCTCCGCAAGGGCAGCCTTCAGCTTTCTCGTCGCCACACGTCTTTGCGCACGTGGCAGCTTCGGCCTTGGCTGCAGGGCAACCACCACAGCCCGAAGTCGGGCAAGCTCCGATACTCGAGTTCGTTTCAGTGACGCCAGACTCGTTTCTCGCGAAACCACCCAATAGAACCGTCCCGAGTAACAGGGCGACTGCAACAACGCCCACAGCAATTAAATTCTTCTGATTCTTAGCACTCATGACCATCATCCCCTAAAAAAAGAACACATGATTTATCCAACCCATACACAACTCCAATACAAAACTCATCGGCACTATTATACTATTTCTATAGGCAATGTGTTCATTAATGTCATACTAAATATTTCGTTACAAAATGACGAGTGGCCGAGCGGAGTAGCGTCCGGCTGTCTTGAAGGGCTTCATCCAGGGGCATATCCGCCGGTTTCGTCGCTATCGCGGTTTCGATACCTATTTGGGCGTACTCCTCGTGTGGTACTTTGACCTGCCCCGCTATGATCGCGACGCGCGTGCTCGATTGTCGTGCCAATTTCACCACTCCGGAGATCACCTTCCCGGACAGGGATTGATGATCAAAGCTCCCTTCTCCTGTAATGATCCAGTCGGCTGATTCCAGTTCGGTGCGAAGGTCGCTATAAGCGATGATTTTATCGATACCCGAAACAAGCGTTGCGTTCATGAAAGCCATGGCCCCGGCGGCCAACCCCCCTGCTGCTCCCGCACCCGGTACGCCTGCAATATCTCGATTCCATTGCTCTCGCACAATACGTGCCAGACGGGACAGTCCACGATCCAGTCTTTCAACCATCTCCGGCGTCGCCCCTTTTTGGGGACCATAAATCCTTGCGGCCCCGTCGTCGCCGCACAGTCGATTATCAACATCGCAAAGGACTTCAACAGGAATCGATTTTTGCGGATCGCTCGATCGTAAGAGTACCTTTGGTGGCTCAATCTTAGATATGATCTCAAGCCCCCTACCGCCGAGTGGTATGGGACCATTATTTTGGTTCAGAAATGCCCAGCCTAATGCCATGGCGGCGCCGACGCCGCCATCGACCGTAGCGCTGCCCCCTACCGCCAGGAGAATCTTCCGTGCTCCATTCTCAGTCGCGGCGTGGATCAGTTCACCCGTTCCGTAGGTTGTTGTTTCCATTGGATTCATCTGTTCCGGCGAGAGCCGCTCCAGCCCACTTGCCGACGCCATTTCAACAACAGCCGTCCTCTCTGGCAGCCAGGCAAAACCCGCTCTAACGCGCATGGACTCAAGAGGTCCCATTACTTTCTTGTGAATCCACTGCCCCCCCGTTGCAGAAATCATGGCTCTGGCCGTACCCTCTCCCCCATCCGCTAAAGGCTTAATCGAGATGGTTGCGTCCGATAAGTACTCTCTGATTTCGTTTGATATGATTTTACAAGCTTCATCCGCTTTTAACGTCCCTTTAAATGAATCTGTTGCTATAACAATCTTCATAGTAATGAATTATATCTTATCAAAAACATAGTAACATGGGTGTACTACGACGGGCGTACACCCATGCAGGGTCCAATAATAACGTGTTTTTATGCTCTATTATGTGATCGCAATCAATCAAAGAGCAATGACACTAATGATAAACAGTGCTATGGCGGCCGCACCTCCTTCAATCAGTGTTCCAAGGGTTTGGAGTCTGTACCCCTGTTTGACGGTCATGCCGGAAAGGCCCGTAACAACCCAAAAATAGCTGTCATTGGCATGACTGACGACCATAGAGCCGGCTCCAATGGCCACAACAACGAGCGCTTTCGCTGTCGCTGTTTCCAATCCGAGTGTTGACAGAAGAGGTGAAACGATCCCGGCGGTTGTGACGATCGCGACGGTCGAGGAACCCTGGGCGGTCTTAAGAGCTGCGGCGATGATAAAGGGTAACCATATACTCAAGCCGACGCTCTTACCAAGATAGACTTTGACAACGTCGTCGATCCCGGAATTCTGTAAGACTTTTCCAAACGCCCCGCCGCAACCGGTGATGATAATAATCGTGGCCGCTGAGAGGACGGCTTGGCCCACCCATCCCGAATTCGAGAGCATTTCTTTGGACAGCTTCCTGGGCAGTAAGAAAGATAAAAACACGCCTAACAATAATGCAACGACAGGTTGGCCGATGAAAGAAACAATCTCAGCCACCCTGCCGGTTCCAAACGGGTGTGTCGGGAATTCACAGACTGATTTTCCGACGATCAAGACAATGGGCAACAGGATGGGGACGACTGATTTGAGAAGTGAAGGTGCTTCTATAACGCCCTCCTCAGCTTCCGATTCTTGAGGTTCAGGCTTTGCATCGATCTTTACGGTATTTGCAAATTTAACGGCAAATAACCATCCCGCCGACAAAGCAATGACACTCACTATCGTCCCCCATAGTATGACTAAGCCGAGATCTGCTTTGATGATGCCGGCTGCTGCAACAGGCCCCGGCGTCGGCGGCACCATCGTGTGTGTTGCATATAAACCCAGGCTCAACGCTACGGCGCCGGCTGCTAAAGAACTCTTCGCCTTCCGGGAAAGGGCTTTGCATAACGGCGAAAGGATGACAAAGGCAGAGTCGCAAAATACCGGAATACTTACAATGTACCCGATAATGGCCATGGCCAGGGGCACATTCTTCTTGCCGACGGTTTTTAATGTGCTGTCGGCCAAACGGTAGGCCCCGCCGGACTTTTCCAGGAACGTTCCGATAACCGCTCCGGCAAGTACGACAATGCCAATATACCCAATCGTGCCCCCGAAACCCTGATTAATAGAGCTGATAACGTCGTTCAGGGAGAGATTGCGCGAGAGAATGCCGTAGCCGAAAGCCGCGATAAGAAGGGCAAGAAAAGGATGCAGGTTTAGCTTGGCGGTCGCAATCACGATGAAAACGACAGCAACAAGGAGAAGGAATAATAACCACACGGAATAAGCCCTTTCAGTTCATGATTATCGGCAGCAAAAACAGAGATTTGCTGCTCCTGTAGCACCACCCCGCTTGCGTAGAGATTACATTGATCGTGACTGGGCGTCAACTATTTAATGCGCATCAAATCGCGGGGGGCGTGCTCGGATGAGTATATGGTAGATATCAATCAAACATATACATTCGTAAGATCAACGACGCAGATCGAGGGAAACGATTTATCGATTACTCAGAACAGACGACCGGTCATTGGGAAGAGCTTGGAGGCGGGATGGGATGTCGTTGTGTGTCGCTAAGCAAAAATGCGATGAGTATCGGAGAAACGGACAATAGGGTGTGTCAACTTCCGGCGGATTGAACCTCTGGGGTTTGTGGAGAAGGCAGGTGATCAGGAATGTACGAGAAAAGCGAGTTTTTGGCCAGGCTGAGCGATCCCGTGAAATGTGTTGTGTGGGATCCATGAAGCCTCTATGCGGCAGGTGTCGGGGCGAGGGATTTGAATTGCTGAGAAAGAGACTTTTTCAAAAGACTCAGCAACGCAGATTTCTCCTTCTTCCGAGTCACCGGCAGGTTCATATGCGATCCCGAGGACCGAGAAAAATCGTTAGGGGCCCGAGATGTCCGAATTACCCCCTGGTTGCCATAATTTGGCCATCTGCCCAGGCGATTTCTCTCTCGGGCCAGCCGCAGAGCTCCGATCTGTTCGAGGCATCTATCTATTTTGTTGACTGGACGAAGCAGATTTCTCGCAAATGGGACGCAGAAGTAAAGGCTCTCTAGGTTATGATATAGCAGCCAAGAACTGTCATCACTGCGGACGAAACGCCTATTGCGGATCGAAATCGAGGGCTTCATATAAATATCGCGTTGTGGAGCTTTGTGTAGTAGATCCTGCTTCACGAGTAAGAAGGGTGGTACGTCGCTTGAAATAGTCGGCTATAGAACCCCATTGGGTTCTCAAGAGTTGGCATAAGATGAAGACCGTGCAGTTGAGAACAGGCTATCAAGTTGGCTGGAAAAGCTCAAGATCGCTTGGGGAAAAGCTGCTTTGAAAAGAGAGCAATGTTTGGAGATTGGACAAAGCCATCCTCATGCTTCGTCTTTGGTTAAGGGAGGTAACTGGTTGGAGGCTATGCCGTCT
>CAYZAT010000008.1:0-29339 GCA_964476475.1 uncultured Pirellulales bacterium
TTCCAATTATGTATATCAATTGTGAATAACCAAGGCAGTTCGCTTGTCGATTTTCGATCACATTGGAAAGCTCGAAAACATATCCAGGGTTAAACTGTTTTCTAATTTTATGGCAGAACTCTCTTAAAATACTTTCCTCAATATTCACAATGTCGTTTCTGGTTATCTTGCCTTCTTGATATTGTTGATGGGCGTTGGAAAGTTCTCCCTTCCAACGAACAAGAACGGAGCGTTTTTTCTCGTCCTTCCAGTCCATGACCGTCCGAGTTAAATCTTCGGCGACTTTATCAGGATATTCAAGATCCTTGACCAATTGCTTAATCCGATCTGATAGGTCGTTATTGATAGAAACGGATTCGAAGATCTCCGCAGGTTCTTTCGACTGAACGGATATCTCTGCATCTGGGATGGAAGCTTGCTTATAATAAGCTGAAAGGCCGAGTATCAAAACAAGAGCGATGGTCGCCAGCATGAAGGCTCCACGTTTGTGCCGCCCAAGCATCGCCTTAAATGTCACACAACTCGCCATTCTGCAACGCCTTATTTGCTCCGTCGCTCAATCAGAACTAACTTTGATTATTATACTCAATGTGCCCTCTGAGAACAAACACATCCCGTCTCTTTTAAACAAAGGTATTGCAAAACGCCCCAAATATATCTTGAAAAGTGTTTTTAAAAGGTATAGAAACGCAACGAAGACAATTTTTCCAGGTTAAATCAATAGGCAGGAGCTTAACCATGCAAGACCATCATCATCTCACAGCGAATTATACTTTCAACCGCCGGCATTTCCTGACTGCCATGGGCGGCGCGTACGGTGCATTGGCGGTGCCGTGGATGGAAGCGAATGCCCGCGAAAATGTCCGGGTCACTCCACGAGCAAAGGACGGCGCCACCGTTCGAGCGGTGTTTCTTTATCCGCCGTCAACGACCTTTTCCGACGATCCGGACGGCTGGTGGAGCTGGCCGGGCAACGAGTTCGATGCCGAAGGGCGTCAGAAAACCTACACCGCGGCGCTGAAGGGGATTGAAAAGCGCCTTGGCATGAAGATCACCACCGAGAATCGTGCTATCGTCACTAACCGGGATGTCGAGAAGCTGATTAGGGACATCGAGACGACTCGTCCCGACGGCCTGCTCCTGGTGATGTTCTACAATCGGAGCCTCTCGCAGGCTGATATGCTTTTAGAAGCGGCTCAAAAACTGAACATTCCGGTTGTTTTCTTTATCGGCCTCGGCGTCAAGCATGGCTCGGTCAGCCACTATCGACGTCCGGGTATCTACTTCATACAATCGCTCGACAATTTCGAGGCCATCGAATATGGGATGCGGATGATTAACACGCGGAAGCACCTGGGACAATCTTTGCTTCTGAGCATCACGGAAGCAGACAAGCCGCGCGAAGGGATAGAGAAATTCTTCGGCATCAAGGTGCGGGTCATTCCCTTTGCTCGCTATGCTAAGCTGTTTCACAAAGTCGAAATAGACGATATCGCTCGGGATTTGATGAAGAAACTTACCCGGGAAGCAAAAGAAATAAGAGGCCTTAACCGAGGCAGTCTGAGCAACGCCATGCGGGCCCACCTTGCCCTCAAGGAATTGCTGCGTATCGAGAATGCCGATGGTTTGACGATGAATTGTCTGCGGCGGGGAATGCTCAAGCCATGCGTGAGTTTTTCGCTTCTAAACAGTGGGCTGGTCCCGGCAGCGTGCGAAAACGATTTACCGGCAGTTTATACCCAGTTGCTTGGACAACGGCTCATCGGACGGCCGGGCTTTCAGCACAATCCGTGCTATGAAACCGAGAAAAATCATTATTACGCCTCGCACTGCACCTGCGCGACGAAAATGTATGGCCCCCAAGGGTCTGGTCTGGATTATCTGTTGCGCCGCTTCGCGCACACGAACGAAGGCAGTTGTGCCATTCAAGTCTTCTGGAATCCCGGAGATCCGGTAACGATGATCAAGTATTATCCCGGCGACAAGCCCGCGCTGGACGTCTATGCCGGCCGCGTTGTGACATCTCATCACATGCCTCCCGCTGCCGGTTGCACGACGAACGTGGAGATTGAAATTACGGATCGGCCCGATGCCTGCATGGTCAAAGGCCACCACAATCTCATTTTCTGTGGGGAGTTCGCAAGGAAGTTCCGACTCTTCGCGCAACTGTACAAAATGGAATTGGCCGACACGGGCTACACCGGTCCGTTAACGGTCTGAGCTGAACGAGACGTTAACGCAATGAGGAATCGGTCCGTTTCGCAAAGTCGTCATCGAGAACGACAATGCGGAAGCCCACGTTGAACACGCGTTGCCAGGGAGGATAACGCCACCGAAAGCTGCTCCGGCAACGCTCGGGCCGGTCGAAGAACGAACCGCCGCGAACGACTTTTCGCCCCGACGGGTCATAATCGCTAAGCGTCCACTCCGCGGCATTGCCGTGCACGTCATAAAGTCCCCACGGATTCGGACGAAAGGAGCCGATGTTGGCGGTGACGCGGTGGCCGTCGTCGAATCGCGTCTCGGCGAGCTTTGCCCCTTCGAGAAGTACGTGGGGGACGCCCCCCGTCGCTTGGGTGACACCGCCCTCCGGCATCATTCGTCCCTTCGCGTTCATGAGCCCCGTGCTGAAACTTCGATCCGCCATATTCGCCCAGGCTGAGAAATCGTCATCCATTGTTCCATAATGTAAGGGCGTTAAACGTGTTGCCCGGCAGGCATATTCCCACTGCTGCTCCGTCGGAAGCGTGACCGTCAGTCCCGTTCGCCTTGAGAGCCATCGGCAGAATTCCATCGCCTGTGCCCACGATACGCGGAGAACGGGTTGGCCGTCGCCGTCAAGTGAAAGCCCTTTCCCGTCGGCGCGATCACGGCGCTTGACGTAGTATCCGCTATCATGCGACGGATCGAATTGTCTGAACTGAGCATTGTTGACTTCGCACTCTCCGATCCAGAATGACTTTTCGATTGTTACAGCGTTGCGATCGCCCACGACAAAGTGCCCCGCCGGGATGCGCACGAGGTTTAATGTCTTTCCGTTCAGGTCGATCTGTCTCCGGATAGGCGCTTGAGGGTCTTGTTGCATATCGGCATGAGAAGCAGTAAGCGTCTTTTTCTCGAATCGATATGACTCGGTTGAGGATACCTTATTCAAGGACACAGGACTCATTGGCGTCCAGGATGTTTCGAATACCCGCTCGGGATCAACTGTGGGGCCCCCGTAGAGTCTGCACAGTTCCATCCGTCGCTCGTGAGCGCCGTCCGGTATGGGAAAGACATCGTTCCACGTTCCGTGACACGGCCCATTCAGGTCGATCCATGTGATGAAACGGCTCCAGGCCTCCTCGTCGAGTTCGATGCCGTAATGTCCCTTTGCAAGCATTTGGATAAGTTCACTGGTATCAGCGTGATATTCACCCGGTGTCAGAAGACTCACGTCATCCTCGACGCCGACACGGCGGATGTAATGGATCAACACGTCATAGGCCGGGCTGTAACGAAGCTTTCCATGGGTTGCCGCGAGCATATCCGGATGAAGGCGCGACACATAGCCAATCGGTTTGGGAACGATCCGGCCTCCGTCTTTTTCTGAACGAAGATCAGCAACACCTCTCTGTGAGCCGTCGTGGCACGAAATGCAGTATCCGTTAAGAACCGGCTGAATTTCCCGCTCGAAGTCGAAACCCCGCGCGGGGCCATACCAGGGCGTCACTTTTCGGGGCGGTTGGGACGCGGCGATATTGGGACGCGGAACGGAAACGTCCCTCGGCGACTCATGGCATCCGATACATGAAATCTTTTCGCCGGGCATGGCCGTGAACCAGCTTCGCATGATCTGCACGGCCTTGCCTTCCCGGTCCAGCGTCTGGAGGGCAATCGGCGTGTTGGCCGGAACGACAAAACTCACCGACCCGTCCCGCTCTACGGGAACGGTTCCTAAAATACGCATCACTTCCCAGGGACCGCCGTAGCCGATTTTATCCGCGCCGGCCAATCCGCGGTAGCCGAAGTGGAATCCCATCACGCGCAAATGCCGAATCGTTCCACGCGGTACACCTTTCAGCCCCTCTCCCGTGTAGATATCGCTGATGTAAACCGTTCCCTCGTCCTTATCCAGTTCAACCTGATCTTGAAGAATCGGCGGCGTTGGTCGAGGTTGGACGGGAATCGGTTCCAGCAATGCATAATCCGGGGATTGATGGACGAGAACGAGATTGTCGAAGATGTCCGCCAGATAGATCCCCCACGAGGACGTCTTATTCATCCAGCCGCTCACAAGAAAGTACTTGTCACTGAGTGGATAAGGATGCAGGAACATCGGCCAGTCGCCATCGACGAGATTGTCGCGGATCTTGGGCTGGATGGGCTTCCCGCGTCCCGTGATTCGCCGGACGATGCCGTGTTCATCGTACCATCCCGCTCTCGGATCGACGATAACAAGCTGCCCCATACGATGGACGCCGTGGTAGCCGGACAGGATACAGACCAGGCGATTCGACCCCGGGATAGGGCGGGGGAAATAGAGCGAATTCGGATACCACGAATTGCTGCCGTAAAGTGCCAGTTGTTTCGTGCCGTCCGGATTCATCGTCATGAGCTGTCGCAGGAAGATATGGCAAATGCCCGTATAATCCCAGCGTAAATAAAGAACTTGTCCACTATTTAACACGACCGGGTGGAAATCATGGTCCTGATCGAAGCAGAGCTGCCGGATCTTCGAGCCGTCCGCGTCCATCAGGTATAAGTTGCTAACGCGCTTGCGGCCATGCCAGCAGGGAACCGATTGATACGAGGCGGTCGAGCCGAAAACGATCTTACCGTTCGGCAGGTAGCAGCCGTCCATGGCATCCACATCGTCCGGCATCTGCGAGATGGGGCGCGCCGGCCCTCCGTCGATGTCTGTCTCCATCAGTTTCCAGTTCACGGTGTCAGACTTTGTGAAGAGCAGGCGTTTGCCGTCGAAATGGAGATCCAGCTCGCCGACATATCCGCCGTCATGGGGACGATAAACGGTCCTCAAATCACCATCCGGCGTAACGGGTGAAAGCATACATATTTCGTTATCATACCCATGCCGCTCGAGCGAGGCATTGCACTCATGATTAGACGGCATACCGATCTCACGGCCCGGTCCGGCCGAATAACCGATATGTTTGTCCTCGTCTGTAAAAACACCCTCTTTGAACAGGTCTTTGGGGGTACGTTTGACCAGGAGTATGCCGGGCAGATCCCTTAGCAGGGGATTTGCCAAAAGGGCTTCTCGACGCAGCGTTTCGAGTTCTCTCGGGGCGTCTGTATCGCCTTGCCGGATTCGATTCTCAATACGCTTTAAACGGTTAAGATAATCTGTTCCTTCGGGATAGCGAGTGCCAAAGGTGTGGATCAGGTCGGTGATGGCGTCACGAAGTTTTCCGCTATCCCTGGACGTGTTTCGCGCTAAAGCACGGCCTGTAATCAGGCTGTGAAGAAAGACGCATACGACAACGATCAAAAGTTTACGAATATGTTTTTTTCTATCCATTGGCATTATTATATGAAAATAATGCATTGGAATTAACAAGAGTTTTTGCAGAATTGAAGTTAGGCATATATTATTTCAGAAAATCGATTTCATGATTTTCTGACAATAATCGGCGGTCAGAGCCCCTGCAATTGACCGTTCAATTTTCTAATGAGAGACCTACATTACTCAGACATACCGGCAGTAAAGGTCACTCCGGCGTCCGACGTACCAGGGATTATTCCTGCGTGCTTCCGGTACGGCTTCGGGTTCAACATCGGCGTAGATCACACCCTCCTTATCCCATATTTCTGCGAGAAGACCGCCGTTGTGGTTCGTCATATTGCTCCCCCCGCGGCAAGCATAGCCGCGTTCGTTTTTCCCGCACACGCAGGATACGGCCATGATCATCGAGTTGGTCTTGGCCAGCTTTGTGACTTCCCCGTGCCCCCTTTCGCCGCGGTTATTCAACCAGAATAACATGCAGCAATCCAGATTGGCGTAGGCGCGGGTCATTTCGGGAAAATCACCGTCGTAGCAGATCATGACGCCGCTCTTATGGCCCTTGACCTCGAAGGTGACCAGTTCGTCGCCGGGCTCGTAAAAGGACGGTTCATGGCGCAGCCCTTTGGCCTTCCACCAGAGATGGGTTTTCCGATAATTGGCCAGTACTCCCGAGGCGCCGACTAACGTGGCCGCGATGTAGTGCTTATCCTTCTCACGCTCGGTCAGACCCCACAGGATCAGGGACTCGCTTCCCGTCAGCAGTGACTGGAATGCCTGGGTTGTCGGACCATCGACTTCCTCGGCCAATTCTCTCATATTTTCCACATAACCCACCAACAGCTCCTCGTGGAAAAGGACGATATCGGCGTCGTTTGCGAGGGCTTGTTTGGCGAAGGCCAGGGCCTTGGCCCTGTTGCTCTCTACCTCTCCCGGAACGCTATTTTGCTGCACGACTGCGATACGTACTGTCTCGTGAGCCATTTCATCTCCTGAATGCCCGATCGTTTTAGCAGGAACGCCCCGTACTCCAAACGCCATGGCGCCGAGACTTCCTACGCCGGCCTTCACAAACTCTCTTCTCGAAACATTGTCGTCTTTCATAGATACCTCGATGAAACTCGTCAGGAATTATGAGCAATTAAAAATCCGTCTGAACAGGTATCATAGGGCGTTCCGAAATTTTAAGGCAAGCGTTTTTTCTTGCTTTTTGTTCGGTTCGGGGTAGATTTTGGGGTGATAAGTAATCGTAATGACAATTTGGAGATTTGGATATGATCGGTAAAAAGATACGACTTGAACGAATTATCGACCGTGATTCTCGTAAAGCGGTCATCATTCCGATGGACCACGGCATCACCGTTGGGCCCATTGAGGGTTTGACCGACATGCGAACGACAATCGGCAAGGTGGTGGCCGGCGGGGCCAACGGCATCCTGATGCACAAGGGGATCGTCCGGGCCGGGCATCGCGGTGCGGGCAAGGATGTCGGATTGATTATTCATCTTTCCGGCGGGACCTCGCTCAGCCCCGATCCGAACGCGAAGGAACTGGTCTGTACCGTCGAGGAGGCGATTAAGCTCGGGGCGGATGCCGTTTCCGTCCACATTAACCTCGGGGCCGAGACCGACAAAGAAATGCTGCGACAATTGGGGCAAGTCGGCGAGCGATGCCTTGAATGGCAGATGCCGCTGGTGGCGATGATGTACACCCGCGGGCCGAAAATCCAGGATGAATACGACGTGCAGAACGTCAAGCACGCCGCCCGGGTCGGCGCCGAGCTGGGCGCCGATATTGTCAAGGTCGTCTATACCGGCAGCGTCGAGAGTTTTGCCGGCGTGGTCGAAGGCTGCCCCGTGCCGGTCGTGATTGCGGGCGGTGCGAAAATGGGTAGTGATGAGGAGATTTTCAAAATGGTGGAAGGCGCGCTGCAGGCCGGCGCTGCGGGCGTTTCCATCGGCCGGAACGCCTTCCAGCACAACGATCCCACGAAGATGGTCCAGGCGTTGAGCAAAATGGTCCATCACAATGCGAGCGTCGCAGAGGCCATCGAGGCCCTGAAATAATCGAATATCAACCGCAAGGAAGGGATGAACAAATGTGCCGTCATCGAACCATTTGTATCGTCATCGTAATCGTTGTTGCGGCCTTATTTCTGAATACGACCAAGATCACGCCGGGACAAATCCAGACGAAACTCGTTAAGGCCAAGGACGGCTCCGGCGTCGTTGGCTACAAGGATACGCTGATTCTGCCCTGGTGCGGCTATCACGTCCATGATCCGGACCGTCCCGCCCCGCCGAAAGTCACACCGAGCCCATCGACCCGCCCAACGGCGCCCTCCGATGCCGTAGCGCTCTTTGATGGCTCGGACCTGTCGGCATGGAAGGCGTCCGACTGGAAAATTGAAGATAATGAGCTTGTTGCCGTCTCCGGCAGGCTGAGCACGAAGCAGGGGTTCGGCGATTGTCAGTTGCACCTGGAATGGCAGGCCCCGAACCCACCCCAGGGGCACGAATGGGACCGCGGTAATAACGGCGTGCTGCTGATGGGTCTGTTCGAGATACAGATTTTCGATACCTATACGACGCCGCTTTACCCCGACGGCCAGGCGGCCTCCGTCTATGGCCAAACGCCTCCCATGGTGAATGCGTGCCGTCCGCCCGGCCAGTGGCAGAGCTATGACATCGTTTTCTTCGCCCCGGTTTTCAAAAACGGTACGCTCGAAAAACCTGCCCGGGTCACCGTGCTTCACAACGGCGTCCTCGTCCACCACAATCAGGAAATCTACGGTCCGACCGGCCACCGGATTCTGCCGAAGTACGACAAGCCGATCCCGGAGAAATTGCCGTTGTGCCTCTCGGCCCACAACAACCCCGTTCGCTTCCGCAATATATGGATTCGATCCCTTTAAAGCGGGATTGTACATTTTATCCTTTGAAAGCTATAATCGCGTCCCGTCAAAGGATTGTCTATGGACCAGAAGGGAAACCAGTTCAGCACGTTTGCGGGGGTTTTTACCCCGTCGATCCTCACGATCCTCGGCGCGATCATGTTTCTCCGCGCCGGGTACGTGGTGGGCGAAGCCGGGATTCTCAATGCGATTTTGATCCTGTGCGCTGCCGAGGTCATCAGTCTGCTCACCGCCGTCTCCATGAGCGCGATCGCCACGAATACACCGGTGGCCGGCGGCGGCGCTTATTTCCTGATCTCGCGTGCATTAGGTCCCCAGTTCGGCGGGGCCATCGGTCTGGCGTTGTTCCTGGCCCAGGCCCTCTCAGTGCCCTTTTACGTTTTGGCTTTCACCAATTCCCTTATCTTGCGATTTTCCAGCCTGGCCCCCTGGTTTCTGCCCATCGCTTTGGGCACGGCGACCGTCCTTTTTATCATCAATCTGATTAGTTCGGGCGCGGCGATTCGTTTACAGTACGTCGTCATGACGTTGCTGGCCCTGGCCATCGCGTCTTTTTTAGGGGGCGCATTGATCCGTTTCGATCCGGAACTGTTCCAGGCGAACTACGGCCCGGCTTACTCGAAGCCGACGATTGGTTTCTGGACGGTTTTTGCGATTTACTTCCCTGCGGTCACCGGCATTCTGGCCGGCGTGAACATGTCGGGTGATTTGAAGGATCCCCCGCGCTCACTCGTGCGTGGCACGATGGCGGCCATTGTCGTCGGTTTTTTTGTTTATCTGCTTCAAATGGCCCTGTGCGGCGGCTCTCAGCCGCGGGCTGATCTGCTGGAGCGCCCTTTTGAAACGCTGGTGGATAATGCCCTGTGGGGAACGTGGTTTCTGGTTGTTGGGGGCGTGTTTGCCGCGACGATTTCGAGCGCCGTGGGTTCCTACCTTGGCGCGCCGCGCGTGTTGCAAGCCCTGGCCCGCGATCGGATATTTCCCATGCTCAGCATCTTCGGCCGGGGCTCGAAAGGCAAAGACGAGCCGAGGTTAGGACTTGCCCTTACACTCGTCCTGACATTCGGTGTTATCCTGCTGGCGGGCGGCGGCGGGTCGATGACAGCCTTTGACATCATCGCTGCCATTGTTGCCATGTTTTTCCTCGCCACCTACGGGATGATTAACCTGGCGGCCTTCGTCGAATCCTTCAGCGCGAATCCCTCATTTCGACCGCGTTTCCGATTCTATCATTGGACGACGTCTCTGCTCGGCTTTATCGCATGTCTGGTCGTTATGATTCTCATCGATGCCCTGGCGGCTTTAGTGGCGTTTGTTGTGGTGGCCGGGATCTATGTATTTCTGAGCCGCCGGGTATTTCGCTCGGCCTTTGGGGATGCCCGGCGGGGGTTTCAATATACCCTGGCCGTGCGCGCGTTACAGAAGCTTCGCTGGATGGCGCCGCACGCGAAGAATTGGCGTCCCACATTCCTGGTCATGGCCGGCAGCACGCAACGGCACATAACCTTAATCCAATACGCGGTCTGGATGGAAGGCGGACGGGGTCTCGTCACGGCCGCCCAGGTCATCTCGGGCGACCTGGAGACCTTTGCCGCCCGGGTCGAGAGCCTGCGCTCGGCGATGGAAACATTTCTTCAGAACAACGAACTGGCGGTCTTTCCGGAAGTCATTTTTGCCGAGGACGTGAACGAGGGGATTCGCACGCTGGTGCAAAGTCATTCCATCGGTCCGCTGAAACCGAATACCGTGTTATTCGGCTGGCCCAGCGGCGAGGAGCGAGCGGACGTGATCTTCCGGCATGTCAGGAGTATCGCCGCATTGGGTAAAAGTGTTGTGATTGTGGTGGACAAGGGATTGCCGTCGGAGTATCGGCAACAACATCGAATCGACATCTGGTGGCGAGGTCAGCAGAACGGTTCGCTTATGGCGACGCTCGCCCACCTGCTTACCCAAAACTGGCAATGGCGCGACAGCAAGATTCGCATCCTCCGCGTCATCGGCGACGAGGTCGGTCGGCAATCATCCCGCCGCGCTATTCGGGAACTCGTCGAGGCCACCCGCATCCGGGCGGAACCTCGCGTGATTGTCTCGTCGGATTCGTTTGAAAACGTTTTCCGAAGCCATTCGGCCAAGGCGGACGTGATCTTTTTGGGGATGCAACCTCCCGGCGATGAAGCCGCCGGACAAACGTATCGCCGTCTAACCGATTTGCTCTTGGAGATGCCCACCACGATCCTCGTCCATTCCAGCGGCGAAGCCGACGTCTTTGCGTGATCCACGATGAGGATCGAGGTCAAGTTACTCGACTTTTTATTCTTTTGCAGAGATGTATTCGTAAAGCTCTCTCACCTCGGAGGGCTCGGCTTCTTCGAAGAACGCTCCACGGCCCGGGCCCTGGTTGCCGGCCTCGTAGGCATGAAGCGGTGCGACCTTGGCCTTGACGGCAAAACGGCGTTGAGCGTCCTGAACGGAGACGATGTTCATGGAGAGTTGCTCCCCCGCCTTCTTACGACACGCTTTGCTGTACACGCCCCGAAAACTCAGGCTCTCACCTTCGCAACGGCAGACATGACCGTCCGGCGAGGTACACTCGATCCAGACTTTGCCGTTATCGCCTTTGAGCCGCCGGAATACGCGCGCGTTCCGCATTCCGTCGCACGCGGGATTTTCAAGGGGAGCCAGTACTTTCGAGCAGATCCGACCGTAAACGCCGAGGTTCATATTGATTAACCCGATGCCCTCCTGAGTCAAGGATTCCTCAAGGACCTTCCGCAACGATTGGACGTCCAGCCAGAATATCCTGTGTTCCAACTGGCTGAGCATGTTTAAGAAATCGATGCCGAAATTCTTGGGGAATTGAAAGGCTCGCTTGAGGCTCTCATCGAAAATAACGCGGCAGATCTCGCACTTTTCGTTCCAGTCCAACTGAAGCAGCATCGCCGTGACACTGTTGGGAATCTCATGTTTGTCCTCTTCATCGGCCATGATCCTGGCGATGATGTTTTGAATGTGGCCGGCATCGCCTTGATCCGCATGATCGAGGGCATTTTGAAGCGGACCTTTCATATACTTCTGGAAATGCCGGTCGAAACTTTCCGGTCGCCACGGATTAAACGTATCCGACAATAAACCCAGGAAACTCTTGTAGGTTTGTCGATACCTGGCCGGTCCAAAGGAGGACAAACGCATCATAACCTGCCCGAATAACGGGTAGTTTTCACACTGTTTGACCGACGTCAAGATTTCGGGCAGATATTGCCGGATACGATCCGTCACGGTCGAGAGACGGGAGTCCTTCATGGACCCCATCTCATTGAGCATGATGGTAAGAACCCTCTCTTGTTGATTGACGTCGATCATCCCCGTGGTAATACCGAGGCTCACGTCCGGCCAGGAAGCGATAAGTTCTCGCAATTCCGTGATTTTCGCTTCTGCTTTCAATCGATGGTTTCTTTGATCCAATAGCCAAAAAAGAACCGTTGTGGGAAAGAAATAGTAACCCAACGGCTTCATCTTTTTCCAGACGCGCTGAATCCGCTTGGTGATGATCACTAATGTCTCGCAGGCCAGGAGCACGCCGATGCCGGAAACTAATTTGTGCGTGGGCTCCTCGAAGAAATAGATACCGACCAAAAAGAAAGAAATAAATAAGGTCGTGAATAATCCCAACATCAAGTGGGCGACAACACCTTTCATGTTCCCCCTTCTGATTAGACTTTTCATGGTTGCGGTCATCCTGTTTTCTCCGAAATACGATATGTTCCTGGACTCCATTCCATAACACTTCCCGGCTCAAATACGGAGCGAAAATCCGGCAGCTCCTTAGCCTCAATTTTAGACATGCCTTTATCGGTACATCGACAAAAAAGGGTGTTTCAGCACAGAAAAATCCGATAAGAATCCAAAAAAAGTGCGTTGAAATGTCACTAATATCGGAAGGAGAGGAAAATAGCTTAAATAAGGAACGTCAGCGTCCTCATTCATACCGCTCAAATCTTGTTGACTCTGCAGTTTTGTTCGCATAGCTTCGACTTACCTATTTAAGATAGCAAACTTAACAACACCTCTTTATCGAAACATAAGAAGCATGGGTAACCTACGAAGCTAAATAGGTTTCTGCCAATGGCACATTTCTCAGCATCGCAGTTGAATAGAGCGTTGCCCGACTTGCAGCCATCGCAGCGAATATCCTGGGATCTCTCGTATTGGGGATGCTATGCTCTTTTTTCCAGGGATGTGGAATATACTCTTCTCGAAAGGTACATTATCTCACGCGATTCACCTATTGTCAAAACTCGTTCCGACGTGCCGAAAAGTGTTGACGTAGGCGCCGAAAAGCATTAAATCTTTAAAGAGGATTTGGATTGGTTCTCCTTCTCGTGTTTGTGATAAGTTTTGAAGGCAAGGCAGTTTATAGATCAAAGATAAGGTGAAAGCAATGAAAAAACTTTGGATCGATGTAGTTCCATACAACAAAGAGATCGCTATCGCGGCCCTGGAAAGCGGCGCGGAGGCGGTCGTATTGCCGGATGGGCAAAGCGATACGGTCCGGCAGTTCGGTAAAATCAAAACGGTCGAGGCTCAGGGCGACCTCAAACCGGGTATAGATGTGGAATTTATAGACATAGCCGGCAAAGAAGACGAAGACAAGGCCGCGGCTGTGCCTGCAGAGCGGATCGTTGTTCTTCGAATGCTCGATTGGACGATCATCCCCATTGAGAATCTGCTCGCCCGGCGGGGTAAGAATATCATGGTCCAGGTGAGTAATAGCGAGCAGGCCAAACTCATGGTTGAAATCCTGGAAAAAGGCGTTGATGGCGTCGTGCTTAAAACCGACGATGTGAACGAGATTAAGCGATGTGCCGACATTATCCAGGGCGTGAGTGAAAAGATCGACCTTGTGACCGCGACAGTCACTTCCGCCAGGCAATTAGGCATGGGCGACCGGGCCTGTATAGATACATGCACGCAGATGACGTTAGGCGAAGGGATGCTCGTCGGCAATACGGCTTCGGGCTTTTTTCTCATCCATTCCGAATCCATTGACAATCCCTACGTGGCATCCCGGCCGTTCCGAGTAAACGCCGGGGCGGTCCACGCTTATACGTTGACGCCGGGCGGTAAGACGAAATACCTGGCCGACCTTAAAGCCGGGGATGAGGTCATGCTGGTGAATTTTCACGGCAAGAGTCAAATCGCTTATTTGGGCCGGAACAAGATCGAAAAGCGGCCCATGATGCTCATCGAGGCCGAGGCCGAAGGTCAGCCGATTAGTCTGGTCCTGCAGAACGCCGAGACCATCCGATTGGTCAGGCCGGACGGTCAGGCCGTTTCGGTCACAACACTCAAGCCGGGCGATCAGGTTCTGGGGCGTATCGAAAAAGCCGGCAGGCACTTCGGCATGAAGGTCGATGAGACGCTCATCGAGAGGTAGAGCCATGGTGTGGCCGGATGACTTAATCAGTATCCTCTTAGCGACCTTTCTTGGAGCGTGCATCGGATTGGAGCGGGAGCTTAGCGGCAAGGCGGCCGGGCTTCGGACGAATCTGCTGATATGCCTTGGGGCGGCGTTGTTTACCATCATCTCCGCAGAAATGGCGGCCGGCGCGAAGGATTCGACGACACGGATAGCCGCTCAGATCGTTACCGGTGTGGGTTTTCTGGGAGCCGGCGCCATCATCCAGGATCGCGGCGGCGTGCATGGCCTGACGACTGCGGCGACGATCTGGCTCGTGGCCAGTATCGGAATGGCCTGCGGCGCGCGCTTTTACCAGCTTGCAATCATCGCCGCGGCGATTGCCCTCTTTGTTCTCCTTTGCCTTGGAAGACTGTCCAAACACCTGGATCGCCTCATGGGAAAGAAAAAGAGATCGAGAGCGGCCGACGAGTTGGATTAGGCAGGCGAATCATGTGTTTGAATTCCGGATCTTCGAGGACGACTTAGCCTGGCCAACACACGTACGATCAAGGATTTGCACTTGGCGCTTTTAGCGGGGGTAAGTACAATCTGAATAGAAATTTACTGTACAAAGTCTGTCGAATTATTCTGGAGGTAAAGATGCGGTTCTCAAAACCAAAAGACACCCATTCCTGTCCGACACACGTTAATTCACACAAGCGCGATTGGAAATGGGGTTGGCTGAAATTTCTCTTTCCGCTCGCGGGTCTTGCATCGTTGGTATGGTTTCTGATTCGTGTGATTCCGAAGCCGTCGCGCGCGTTCTATCCATGCCAGCGGATGGCGTTTCCATTGGCGTCAGGATTTGTGATCTGGCTGATGGGCTCTATCGCCTCGGTGGTGGCCTTTAGAAAAGCAAAACTCAGCTTTACACGCCGGCGATATATGCTGGGCGTGTTGTGTGTCGTCCTCAGTGTGAGTGCTTTATGGATAGCCGTCAGCCTAACGGATGAGAAATCCGCGCTGGCCGAACCGCAGCCGGCGAATCGGCCCATGGGCATTGCCAGGGGCATTTATCCCGGCCGGGTGGTTTGGGCACACGACCCGGAGGCCACGGATTGGGACGGACCCGGTGATGGGCATCCCTGGCAGGCCGAGCATACGGACGTCGGGCGGGTGCACGCGATGATGTCCCGCGCCGTCCGCGAGCTGACCGGCGCCGCCAATGACGCCGGGGCGTGGGAGGCGCTGTTCAAATACCACAACAGGAACCGAGACAGGGGCAACGTCGGTTATAAGGCCGGCGAGAAGATCGTCATTAAGGTCAATTTTGTCGGGTTTATCTTCACGCACGGCGGTGTGAATCCGGAGAACTACAATCTCGAAACCAAAAGGGATTACATGAATACGTCGCCGCAGATGCTTATCGCTTTGTTGCGGCAGCTCGTGAATGAGGCCGGCGTTAAACAAACGGATATCGCCATCTGTGACAGCCTGGCCTATTTCGCCAACGAATATTTTGATATCATCAAGAAGGAATTTCCGGGCGTGCGGTGTCTGGACCGAACGGGTAAGTTCGGCCGGGTCAAAATGACGGAATCTTCAGTTCCTCTCTACTGGAGTTGCAATCCAACGGGATGCAAACAGGATTATGTCCCGGTATCCTTTGCCGAAGCGGAATACCTGATCAATCTGGCAAACCTCAAAGGCCATACCGGCTCCGGCGTCACGCTCTGTGCGAAGAACCATTACGGCTCGCTGGTCCGCTGGCCGGTGCAGAAGGGCTATTACGACATGCACAAGGCGGCGTTTTCCAGGGACGTGGGAATCTATCGGAACCATGTGGATCTGATGGGCCATTCGCATATCGGCGGCAAGACGATGCTGTTCCTGATCGATAGCCTGTATTGTGGAATTCACCCGGTGGATATGAACAAAGGCCCGCGACGATGGAGATCGGCTCCCTTCAACGGAGACTGGACATCCAGCTTGCTGGCTTCACAGGATCCCGTGGCGATTGATTCGGTCGGTTTCGATTTTCTGTATGCCGAATATGAGAATCCATCGCGCCGGTCCGGCGCCGATGACTATCTCCATGAAGCCGCTTGCGCGGACAGTCCGGAGTCGAAAACATTCTACGACCCGGACCATCCCGGCAATGTGAAACGCCTCGCCAGTCTCGGCGTGCACGAGCATTGGAACAATCCACGAGAGAAGAAGTACTCCCGCAATTTGGGCGCCGCCGAGGGTATCGAGCTTGTGACGGTGAAAGCATCCAATCTCATCGCGCCAGGGGCGAAGGTGGAAAAACTCGCCGACGGCTTCAAGTTCACGGAAGGCCCCGCCGTGGACGCCGAGGGGAACGTCTTTTTTACCGATCAACCGAATAACCGGATTCACAAGTGGTCGGTGGACGGCAGGCTTTCGACGTGGCACGAGAGGCCGGGCCGGGCCAACGGTCTATACTTCAATAAAAAGGGAAATTTGCTGGCCTGTGCCGATATGGATAATGAGCTCTGGTCGATTGATCTGAACGGCAAGGCAACCGTACTGGTCAAGAATTACAAGGGCAAAAAACTCAACGGCCCGAACGACCTGTGGGAAGATCCCAAAGGCGGCGTTTACTTCACCGACCCCCTCTATAAGCGATCCTACTGGACCCGCGATCCGGCCATGCAGCAGGACGGCAAGCATGTTTACTATCTCAAGCCCGGCTACAAAGAGTTGATCCGAGTGACGCAGGATCTCGTCACGCCCAACGGGATCATCGGTACGCCGGACGGCAAAAAGCTTTACGTCGCCGACCTCGGTGATAGGAAGACGTATGTATACGACATCAATCCGGACGCGACGCTATCCAACAAGACGCTCTTCTGCTCGATGGGCTCGGACGGAATGACGATTGACAATGAGGGCAATGTCTATTTAACGGGACGGGGCGTGACCGTCTTTAATGCGGCGGGCGAGAAGATCGAGCATATCCCGGTCGACGCCGGCTGGACGGCAAACGTTACCTTCGGCGGTCAGGACCGGCACACGCTCTTTATTACGGCCCAAACCTCACTCTATTCGCTGCGAATGAGTGTCAAGGGCGTCAAGTAACCTTCATAAAATGAGCGCCGATGAGCAATCTCGACAAACGCGATCAAGACCGGAGGAGCGGGGAAGACGTGCCTTCGGCGTCGAGTTCTAAGGGCTCGATGCCGGAGCCGGGTAATCTGATCGGCCGATTCCGGATCGAGAGCGAGCTTGGGCGAGGCGGCATGGGGGTGGTCTATCTTGCCTGTGATACCAAACTCGACCGTTCCGTGGCGATCAAGTGCCTTTCGCCGGAGGTGATGGGCGACGAGTCGATTCGGTCACGGCTGGAACGGGAGGCCAGACTCCTGGCCTCATTGAATCATCCGAACATCGCGGCAATTTATGAGGAACTTGGTGTCTCCGATGGTATCGGATATTTGGTTCTCGAATACGTTGCCGGTGAGACCCTGGCCGAACGGATCATTCGCGGCAGGCTACCTTTGGACGAGGCCTTGCCGATCGGCCTTCAAATCGCCGAGGCAGTCTCCGGCGCGCATAGCAAAGGTATCATCCACCGCGATCTAAAGCCGGGCAACATCAAGATTACGCCGGACGATAAAGTCAAGGTGCTGGATTTCGGTATCGCCAAGCCGATCGAAGCCGACGTATCCGGCGAGGCAAGCACGCTTACCCGGCCCGGGCGGATCATCGGAACCCCTGCGTTTATGAGTCCCGAGCAGACGCGCGGCAAAGCCGTCGACCACCACAGCGATATCTGGTCGTTCGGCTGCGTCCTCTATGAGATGCTGACGGGTTTGCCGGCTTTCGAAGGCGAGACGAGTTCCGATACGCTGGCCGGCATCCTGCGGGCGGAGCCGAACTGGCAGAAATTGCCGGCCGAGACACCCAACAATATCCGCGTGCTCCTGCGCCGATGCCTGGAGAAAGATCCGAACCGGCGGCTCCACGATATTGCAGATGCCGCAATTGAGATCCGTGAAACGTTAGATCTGCCGTCGGTGGCGCCGCCGACCACCACGGCTTCATTGGAATACGTGCGCTCGAGTCATTGGAAGAAACGTCTCGTATTGGGAGCGGTTTGTCTTTTTCTCGGTATCGGTCTCGGCGCCGTGGCCATCTTGAGCCAACGGCAAACGAACGAGCCGACAATCCAACCGGTTAAACGCTTTGTCATCTATCCGGAGACGAGTTTCGAATTCGAGGCCTTATGGCACTGCGCGCTGGCCCTGTCGCCCGATGGACAACGCCTGGCGTACGTCGAAGAAGGAACGGATGGACGGCGCAATATCTATGTGCGAGAGCTCAATCAATTCAAAGCACGGGCGCTGCCGGGCACGGAAGGTGCGATCAGCCCGTTCTTTTCGCCCGATGGCGAGTGGATCGGATATACCGATCATTTTCAAAGAAAGCTCAAGAAGGTTTCTTTCAAGGGCGGAGACCCCCTTGTCCTGACGGATGCCGTACATTTTCGCGGTGGGAGTTGGGGTACGGATGACACGATTATTTTTGCGCCTGCCGCGGGCACAATTTCAGGAGGCGGGCTCTGGCGTATTTCTGCCTCCGGAGAGCAGATGCAGCAACTCACCGTCCTGGGCGAGGGTGAGTGGGGGCATACGTGGCCGCAGATATTACCGGGTAATCAATGGATTCTCTTCACCCGCTATTGTAACGGTGTGGAGAATCAGTTCGAGCTTTGCTCACTCCAGACAGGCATGCGGCGTGTACTCATGAAAGGTGGAACGTGCGCGCGTTATGTCCCCACGGGGCATATTGTGTATGTGGATAATAAAACCCTGTATGCCGTACCGTTCGATTTGGAACAGCTCAAAGTGATCCGCTCTGCCGTTCCGGTTGCCCAGGATATCATGACGCCGGGGAGCGGATCGGCGCAATGTGCCATATCCAACGATGGATCCTTTGCTTTTATTCCGGCCGTGACGCACAGTGCAGAGTTAAGACCCGTTTGGGTCGATCGGCAGGGGCAGTTTGAGGTTCTACCGATGGCCATGCCTCGAAATTATGGAGATGCGAGAATCTCTCCCAATGAAAACTGGATTGCTTTTACTATCCAGGATGGGCTCAACAGCGATATTTGGATTTACGATCTGACACGACACACTCTCAATCCATTGACTTCCGGAGGATACAGCGGTCTGCCGATCTGGTCGCCGGACGGCGAATCACTACTGTTTGGTTCCTATCAGGCCAGGAGACCTCAACTCTTTAAGCAACGTGTATCGAGTAGCGGTGAACCGGTATTGTGTGCAACGTTAGAAGATCCGCCGGGGGCCCCGATCGCCTGCTCCCCGGATGGCTCGAAAGTGCTCGTTTCCTGGTCCGATCCGGAGCATCCCATGTGGGACGACGATATTTATGTTCTTTTTTTAGACGAGCAGAACCAAAAGATTCAATCTCAGCCGTTCATCCAAAGGAATCATAATCAAAGACATGGCATCTGGTCTCCGGATGGGCGGTGGATTGCCTATGCTTCAGACGAGACCGGCCGGTGGGAGGTGTATGTCGAGCCGTATCCGGGGCCCGGTCCGAAGACGATGGTTTCGACCGAGGGCGGTTTCCAACCGGTCTGGGCGCAGGATGGCAAAGAGTTGTTCTTTCGCAGTAAAGACAAAATGATGTCCGCCGCCGTTGAGATGGAGCCGGCATTTAGGGTCATCAAATGTGAGGTCTTGTTCGAGGGAACGTATCTGTCTCGTGTGAACCGCCGGGATTTTGACGTCGCCTCCGATGGGCGTTTTTTAATGATCCGGGAGCCGGAGGAATCCGCGCCGCTGGGAATTCATATTACGCTGAACTGGTTCGAGGAGCTTAAACGTCTCGCGCCGCCGGATGAAGGTGGATAGCCGTTTGGTACGAAACCCGACCGGCTCAGGATTTTTTCAAGAGGGCTACAGTCAATATAGCCCGGGGCTCTGCTTCGAACTGAATCCGGCCCTCACGAACATTGAGCGGTTTGATGGAACGCTCGAGTGCATCACATGTCTCAGCCCGCGTCCAGCCCGGACATAACTTCAGCGAGCCGTAGGCTACACGGTCCTGAACGTTCCAAAACCGTAAAATCAGGCGTTGATTGTCTTCGGCGGTTTTGAAAGCCAAGAGCGGTCCGCCCGAAAATTCGATATCGAGAGCTTTCAAGCCGGATAATGCGGGGATTTGTTCCGGCGCTTGTAAGAATGGAGGGATGACAAATTGTTGCGCCTCCTGAACGGCCCGCACCGGATCGAAATCCTCGTTGAGAAGGACAACCCGGTAGCTAAATGTCCACTCGCGCCGCCCCCCCTGCCCGAATTGGTGGTCGTTGCCGGTCAGATTCATCATAGGCATCGACGTGATTTGTGTAGGCAGGCCGGGGACCTTCGAGCCGAATCGCAATAGAAACGTGTCTGGTGTCACAAGCAGTACGGTGCGATCACCGCCGCTGGCCGCGGCGAAGGTCACGCCGGCAAAAAGTTCCGGATTCGCTCCCGGTAGATCGTCGCCGCCTTTATTTTTGGGGCCGGCAACGAGAACCGCGCCCGGCGCATCGTATCGGTATCGGGGATTCTCAAGGGTAAACGGAAAACAGAACTCCACGGACTGCGGCGCATCCGTCCATCCATCGCGAAGGCGATATGCGATATCGATCCAGGGATTCGCAGCGTGAAAAAGCCATCTGCTCTCGACACGAAAGCCGGAGCGATCGTAATCGGCGAGAATTTCTACGCCGTGCTTTGCCCTTTTACAGATAAGATTCCGAAGGGCCAACTTTGAGGACGATTCGATTCTTTTCGGTAAAACCGATTCCGGTTTGGCCCGGCTTCGATATCGTGTGTGAACGAATTCGCCCAATGCCGCCCCACCGTTGCTGGAGATCCATTCATGTTCCTCGGCATCCATAATCAATGTAACCCCGCAGCGATTGGGATCAAAAACGACGCGGCCGCCACGCCATGAAAAGGTTGTTTCTTCCTCTTGGAAATCATTTGAAGCCACCGATAGCAACACGTTAGATTCCGGTCCCAAAGATCGGGCGATGTCCATCGCTTGTGTCACCGCGCTCATGCGTGCGCCGGCCGACATGGCCGCTCGTCGGCGATCCGTTCCGCCGAAATCGTGCTCGGCAAACTTCAGCAACTCCGTTAAGCCGTGCCGAAGAAGTTGGAGATTCTTATCATCGCTTTCTCCGGCCATCGTCTTGAGTGCCAGTGAGGCTTCGGCCATGCGGAGCAGCCGTTGGGCTTTGCGGAATTCCGCGGTCGGCCCGGCTAAATGGGCCGCCCATTCCTCCCAGCACATGCCGAACGAACCTTTCAAGCTTGGAAGCGTCAGGTTCTTCTGTCGAATTTCTCGTTCGGCGGCGACGAAAAAGTCCTCATACCGTGCATCCACGATGCGAACGGTCCCGTCGGAGTCCGCATTGAACTTCCGGATAAATGCGGAGATATCTTCGGTTTGCGTCCAGTTGTCCCATCCTGTCCCCAGCAATAAAATGCTGGAGATCGGGTAGCTGTCGCCGTAGCCTTCGTAACGCTCAATGGTTTGCCGGATGAACGCCTTTCTTTTCTCGAAGACTTCCGGGCTGTTTCTCTCGCCGACGGATTTCACATGAAAGGCGTCCCATTTTTCCCCCGCCATAGCCGACAGACAATAGGCCTCGGCATAACCTCCCCAGCTTTTTGTATCTTTATAGGGAGGCCAGTGAACGAGCAAACGTTTACCGTTCGGGGCGTCCCACCAGAATAGCGGATAAGGATCACGACGGTGGTGATAACTCTCCGCCCGAAGTCGATAGATCCCCCTGCCCAGGAAGTCGAAGCCGCAATCGGATAAGATGTTGGCGACGCCCCAGGTCATGGCTGGATTCTCCATGACCAGGGCCGTTCTGGCCGGGATACCTGTGGATGTCTCAATCGGAACGGCCCCGTAACAGGCCCGGATCGCCGTTTCCGTATCCATGATGCCCCAGAGCAAGACGGCATAATTGCCCGCATAGCCGATCCGGCCGTTGTGAATGGCCGCGTGCAAACGCGCCCTGCCGGTTTGGCCGCGGTGACGGTGATAAACCTCGTCCCAGAGTGTGCTCTCGATGTTCCAACGAACCTTATTTTGCTGGGCGGCATCCAAGAAATAGTCCAAAAGAGCCGCCATCCGCAACTCGACTTCGGTCGTCGAACCGCACCAGTTGTAGTCAAGATGCTTGTCCTGGGCCAGATAGACCGTCCATTTCGAGCCGCGCTCGACGGCTTGGCATATCACCGACAAAGAGAGAAACAGACTCAAACAAAGGGTTGTAAACAACTTCTCACGCGTCATATCGTCCTCTTTCATTCAATGCGTCCTCTTTCTTGATGCTCTTATATCACGGTTCGATATCCTCTGCAATTATTCTAACCGAATATCGTGAATCATGTTTGTCCGGCTCATGCGTCCTATTTAAGATTGATATGGAAAAAGCTGTGAAGAAACCCAATAGCATTGTAACATTTTTTTGTCATTAGCGTCTTACTATTAGGTGATGCTTTGGCCTGAACGAGAAATTCAAATGGATCGACGGGGGAACACTGTTATGGGGATTGACCATGGGCAAGGATTGGATCGTAAGTAAACACGTCGGTTTGGCGATGATTTGTATGATGGGCTTCGCTCAGGTCCGGAATCAAACGACGATAGTGTACGGCTCAGGACCGGACGTTCGAAGCAAGCTCGGGCAGATTCAAGAGTCTTTTGACAAACAGTGGGGAATGTTCAGAAATCTGCGATTCAAGGCGAATTGGTACCAGGCCCATGTACAGATCAGCCATGATCCCGGCAAGCCGCCCGAGCAGATGGAATTCATTGAGATTCCGGATGAAAAGATTTTGAATAAACTGGACTATCACATCGACACAGAAGGCCGATACCTTATAAGCCTGGAGCAGCATGTGACGGATGCCGCTTCCGGCGAAATAAAATCTCAAAGACACTCGGCTAAGTATGGCTTTAACGGCCAAACGTATCGGGTATTTTACTCCGAGAAGCAGGCCAGCATTTTCACGCCGGAGCAACAATTCGATAACGGACGGTCTCTTATTAATCCTACGCATTTTATGGATCACGTTTTTAACGAGGATATAAGATATATTTTCGATCATCCGAAACACGTCGAACTGGCCGAAAGTGCGGACGGCCTGTGGATTCTGAAATTCCGGGATGAAAAATCACAATACACTTACGAGGCCAAACTGGATCCGAAACAGGATTTTATGGTTGTCGAGTTAAAGCGAACCTCGAAAGAGGGACATGTTTACGAAAAGAAGATGGAATACGAAAAAACCGGCGAGGGATTCTGGTACCCGGTTAAGGGCGTCAGGTCGTTCGCCGGTCGAGACGAGTTAATCATGAACATCACCGAGTTCGAGCTTAATGTCCCCAACAGTGACTATGTGCTGGAATTCCCGAAAGGGACGCACGTACGGGACTACACTCGGAAGACCGATCCGCCCGAAGTGTATCGATATGGGGTGGCGAAGAAGAATTATGAACAAATCGTCCAGGGAGGGGGCAAATTTGTCGCCGGTTTCGTGGTTGACGAGGCTAACATTCCGGTGATCGGCGTGCCAGTTCAAATCTGTTGTCATAAAAGGCCCCGGGACGACGGCAGGTTCTCTTTTACGTTTTCCAGTCATTTCGATATTTTGAACGCGGTCACTGACCAACGGGGACGCTTTGCCATCGAACTGGAAAAAGATGGGCAATACAACCTGCGATTCAGCCCCAAAAATCACGCGGCCCTGATTGTATATGACGTCCCGCTTGGTCAGAGCGATCTCAAAGTGACGCTATCCGATGGAGGGACGGTTACAGGCCGACTCCTTCGAATCAAAGACGGAAGAAAAGTGCCCATTCCGTCGGCCGAGGTCAAGATCGAGCAGATGTCAAGAGGCAGTTATAGCCATCTCGGTTTCGAGAGAAATCGAACGTTCGTAACGGATCTGAAGGGGCGATTCCGGTTCGATCACCTGCGGACGAAAATGCGGGATTATAGTACAAGTAAATCCAATCACTGGGAGTACATTCCACGCGTATGGAAAATCTCATACGGAAAGACATCCAAAACGGTCGCATTTTATGAGGGGAAGAAGATCGAAGATATAGAACTGATTGTCGAACCCGATTACACGAACCCGGCCTCCCTGGTCGGCAAACCGTTGCCGCCCTTCGAGAACATCACGATAGGATTCGAGCCTCAAAAGGCACGGGAGAAGAGGCTCCTGTTTTGCTTCTTTGACATGAATCAGCGGCCGTCGCGGAACTGCACAAACCAATTGGCAAAACAGGCAGAAAAACTGAAACGAAAAGGCGTTACCCTTGCTGCTGTCCAGACCTCTATGATCGAGAAAAACGATCTCGATACATGGATCAAGCAAAATGAGATCCCTTTTCCTGTAGGAATGATTAAAGGTAAAGAAGAGAACGTTCGTTTCAACTGGGGTATAAAATCGCTGCCCTGGCTGATTCTGACGGATCACGAGCATGTTGTTACTGCCGAGGGATTTGCATTACAGGAATTGGATGATAAACTAAAAGCAAATTGATGGAATTCGTCATGTCGAACGAATGACAATAGAGTCGAGACCTCTGGTTAGGAAAGGAAATCACATGACGTACAAGCGATACTTTACACTGGTGTTGGTGTTCTTTGTAGCTTCGTGTAGCTTTGGATCTGTTTCAGTGACAGCGGATGTTCTTGAGGTTAAGAAGATTTGGGACCAGGCCCCGCACAATGCGTTCACGGACCTTACACGATGGAACGACACATTCTACTGCGCGTTTCGCGAGGGCCGGGGACACGTGTCAACTGATGGTAAGATACGAATCCTCGAATCGAAAGATGCGGATCGCTGGGAATCGGCGGCCCTGATTTCTCAGCCCGGCTTCGATCTGCGGGATGCGCACCTGTCCGTCACGCCGGACAGCCGGCTGATGCTGATCGGCGGGGCTGCCCCGCGCAAAAAGGATAAGCAATCCGCTCCGACCGGCTCGTTTGTCAGTTTCTCGAAGAATGGCAGGCAATGGACCGAGCCGCAGATTGTCGTCGAGCCCGGACGATGGCTCTGGTGCGTCACGTGGCACGATGGAAAGGCCTACGGCGTTTCCTACACGGCCGGATCGGCTGATCCGTATCTTGACTTACTTGTTAGTACGGATGGCATTCGCTATGAGACGCATGTTGGAAGACTGTTTGAGCAGGGCCGTCCCTCGGAGGTGACGTTGCGTTTCAGTACGGACGGGACGTGTTATGCCCTTGTGCGGCGCGACCGTTCCGGCAGCGAATCGAGCAGCGCGATCCTGGGCATCAGCCAGCCGGGTTACACGCAATGGCAATGGAAGGACCTCGGATCGAAATTCAACGGGTTCGGCGGACCCAATTTCATCCGCATCCCCGGCGGTCATTGGATCGCCGCGGGTCGAATGCACCCCGGCGGCGCGCATACGGCTCTGACTTATCTCGATGTTGAAAAAGGAACAATGACGAAGCTGGTCAAATTACCCAGCGGTCGCGATACCAGTTATCCGGGATTAGTTTGGCATAATGACACGCTCTATGTTAGCTACTACTCCGGCCACGAAGGAAAAACGAGCATCTATTTAGCCAAAGTGAAAATCAAGGAAAAGGACTGACAAAAATTGCATAAAGGGTGGCTATATCCTGCTCTCGCCTTGATTGGCGTTGTGATTTCAATTGATGTCCAAACTTGCTTTGCAGAAAAAAAAAGAAGATATTGAACTATTGCGACTCGTTGCGACGGCCCATCAGGCCAACAGAGCTTCGATCGATACCTGGCAAGGTCGTGCAGAGATCGAATCCACTTTTGCGGACGTCAATGGCCCTATTTTACAAGACAGGTTTTCAGTCGATTTTCTCTCTGATTGCCGTCGGGAGGTGACGCGATGGACGTGGGTCCATGATGAACGTTATGTCCGGGAGGGTGTGAAAATGGGCGGTGAACCGGTTTCGAAGACCGTCATGGAGCCTGTAAGCGCCATGACAACGCGAATGGGTTACTATCGGCGCGCTCCAAGCATCACGACTCTTGAGGGCGAACGATTATGTACGTTGGTGATTTGGCCGCCGGAGAGGGCGCGCCGGCGTTCTTATAGTGAGTGTTTCGATCCGATGTGGTACCTGACGGGTCATATAACGAAAGCCACTGATGACCTCGTTAAGCGATTAGTATTTCTCTACCGACGGGTCAAAAATGACGGGGCAAAGGATATCATTGCTACCCGTGAAGGCGATATGGTCATCCTGGAACTGGACAGTGAAATAGTGCTGAACCGTCATACTTTTAGCTTGGCTCAGGGCGGTAATGTCGTGAAATACTTTGCTCAGAGCCAGGGCGATGCGGAGCGACGCGAATGGACCTATGAACAGAAAGATGGCGTATGGATCCCGAAGACATTTGTGTCAAACTACAAGACTGTTTCTCCGGATTTGTTGGGAAACACGAACAGGACATGGAAAGTCACCTTTGTTAAAAACATTGTGAATGAGCCGATCCCGGTTTCGGAGTTTTCACTGGAAGCGCTCGGGTATCAAAGTAGCGAACAATTGGGAGATCGAAGGGAATATCATGCTCCGATCTATGATAACACCCGGACCTGGGACGAGAGAATCCTCCGGGAGGCGGAGGCTTTACCTCCACCGGCTCCATACGAAGAACTACCGTTGGAATTTGCGACCCCCCTGCTCGGCAAACCACTGCCGGAATTAAAATATCTTGGCATATCTCTCGAACACGTTCCGGACACCTCTCTTCTTATTTGCTTTTTCGATATGAACCAGCGGCCATCTCGGTATTGTCTTCTGCAGCTCGCCAAACAGGCTGAGAAATTGAAAGAAAAAGGCATCGCCGTGATAGGAATACAAGCCTCGATAGTTGAAGAAAAGACGATCAATGAATGGGCAGACAAAAACAGTATTCCTTTTCCGGTTGGCATGATCAAAAACAACGAATAGAAAACGATTCGTTTCACTTGGGGTGCAAAATCACTTCCATGGTTGATTCTGACGGATATAGAACATATCGTTCGAGCGGAAGGATTCGGGCTTGATGAACTACATGCGAAGATTCCTGAGGCTATGGATGCAAAATGATTTCGGAACGGGTATAATTCCAGAGTTGATGCTATTCTGAATCAGAATACCGTTTTCTGAAAAATGAAAGGAGATTCCCATGAAAAGGACCTATGACAGTTTGATGGTATATGTGTCTCTCGTGGTTTTGGCAGGATATAGTATGGCCGAAGCTTCCGTCGTGGCTGGAGGGGCGAAGATGGAAAAGCTGGCCGGGGGATTTCAGTTCACCGAAGGCCCGGCGGCGGATGCCAAGGGGGATGTTTTCTTCACCGATATTCCCAATAATCGCATTCATAAGTGGTTGCTGGACGGCACAATTTCGACTTTTCGTGAGAATTCCAACAGGGCCAACGGTTTATACTTCGACGACGAGGGTCACCTTCTGGCCTGTGAAGGCGGCGGCCGACGGTTGGTTTCGATTGATCCGAAAGGTAATGTGACCGTCCTGGCCGATAAATATCAGGGCAAACAATTCAACAGCCTGAACGATCTCTGGATCGATCCCAAAGGCGGCGTCTATTTTACCGATCCGCGCTATGGCAACAGAGAGGGTATGGTGATGGATGGAGAGCATGTGTATTATTTATCGCCGGACCGCAAGAAACTCATTCGGGTGATCGACGATATGGTCCGGCCGAACGGTCTGATCGGTGCGCCCGACGGCAAAACGCTCTACGTCACCGATCCCGGTGATCGTAAGACGTTTACTTACACCATCAACGACGACGGGACGCTATCGAATAAGCGACTTTTCGCCTCGGAAGGCTCGGACGGCATGACCATCGACAACGAGGGGAATATTTACCTGACGTCCGGCGCGGTACTCGTCTATAACAAGAATGGACAGAAGGTCGAGGAGATTCAAGTCCCCGAGCGTCCGTCCAACGTTACCTTCGGCGGCAAAGACGGTAAGACGCTTTTCATCACGGCACGAACATCATTCTACTCTATCCGGATGCGAGTCCGTGGGGTCGGACGAAGGCAGGCCGGGCCGGAATCCAAATTTGAGCAGGACACAATCAAAACTAATGCCGGCGATTTGACTATCACCTTCATTGGGCATGGCACATTGATGTTTTCCTTCAACGGCATGATCATTCATGTGGATCCCGTTAGTCGAGAGGCCGATTACACCGACATGCCCAAGGCCGATCTGATCCTCATCACGCACGAGCACGGCGACCACCTCGATCCGAAAGTGATAAAGATGCTCCGGAAAGACGGAACGGATTTGGTTTTAACTGAGGCTTGCACGGATAAAGTGACCGGCGGCGCAGTGATGCATAATGGTGATGTCAGCACCATCCGGGGCCTGAAAATCGAGGCCGTACCGGCCTACAACATCGTCCATATGCGCCGCGGCTCGACGCCCTACCATCCCAGGGGCTCGGGCAACGGCTATGTGATCACCTTCGGCGGCAAAAAAGTCTATGTAGCCGGCGACACTGAGAATACCCCCGAAATGAAACAACTCAGAGATATCGACGTGGCCTTTTTACCGATGAATTTGCCCTATACGATGACGCCGGAAATGGTCGCCGACGCGGCCAGGGCGTTCAAGCCGAAGATTCTCTATCCCTATCACTACGGACGCACCGATCCCAATAAGCTCGTCGATCTGTTGAAGGACTCAAAGGGCATTGAAGTCCGGATTCGTAACATGCAATAACGAGCTTAAGGTTGATTCCACTGTCGCGCAACTAAATTACGAAACGCTTTTAATCTCCGAATCGTTTCTGTCTGTGCTCTTACAGCGCCCGGCGTCTTCGCAGCCAGCGGAGACAACCTATGCCAATACTGCCCAATAAAATCGCGGACGGCGTCGGAATGGGTTTTACTTGAGAGAAATCGAAATTCACCGGTATTTCAGCCATTCTAATCGGGATAAGCAAATCCTCGTTTGTCACTGGCCATGGCCCTTGAAGCGCTAACTCGGCGCTGAAGAACGGCTCGCTCCTCATTTGGACATAATAGCCAGGGCCAGTGCCTCCACTGGGCGGCTCCGGAATCGGAATCACGGCATCCCAAGCCACATTGTCGACCTGAGGCACGACCTTTAAGTCGATGGTCGCGAGTGCCTGCGTACCCATACCGGCATAGTCGCAAACTGGGAAGTCCTGTACCGTAGCAGTTAGCTCGCTGACTGACAGACCTGTATCTATGTCGCCGGGCGACACGGAAACACTCCACGTGCCGACGCCAGCAAAAGGGGACTCAGCATGAACAGCGCCGAACACCGTCAAAGGGAAGTTGCACACGATCCTCCTGATATCCATGGAGCCCTGCAAAGCCCGGGTCCCGGTTTGCATAAGCGTCAGGCTCGCAGAGACTCGACCGGTCGCTAACAATACGATACCGACAATAA
>CAYZAT010000009.1:0-27515 GCA_964476475.1 uncultured Pirellulales bacterium
GCAGATAATTGCCGACCGTGAAGCTCCAGACGGGGCCTTTGACCGGGTTATTGTTATACACCTCGTCCACGCGCCAGTAGTACGTCGTGTCCGCCTCAAGAAATCCGGGATCGGCGTTTTCCGCTCCCAGCGTCTTGGGGCCCAAGTACTCGGGCGAAGAGGTATCGGCGTTGCGTACGGTATCCTTATCCAGTCCGAGATAGACCTGATGGGAAGCCGCATTGTCCGCCGCCGTCCAGCTTAAGGTCGGCGCCATCGTACTATCGGCGGCGCCATTGGCCGGCTGTGGATTTCCGACGGCGCCCGGCGTTGTAAAGGTCCACACGTCGCCTTTATACGTGCCGAAGCCGTCAAATTCATCGACCCGCCAGTAGTACACCTTCTCTTGTTCGAGCGCGCCGGGAGAGTAGCTCGCCGTCCCACGCGGGGTGCCTACGGTGGCATTATCCACCTCGTCGTAATCCTCGCCGAAGTAAATGGTGTGCAATTTCGCGCCGTAGCCTGCGGTCCAGGTCAGGGTTACAGAGGTCTCTGCAACGGCGTCGCCGTCGGCCGGGACGGGTGCATACGCGGTCTTGGGCGGAATCGAAAAGCTCCAGATCTCGCCTTTGTGTTTTGTCACGCCGTCGGCTTCGACTTCGTCGATCCGCCAATAATACGTCGTACCCGGGACGAGCCCCTCCGGATACGCATAGCCCGGAAAGCCGGCGACGTAGAACGTCGAGGTCTGGTTGCCGCGGAAAACGTCCGAATCCGGCGTAGCGTTATTGACTTGATCCCAATCATCCCCCAGGTACACGTCGTGCGAGGCCGCAGCATCTCCCGCCGACCATCCTATGGTGACCCAGGTATCCTCGTGAAGAGCGCCGTCGGCCGGATCGGGACCGAAGGCATACGGCCAGGGTTCACCTGTCATCGCCGTCAGAACCTCCGTCTCCGATAACGCGTGGCTGTAAAGGCGGATTTCGTCGAGCGGGCCGTGGAAGACTCTGGCGCCGGTGTCGGCCACGCCGATCAGGACCGGCGCATCGATGTCCGGACCGATGGAGAAGTCTTTGGGACCGATCTCGTCAACGCCGTTCAAATACACACTGAGTAAGCTACCGTCGAACGTGAAGGCCAGATGGGTCCATTCGTTCTTCGGCATAATGGAAAATTCAACCGACCCGGCCGGCTGGTACGAAACGCCGACCCGGTCCGTGTAGGTTGCGTTCGTATGAGCGCCCCACAGCTCGACCTGGAACATCATCGTATCGCCGCCCCAGCCGTTCGATTTGGTGAGAAAATGCTGGAAGTCTCCCGTCCCGTCCCAGTAGGCCCAGAGGGCCAGGCTGAATTGGCCCGAGCCGTCGGTCGGATCGAAGACGCCGCAGTCGATGCCGACGCAACCGTCCGGATCGAACACGACGGCGCCGCCGGAGCCGGCCGGGCCGGCGTCCCATCCCGGGGTTCCAAGCAACGTTCCATGGTGGCCGTTGCCGGAGCTGTCGTTGGCCGTGTCTCCGCCGGCTTCTTCGAACCGCCACCAACCGACCAGGTCCGCCCGGGCGGTACTTATTGAAATGAAGGTTAGACAAAACACCACAAGAAGCAGATAAATGAATTGTTTACACATGATGAGTAACCTCCTAAAAAAGTAATGTGAAAAGTAAAGATCAAAAACACCCGTTTTTTAGGTGTTCTGAGCGAAAAGAGCCTTTAGCCCTGAGCGAAGCCGAAGGGGAAGAATCCATTTTGCGTTACCCAGATCCTTCGGCGGCGCCTCAGGATGACACTTACGTGTCATTTTACATTTTGATTTTTCATATCCTTTATGGTCGATTTAGTCGTATGTCGTCAAAGTACATGGTTCCCGTGCCGCCGGGTGTTGCCATGCCGGATTTGCTTCCCAGGCCGATGATGAGCTTATCGACGTCGCTCAGGTCGATCCCCCGGTCGGCAAAATGTTGAAGTGGAACACTCCACTTCGTCCAGGCGAATGTCAGGGCCGCGTTCACATCTTCGTAAGGTACCACTGCGAGGATACCCGTGCGGCCGGCGACGGCGATATATAAAGGATCGGTCTGGTTATCCGAACTGCCCCGGAACCAAAGCGATAATTCTCCGACGCCGCTGTCCGTCCAGTTCCGCAGCGCCGTCAATGTGAACGTCGCTTCCGAGTTGCTGACGCCGCCCATGTTGAAATAGAGCAGCGGCATGGATTGTGAGCCGCTGTGGACGATTGTTCGCTCGGCGTATGACGGAATCAGATAACCGACCTGAGCACCGTTGTCGGCGATACCAAAGCCGTCGATCCAGCTTTGCCAGATGGCTTCGCCGGCCGTGTCGTCATTGGTATAGCTCTCGAAATCATCCACAATAAGGAACGTGCCCGTTGTAAAGCTCCAGAGAGGACCTTTTAACGTACACCCCTGACCATCGACTTCATCCACTCGCCAGGTGTAGGTTGTCAGCGGCTCAAGCCGTCCGGGACCAAAACGTTCGTCGCCTAATGCTTTGGGGCCGACGTACTCGGGAGACACCGTATCGGCGATACGTACGGCTTGTCTATCCGTCCCGAAATAGAGTTGATGTGAGACAGCGCTATCGGCGGGCGTCCAGCTCAATATCGCGTTCATTCCCGCGTCTGCGGCGCCGTTGGCCGGCCTTGGATGACCGACCGCACCGGGCGTCGTGAAGCTCCAGACGTCGCCTTTGTACGTCGCGACGGCGTCAAATTCATCAACGCGCCAGTAATAGACTTTTTCCAATTCGAGAGGCCCGGGAGTATGAGTTTTCAAACCCTTCGGCGGACCTCCCGCGGCAGAGTTGACATCCTCGAAATCGTCGCCGAAATAAACGGTGTGCAGTTTCGCCTCAAAGCCCGGCGCCCAGCTTAACACCACGTCATTCGGGCCGACGAACTCGGCGCCGTCGGCCGGATCGGGATCGTACGCGGTTGACGGAGCAAGCCAGAAGCTCCAGACGTCGCCCGTGTGTTTTGTGAGACCGTCGGCTTCGACTTCATCGATCCGCCAATAATACGTCGTGCCCGGCACGAGACCATCCGGTAAAGGGTGTCCCGGGAATCCGACTGTGAAATGCAAGTCGGTCTGATTGCCTTGGAAGGCTTCATCTGCACCGTTTCTGACATCGTCGAGGCGAGTGCCGAAGTACACATCGTGAGATGCGGCCGTATCGCCCGGAAACCAGCCGAGACTTGCCCATCGGTCCTTATAGAGGGCGCCGTCGGCCGGGGTCGGATCGTACGCTTTATGCCCGGCCGTCAGACTTTTTACTTCGGTTGCGGTGAGCGGCCTGTCGTAGATACGGACGTCATCGACGAGGCCGGGGAAGTAATGGGATTCATTGAGTTTCGCGCCGATTCTTACCTGGTCGATCGTCCCAAGCTCTCCTTCGTCGGCGCCGATCTTCTCGCCGTCGAGATACCAGTTCCCGCCGGTGCCGTCATAGACGAGAGCAAAATGGTGCCACTCCGTGTCCAGGGCGCAGATGAAAGCGTCCCATCCTTGAACGTGGACGACGTAGTTGCCCGCATCATCCACTTCCACGTCGAAGTGGGTCCCATCGGTCGTATTATCCGGGACGAAGCCGAACACGCTCGTCCAGCTTGGTATAGCGGTCGTATTAGCTTTCGCCCAGCCGGCCAGTGTCCTTCGGTCCATGCCGCTGATCCCGACGCTCCCGATGTCCACATAATCGCCTTCACCGTCGAGTTGGAGCGCTCCATCGACTTGTCCGGCGACCCACTGCGGATTACCTTTCAGGGTGCCGTGATGCCCGTTGCCGCTTGCGTCGCGCGCGATCGTTCCGGAGACCTCGTCCAGTTTCCACCAACCGATCAGAGCGGCGTGAATCGGGTTGCCTGCGGCGGTTAGAATCAGCGAGAATCCAAAAACAAAAATGAGCGAGCAAGTGAACTTTTCGGTGGACCTGTGTTGAGTATCCCTGTTGAACCACAGCGAAGACATGGTCGTCCTCCTTCGAATAACCTCATTTGCCAAAAGGGACCTGTACCCGCCGAGCGGTACAGGCCCCAGACGAACTGTTTAGAATTTCCCGTAGGGTGTGCATGTTGCACACGCGTCGGCTTTACGGCCGATACAAACGGATATCGTCGAAATACATCGTACCTGAACCGCCGGGGGCCGCCAGGCCGGATTTGCTACCCAGGCCGATGCCGATCTTATCCACGTTGCCCAGATTGATCCCCTGGTCGGTGAAAGCCTGCAGCGGAACACGCCATTCTGTCCAAACGTTAACCGTAGCGGCCGCCGGATCAGCGTTGGCCACCACCGCTGGAGTACCGCCGGTGTTGGAGACAGCCACAAACAGCGGTTCTGCGGCGTTGGCTGAATCGCCCCGGGCCCAGATCGACAATTCCTCAACGCCTCCCAGACTCCAGTCACGCGGCGATGTTAACGTCAGCAACGCTTCCGAATTCGTGACACCGGCTTCGTTCGTATATACGAGCGGCATGGACTGAGCGCCGCCGTGGACGATTGTCTGCTCGGCGTACGGTGGGAGCAGGTAACCGACCTGAGCGCCGTTATCGGCGATACCAAAGCCATCAACCCAACTTTGCCAAATGGCCTCGCCGTCCACATCGTTATCGGTATAGTTCTCAAAATCATCGATCAGCATGTAATTGCCCACCGTGAAGGTCCAGACAGGACCTCTGACCGGATTTCCATTATACACCGCATCTATGCGCCAATAGTATGTCGTGTCCAGTTCAAGCAATCCGGGATCATAACTCTCTGCACCAAGCGCCTTAGATCCTTTATATTCCGGCGAGGTCGCATCCGCTCTGCGAACGGCCTCCTTATCCAGCCCAAGGTAAACTTCGTGTGAAGCCGCGTTAGCCGCCGCCGTCCAACTCAGGATCGCAGCCATCGACATATCGGTGGCGCCGTTGGCCGGTTGCGGATCGCCGACCGCACCCTCTGTGGCAAAGGCCCAAACGTCGCCTTTATGCGTGGCGAGGCCGTCAAATTCATCAATACGCCAATAGTAAACCTTCTCTTGTTCCAGTGGACCGGGATTGTAGCTCGCCGTGCCTGAGGGAATTCCTACGGTCGCATTGGCGACTGTGTCTAAATCATCCCCGAAGTAAACGGTATGTAATTTGGCTCCGAAACCCGGCGTCCAGCTCAGCCGCGCGTCCGTGGCAACCGAGTCGGTCCCATCGGCGGGATCAGGCTCGTAGGCCTTCCTGGGCGGGATCGTGAAGCTCCAAAGGTCGCCTCTCCACGGGCTTTCCGGATTCAGATCGTTGATCTCGTCGATACGCCAGTAGTACGTCGTGCCCGGTACGAGCCCCTCGGGATAAGCAAATCCGGGGAAGCCGGCCACATAAAACGTCGCGCCCTGATTGCCCCGGAACGTATCGCCCGCGCCGCTGTCCACATCGTCGGCATTATCACCTAGATAGACATTGTGAGAGGCGGCAAAATCGCCCGCCTGCCAGGAGAGGGTGACCCAGGTATCTTCATGGATGGCGCCATCGGCCGGATCGGGGCCATAGGCCTGCGGTACCCCTTCGCCCAGCATGGCACGCTGCACCTCCTCCTGCGTCAGCCCGCGCATATAGATACGAGGATCGTCGATCCTCCCGAGAAAACTGCGAGTAGCGCCCTCCTGAGTTCTGCCGATAACCACATTCGCTGTATCTTCTGCCCCCAACACAATTCCTGATCCGCTTAGACCGGCATCTTCACCGTCGATGTAAAATTGTTGCTGGCCGCCGATGACCATCGCACAAACGTGTACCCATTCATTGAGCGGCACCTGGCCCGTACTCACTGGACCCACATAGGCACCCCCACTGGTTACGCTGAAATGAAGCACTCCGCTTGAATCGGTGTAGAAGCTATACGAACGGGGATCGTTGGATTTTGAAAGAATCCCCTGCCACAGTTCACCGTCCGGGCCGAGATGTCTTGGCGTATTTATCCAGGCCATGACGGTCACTTCGGTTTCCGCCATCAGGCTCTCGTCATGCGGAACCTCAACAAAATCATCGATGCCGTCAAATTCCATCGCCATACCGATTTTGCCGGCGACGTAGTGTGAATCGCCCGTGAGGGTGCCGTCATTGCCCTTGCCGCTGAAATCCGTGGCGACCGTTCCGGAACCCTCGTCGAACCGCCACCAGCCGACCAGGTCCGGATCGGCCGCTCCGGCCGGGCCTGCCAGCACAATGTTAAGAACCAGGACACCCAGAATGAGATGAATTACTTTGCTGCACATAATAGTCTCCTTCTTCAATCGATGAATCATGATTCTAAACGACCATTCATTATTTTTCGTCCATATTCATCTGTGACTTTTAATTATGCTCCGATACGACCTCCTTTCCTTGAGCCAAAGTGATCCGTTGTCATGTGCTTGCCCTTACGGCTCGGATCGATAGAGCCGAATATCATCAACGTATATGGTTCCTGTGCCGCCGGCCGTTGCCATACCGGACTTTGAACCCAGGCCGACCGCGATCTTATCCACGTTGGTCAGATTGATGCCCTGGTCGGCAAAGGCTTGAAGCGGGATGCTCCACTGCGTCCATCGGGACGACTGGGCCGCTTGAGCATCATCGTTCGCTACAATAGCCGGCGCGCCGGTCGAGTTTGAAATCGCCACATACATCGGCTCGGCGGTATTGGCTGAATCGCCCCGGGACCAGAGCGACAATTCTCCGACGCTCGCCGCTGTCCAGTCGCGTGAAGCGGTTAATGTCATCGTGGCCTCTGAATTCGTTATGCCGGTTTCGTTGACGTACATCAGCGGCATGGATTGGGAGCCGCCATGGACAGTGGTTTGCTCGGCATACGGTGGGAGCAGATAACCGACTTGTGCGCCGTTCTCTGCAACGCCAAATCCATCGATCCAATGCTGCCATATGGCCTCATTGTTCGGATCGTCATCGGTATAGCTCTCGAAATCCTCGACCAGCAGGTGATCGCCGACGGTGAAGGTCCAGACGGGGCCTTTGACCGTCTGTGCGTTGTACACTTCGTCCACGCGCCAGTAGTACGTGGTGTCCGCGTCGAGCCATCCCGGATCGTAACTCTCGGCGCCCGGTGTTTTGGCTCCTTTGTACTCCGGCGAAGCGGTATCGGCGCTGCGGACGGTGTTCTTGTCCAGTCCGAGATAGACCTCGTGTGAGGCGGCGTTGGTCGCCGGCGTCCAGCTCAGGATCGTCGCCATCGCCACGTCATCATCGCCGTTGGCCGGCTGTGGATTGCCGATCGCTCCCGGCGTCGTAAAGGTCCACACCTGGCCTTTATACGTACCGAAGCCGTCAAATTCATCCACGCGCCAGTAATACACTTTTTCCGCTTCGAGCGGGCCGGGATTATAGCTGGCCATTCCGGAAGGGACACCTGCGACTGCATTGTTAACCTCGTCAAAATCATCACCAAAGTAAATGGTGTGCAGTTTGGCCCCGAAACCCGGGGTCCAGCTCAGGGTGACGGTTGTATCCGCAATCCCGTCGCCGTCGGCCGGGTTCGGATCGTAGGCCGTCGCCGGGGGGATCGAGAAACGCCAGATCGGGCCTTTCCACGGACTGTTCGGGTCGGCGTCATTGACTTCGTCGATCCGCCAGTAATAGGTGGTCCCGGGCGCTAGCCCCTCCGGATAAGCGAACCCCGGGAAGCCGGCGGTGTAGAAAGTTCCCATCTGGTTGCCTCGGAATGCCTCGGAGTCCCGAGTGGCGTCGTTCACCGTATCGAGATCGTCGCCCACATAGACATCGTGTGAGGCGGCGAAATCGCCCGCCGACCAGCTCAGGCTGATCCACGTATCCTCATGGACCGCGCCGTCTTTCGGGTCGGGACCATAGGCATAGGGGTATCCTTCACTACCTTCCATCGCAGCGAGAATCTCAGTCTCCGACAGCGCATGATCGTAAAGGCGCACGTCGTCGATCAAGCTCGGCAGCGGTCGGTCGTGATGGCCGTCGGCGATCCAAAGGTTACGGCCGCCCACCGTGTCGATGTCCACGAGCCTGATCCCGCTGATTTCCTCCTGAACGCCGTCAACGTGCATTCTGATATCCTCGACCGTCGGCGATCCGCCGCTTTCCAGCACGGCGGCGAGGTGATGCCACTCGTCGTCGGTCACAACGGTCGTGCTGATGGTGTACCCTCCGCTGCATTCGGTGCGGAGCGCTCCCACGGCGCCGTTATCGGCATTGTCGTTGATCCGGCCGATCCACTTTTGGGTGTTCGTATTCTGGCCCCAGGAGATCCAGTCGCCGTAGCCCGCCGTCCTGACCCAGGCCATGGCGGTTCTGTTCTGCGTTCCCAGTATGCCTTCGTACCCTTCCATCTCCACGCGCTGGCCGGCGATCCCACCGAACTCCAGAGCGCCGCCGAATTTGCCGGCGACCCACTCCGGAGCCATCAGGAGCGTGCCGTCCTGCCCGTTGCCGCTTGAGTCAACGGCAATCGTTCCGGAACCGTCGTCAAACTTCCAGTGGGCGACAAGCTCTGCATGGATGGAACTCGTAAGAGTCAGAATCGACAGAATGAGAACGAAAGTCAAATGAATGGATCTTCTCGACATGATATGCCTCCTTTAAAAAGCTTTGATCACAATAATTTTTCCATGTTGACAAGTCATATCCGGCTACGGATCGGATCGATACAGCCGGAGATCGTCAATATACAAAGTCCCTGTGCCGCCGGTTGCGGCCATGCCGGACCCGGTGCCCACGCCGATCGCGATCTTGTCCACGTTCGTCAGGTCAATGCCCTGATCGGCGAAGTTTTGCAGTGGGATCGACCATGGCGTCCACAGACCTTTCCTGACGGCGTCGGGATCGTTATTGGCTACGACTGCGGGCAGACCGGCGCTGTTGGAAATCGCGACATACATCGGCTCGGCAGCATTGGCCGCGCCGCCTCTAAGCCAGAGCGACAATTCCGCAGCGTCTTCAGCCGTCCAGTCACGGGACGCCGCCAGGATTAGCGACGCTTCCGAGTTCGTCACGCCGGCTTCGTTGACATACATCAGCGGCATGGACTGAGCGCCGCCGTGGACGATGGTCTGCTCGGCGTACGGTGGCATTAGATAGCCGACCTGCGCCCCGTTATCGGCGATACCGAAGCCGTCGATCCAGCTTTGCCAGATAGCCAGGCCGGCTGTGTCATCGTCGGTATAGCTCTCGAAGTCCTCCACGATAACAAAGTCCGCTGTGGTGAAGCTCCAAATCGGGCCTTTGACCGGGCCGGTACTATAGACGGCATCCACGCGCCAATAGTACGTCGTATGCCAGGCGAGCTTGCCGGGATCGATACTCTCCGATCCGAGGGCGGCGCTGCCCAGGTATTCGGGCGAACCGGTATCGGCATTGCGGACGGCATCTTTATCGAGTCCGAGATAGACCTGATGCGATGTGGCGTTGGCCGCCGGCGTCCAGCTTAGGCTCGTGGTCATCGATACGCCATCGGCGCGATTGGCCGGCTGAGCGCCGCCCACGGCGCCGGGTGTCGTAAAGGTCCAAACCTCACCCTTATACGTACTCACGCCGTCAAACTCATCTATCCGCCAGTAATACACATTTTCCGCTTCGAGCGGGCCGGGGTTGTAGGAGGTCGTTCCGCACGGGAGACCCACGGCGGCGTTGCTGACTTCGTCATAATCGTCGCCAAGGTAAACCGTGTGCAATTTGGCCCCAAAGCCCTGTGTCCAGCGAAGGGTCACATTCTCCGCGTTGGCGACCTCGGCCCCGTCCGGCGGGTCCGGATGATAAGCGGTTTTAGAGGGGATCGAGAAGCTCCAGACCGGGCCTTTCCACGGACTGTTCGGGTCGACGTCATTAACCTCGTCGATCCGCCAATAATACGTCGTCCCCGGCGCCAGCCCTTCCGGATACGCAAACCCCGGAAAGCCGGCCACGTAAAACGACGTTGTTTGGTTGCCGCGGAACAAATCCGAATCCGTCGCGGCCTGCTCGACGTCGTTGAAGTTGTCGCCCAGATACACATCGTGAGAGGCCGCAAAATCGCCCGGCCTCCACGAAAGTGTCACCCACGTATTTTCATGGATCGCACCGTCATCGGGATCCGGGCCCATCGCATACGGATATCCGCCGCCGACCTGGAGCATAATGGCCTGTATGTCCACCTGGTCCAGAGCATGGTTGTAGATACGCACGTCGTCAATTTTTCCATCCATCGGTTCGGTGCGGCCGCCGTTGATGCCCAGAAATAGCGGGTTGTCATAGGCGTTGATGTCCCCGCTGGCGCTCGTTGTCGCCGAGACCTCACCGTCCACGTAAAGGACCATTTCTGAGCCGTTATACGTGCCCGCCATGTGATACCATTGCCCGGATTCGTAATTCGGACTGCCGGGCGCATTACGAGCGCCGCCCGAAAGAGACAGCCAGAAACGCGGCGTCCCGTTGCTTAACATATGCAGCCCGTATGAGAAATACGGACTCGTATGTTGACCGTCCTGATAAGGCTTGGCGATGACGATCTCGGGGTCTCCGCTAACATCGTCGAAATAGACCCATGAGGCGAGCGTCATCTGGTCTCCGGTGATATTCAGCGATGGCGAGTTTGGAATTTGCAGGTAGTCGCCGTTGCCATCGAACTCAGCAACCCTGCCCCGGTCGGGATCGAGAACGATACCCGCGTCGCCCTGGGCTGTCGCGTTGTTATTATTCACATCGTCGCTTAAGTCACCCTCAAAGTCCCAGTGGGCGACCAAATCCCCCGGCACATTCCCAACGAAACACAACACGATTGCAAGAGAAACCAAAAAAGTCATTCTTTTAGGCATTGTTGTCCTCCTTCAATATCAGAAATAGACGCGCTTGATACATTGAATCCCTTTCATAAAGAAATCTACTGATACAGTCGAATATCGTCAACGTACAGCGTCCCTGAACCGCCGGGGGCGGCCATGCCGGATTTCGAGCCCAGGCCGATGGCGATCTTGTCCACATTGGTCAGGTTGATGCCCTGATCGGCGAAGGTCTGGAGCGGAATCGTCCACTGCCTCCATCCTCGTGCTGAGGTTGCCCGGGGATTTTCATAGGCGACTACACCAGGGGGGCCCGCGCTGTTAAAGAGGGCCACGTACAGCGGTTCCGCAGTGTTGGCCGAATCGCCCCGGAACCAGAGCGACAGCCGCCCAACACCCGCCGTCGTCCAGTTGCGCGGCGAGGTCAGCGGAAGCACGCCCTCCGAATTGGTCACACCGGCCTCGTTGCTGTAGAGCAGCGGCATGGATTGAGCGCCGCCATGAACAATCGTTTGCTCGCAATATGGGGGCACCAGATAACCGACCTGCGCGCCGTTATCGGGGATCCCGAAACCGTCAACCCAGGTCTGCCAGATGGCCTCGCCGGCCGCATCGTCATCGGTGTAACTTTCGAAGTTTTCGACGAGAAGATACGTGCCGACGGTGAAGTTCCATACGGGGCCTTTGACCGGATTGCCGTTGTACACCGCATCCACACGCCAATAGTACGTGGTGTTTGCTTCGAGCAATCCGGGTTCATAGCTTTCATCTCCGAGCGCGATAGACCCTTTATACTCGGGCGAGGTCGTATCGGCGCCGCGCACGGCGTCCTTAGCCAGCCCGAAATAAAGTTGGTGTGACGCGGCGTTGTCGGCGGGTGTCCAGCTTAACATCGTTACCATCGGCACATCGGCGATGCTATTGGCCGGCTGCGGATTAGAGACCGCGCCTGGTGTCGTCAAGGCCCAGACGTCGCCTTTGTACGTATTCAAACCATCGAATTCATCGACCCGCCAATAATAGACCTTTTCCGCTTCGAGCGGGCCGGGATTGTAGCTGGCCGTCCCCACAGGCATACCCCCAGCGGCATTCGCTACCGTGTCGTAATCGTCGCCGAAGTACAGGGTATGCAATTTCGCCCCGAAGCCCGGTGTCCAGCTCAAAGTCACCGTCGTATCGGCAATCCCGTCGCCGTCGGCCGGGACCGGATCATAAGCCGTTTTCGGCGGAATCAAGAAGCTCCAGATGTCGCCTTTCCATGGACTGTTCGGATCGGCGTCATTGACTTCGTCAATGCGCCAGTAATACGTTGTTCCCGGAACGAGGCCTTCGGGATAGGCAAAACCCGGAAAGCCGGCGATGTAGAAATCAGTCACTTGGTTGCCGCGGAATTCATCCGAATCTCGCGTGGCGCTCTCTACAGCGTAGAAATCATCGCCCAGATACACATCATGGGAAACGGCAAAATCGCCCGCCGACCAGCTAAGGGTAATCCAGGTATCGGTATAAAGGGCGCCGTCTTTGGGATCGGGCGCACGGGCCAGAGGATATCCCGAGCCCGCTCCTTCCATCGCAGATAAAAGCTCATCTTGCGTGAGTGCGTGGTTGAAAATCTGCGTTTCATCAATGCGTCCTCCGAAAGCCTCGAAGGCGCCTTGGTCGGTGCCGGCGGCCCCGATAAAAAGAGGCCAGCCCGGCGACACACAAGGACCGGAGGAACCTGCCCCGTCCGGGATCTCCTGGTTGTCGATATAGAATGTGACTGTTCCTGCGTTTCCGTCCTGGACGGTGGCCAAATGATGCCACTCATTCGCCGGGGCAGGATCGGTGTCGGTGCGAACACTGCCACAACTGACGTGCCAGTTGCCGTCGGGACTGATCCAGAAACCGTATAATGCGTCTGCATCGTAACTGGTTCCGCCGCCGTCCTGCGTACGTCCCTTGACGAAAATGGTTCTCCAGCCCGCGCCGACGAGGCCCGGATCGTAACTCACCCATGCCATGTATGAGAAACTCTCGTTCTCTTCATAATTCAGATCCTCCGCATCCGCCACGCGCACGCGAGACGTGCCATTCGCCTCAAACACTTGACCTCGAATGGGATCGGCGATTATCGCGGGATTCCCATAAAGCGTCCCGTCATGCCCGTTTCCGGTCAGGTCGATGAAATCACCCTCAAATCGCCAGTGGGCGATCAATTCTGCTGAGACGATGCAGTTAAAACCAAGCACAAATAGAATTGAAATCAGGAAAACCGATCTTTTAGACATTATGATCCTCCGAAAATTTAAGAAGACGCCAATTGCATTTATTCACAAGGGATTTACTGAAACAGCCGAATATCGTCAACGTATAGCGTTCCTGAACCGCCGGGGGCGACCATGCCGGATTTCGAGCCGAGACCGATGGCGATCTTATCCACGTTGGTCAGGTTGACGCCCTGGTCGGCGAACGTCTGTAGTGGGATTCTCCACTGTGTCCACAAGCCCTTCTTTGCGGCGTCCGGATCGTCGTAGGCCGCGATGGCCGGAGAGCCGGTGCTATTGGAGACCGCCACGTAGATCGGTTCGGCGGCGTTGGACGCACTGCCCCTGATCCAAAGCGACAATTCCGCGACGCTTTCGGCTGTCCAGTCGCGTGTCGTCGTCAAGGTTAATTGACCTTGCGAATTCGCAACACCGGCCTCATTAACGTACAGCAGAGGCATGGACTGGGCGCCGCCGTGGACGATGGCCTGCTCGGCGTACGGGGGCAGCAGATAGCCGACCTGCGCGCCGTTATCGGCGATACCGAATCCGTCGATCCAACTCTGCCAGATGGCCAGGCCGGCGGCATCGTCGTCGGTATAGCCCTCGAAGTCGTCCACAAGCAGGAAACCGCCCGTCGTAAAGCTCCAAACCGGGCCTTTAACCGGACCGGAATTATAGACGGCATCCACGCGCCAGTAATACGTCATATTCCAGGCGAGTGCTCCCGTATCATAGTTCTCCGCACCGAGCGTTCGGCTGCCTTTGTACTCCGGCGAACCGGTATCTGCGATTCGTACCGTTTCTTTGTCCGTGCCGAAATAAAGCTCATGGGATGTGGCGCTCGTCGCCGGTGTCCAGCTCAACGTCGGTGTGGGCGTTACTTCCGTCGCGCCGTTCGCAGGCAGAGCATTCCCCGCCGCGCCCGGCGTCGTAAAGGTCCAGATATCCCCTTTATGTGTCTCGATCGCATCGAATTCATCGACGCGCCAGTAATACACCTTTTCTTCCTCAAGCGGACTGGGATTGTAGCTTGTGACGCCGACCATCATTCCACCGACGGCATCGTTCACGACATCATAATCGTCGCCGAAATAAACGGTATGCAATTTGGCGCCGTAACCCCCTGTCCAGGTCAGCGCGGCATCCAACGCTTCGATTTCGGCGCCGTCGGTCGGGTCGGGATTGTAGGCTTTCTTAGGCGGGACGGTGAAGCTCCAGATATCGCCCTTGTGTTTTGTTGTGCCGTCGGCTTCGACTTCGTCGATGCGCCAGTAATAGGTTGTACCGGGAACGAGGCCTTCCGGATACGGGAATCCGGCGAAGCCCACCAAATAGTCCGTGGGGACCTGGTTGATTCGGAAGGTGTCTCCCGTGCCGGCCTCGACGTCGTTGTAACTTTCTCCGAAATAGACATCGTGCGACGCCGCCGTAGCGCCCGGCGACCAGGCGAGGGTCGCCCATGTATCCGTATGGTAAGAGCCGTCGGCGGGGCTGATACAACTGGCCTTTGTGATAATGTATTCCGCCAAACGCATCACGTCCTCGGGATTCGCTTCGCCGCTTGTATCATATAAGCGTACGAATCCGCGGTACCTGTCGCCCGGGAGGAAATGTTTGACCCACGCCGCGGCGCTTCCGCTGCTCACCGTAGCTAAAGCAGTCATATTGTCGCTGATGGTCGGAGAGGTCGGCCTTTGGGATGTCCACGTTTGGGTTAATCCCCATTCGATTCCGGCGTCCGTAAAGACCACCTCCTCGTTGTTGTCGTTGGGTCCGCTGGAGGCATTGAAGCCCAGTACGGCGGTGGCTCCGGCGCTTCCCCACGTGTCCATATTCCCATCGGCGTGCCCCTGGTAGTAGAAAGGCCAATCCGCATACCATATCATCTTGCCGCCTGCATCAAGATAGCGTCGAATCGTACAGTTAGTGGACATCGTTTCGGCCACCGTGTCGGGAACGACGTCCTTGCAAAACACGACGACACTTAAGGCTCTATCGGAGATACGAGCATCCATCCATGTCTTAAGCTCGGCCGCATCGAGAATCGTATAGCCGGCGGCCTCCAATGCATCTCGCATCCCTTCGCCGCCCCCGCCCCAGGCCCCGGGATACGCCCCGTCCCAATAGGCGGCACGATCCCAGGCAATCTCTTGAGCGTAGCCGTTCGACAACGCCAGCGCTATCGTTAGTGTGATGAGGGAAAAGAATTTCTTACACATAGGTATCCTCCTTACAAAAAAATGACAGGTTGATAATGATTGTATTCTCATTACGTTCTGATTTGATTGGTTCAAGGATTTGATCGCAACGCTTCGACGCCACCTCCTTTCTTTGAGACTCGTCAATTCGGATTTGATCGACTGTCGGTCGAAGTTACACCTTACCCGCTATAGCCCGGGGAGTGCTCGCAAAGCCATGTGTAAATTCCATCCATAAGAGGGTCGAGGCTCCCCGGAGACCGATTCATCCGGTACAAACTCTACCATTTTCCTCTATACCAGATTAACCGGTGCCGGTCAAGAAAAATCCAGGTCTCTTTGCGGGCAAAAACACCGGGTATGGCCTGAAAAATCGACAAGAATTCAAAATGCAAAGTGCAAAACGCAAAATTAAGGAGGTCATCATCGCGAGGCGATGATTCGGCAAAATGCACTTACCCTATTACGGTAAAAGGGCCGGCGCTCGCCCCGTCTAAGGCATCCTCCCTTTGGGTATGCCTTATGGCTTTCGGGGAAAACGACCGGCCCTTAACGATATTGGGCACATCAGTCCCTTTTTAACTCGGCTTATGGCGTCAAATTCGCAACCTCCTCTGCGCTCAGTGCCCCTTCATAAATCCGAACGTCGTCGATCAGGCCATTCCAGTAGTAGTCGCTGTGCGTATCCAAACCCCAGGAGGCGCCGATATAGATTCCACGTCCGCCGGTAGCTCCGCCGGTTTCCCAGCATTCCGTTAACGTATCGCGAGCCACCTCAATGCCATCGACGTATAGAATCCGATTTGAGGGGTAGCCATTCCATACGAAACCGACGTGATGCCATTGGCCGTCGATGATGGGCGTCTCGCAGAACAAGTGATTGTTAAAACCGGCCTGGAATGAGGTCATCAGGTTGCCGGCGATAAAATCGGCTTGGAGCAGGAAATAGCCATACGAACCCGATTCGCTGATAATCACATGATTTTTGTCGCCGCCTTTGACCCAGGCGAAGGCACTAAAGGCCGTATGAGGAAGGACAAAGGATGCGCTGATGTAATCACCGACCCCATCCAACTCGATCGCGCCGCCGACTACACCGCCCTCAGGCTGCCAGACGGGATCGCCCATGAGATTCGCATCGTATGTTCCGGCGATGTCATAAGCTTTCATGCCCTCGGTTTCATCGAAGGCCCAGTGTGCTACAAGCTCAACCGGCTTTGTTTCAGTGTCATGATCAGGATCCAATCCCCAATAGTCCATCAGGACTTCCAAATCTGCCGCATCGACGACGCCGTCACCCCAGGGCATCGGGCCGATATCACACTTCGGATCATCCGTTTCCCAGGCCTCAACAAGTATGAGTAAATCACTTACGCCTAAATTTCCATCATCATCAAAATCCACAACGGGAAGGATCGGCGCCTGCCAGAAGTCATTACCTCCTTGTCCACCACAATGGTTGGAGCGGAAATACAACATGGAACCATCTGCAGAGATTGCCGGGCCACCTTCAGAGGAAAATGTGTTAACAGACAGCCCAAGATTGACAGGATCGCCCCACTCGCTGTCTTTTGTTGCGCGCCGGCTATACCATATATCTGTTTCACCATATCCATCCGGACGGGGCTCACAATCCCAATAGTCATTCCACATCAACAAAAGACCGTCGTCGGAGATCTCACATTCCCACGTGCACGGCCAACTGTTAATCACCGGCCCGAGGCTGACCGGCTCTCCCCAAGGAGCCTCCTTCGACTCGCGCTTAGCCACAGCAAAGAATCTTCCGTTCGGATCATCCTCGGGTAGGTCCGCATCGCTATACTTGAAATAAAGTTCCAAACCATCCCCTGAAATACTTGGAGCCGTCTCATACTTTGGGCTGTTGACTGGCGGACCAAGATTCTCTGCCGGACCCCATGGATCGCTTTTGGTCGCCCGCCTGGTCACCCATATATCGCCCCCCCCCAGGCCACTTTCCCCATACGAGTTAAAGTACAACTCCAGACTATCTGCAGTGATCGTCGGACATAAGTCCTGTTCAGTAGTGTTGATATGCTCTCCAAGATTCTCGGGCTCCCCCCACTCGGCGTCTGTCGTCTCACGATTGGAAACCCATATATCCACTTCCCCAAAGCCACCCTCACGTCGTGACGAAAAGTACAATTCCAAGCCGTCGGCCGAGATGCATATACTCCAATCACTTGTATTACTGTTGACCACGGGCCCCATATTTTTCGGCGTCCCGAAGGTGAAATCCGCCTTCGCACTCCCTCCGCTAATGACCACCGCGGCCATAATTCCAAGGACCACTAATCTCACTCTGTTACCATTCAACCAAACCATATGCCACCTCACTTTCTCTTTTTTATCGTCTCGTTCAAAACGCTACGGCTGCGCTTATGGAAGATGCAATTCGATATCATCGACAAAGATCGTTCCTGTGCCGCCGGGCTGTGTATCGGTTTTATCGCCGACGCCAAAGGTCATATCCGTGATGGCATCGGCACTCACGCCGGTAAACGCCGTTAAGTCGAAGCTTAACTGCTGCCACTCCTCGACCGTCGTTACCGCGGGATCGTTTTTCATGACGGTTGCATTGTTGCCGGAGCTGTCTCCCAGAGCCACATACGGCGGCTCCGGATCGTTATCGGATTGCCCGTGAATCCACAGCGTCAATCGTTTCACGTCTCGTCGGGTCCAATCCTGAGGTTCCTCCCAGAAGCGCGTCGCCTCGGAGCTCAATGCAAGGCTGTTATCATAATAGAACGGCATCGACTGAGAGCCACCGTGAACGATTTCCAGCTCGGCAAAAGGAGGGGTAGCATAACCCACAACAGATCCGTTTGCCGGCACTCCCCAACCGTCCCACCAGGTTTGCCAGATAGCCGTACCCGCGTCTGTATCGTCGGTGTACTGCTCGAAGTTGTCCACGACATCGGCAATGGTGAAGCTCCAAAGCTTACCCTTGATTACGTTACCATCTGTATCCACCTCATCGACACGCCAGAAGAACATTTTTCCAAACTCAAGCTCTACCGGCAGCGTATAGTCGCTGTTATCCTGACGGCCTCGATAGATACCACTTATGTCGGAAATATGAGCCTCCTCGACGGCCGCTGAATCTGTGCCGAGATATACGTCATGCTTTGCAGAGTTCCTTCCAGGTGTCCAGGTTAGAGATGAATCCTCATTCAGGATTGTTGAGCCGTCAGCCGGCATTGGATTCGATGCCTTTCCGGGATCATAGGGGAAATCCACCGCCTGGCCCCAGGAGGCCATCAGGATATCCAGATCAGCCGCATCGACCACGCCATCGCCCCAGGGCATCGGGCCGATATCGCATCGTGGATGATCCGTCCCCCAGGACTCCACCATAAGCGTCAGATCGCTAAGCCCCACGTTTCCGTCTCCATCAAAGTCCACCACGGGAAGAATCGGCGCCTGCCAGAGATCATCGGATCCATATCCACCGTATAGATTGGAGGCAAAATACAGTGTAGAACCATCCGGCGAGATTCTTGGTGCTTCATCGGAGAATGGAGTATTGATCGGCAATCCAACATTCACAGGCTCACTCCATTCGCTGTCTTGGGTGATCCGTCTGGTGCACCATATATCACTCGCACCGAGGCCACCTGATCGAAAAGGAGCCTTCCAGTAGTCACAGAACAACAGTAGACGACCATCACTGGAGATGGTTGGACAGATTTGGCGTGGCCAACTGTTAACGATTGGACCAAGATCGGTGGGTTGCCCCCAGGGAGCATCAACGGTTTCACGTTGTATCACGTATAAGCTGTATTCCCATTCACCATCGGTTTCCCTTCCGGCTGTGAAGTAAAGCTCCAGATCATCGGCCGAAAGACTTGGCCAGCTATCGTTACCTGAGCTATTTACAACTGAACCGAGATTAACCGGTTCACCCCACGCATCAGACTTCGTGCCTCGCTTGGCTACGTATAAATCAACACCACCTACGCCACCTTGCCGGTCTGACATGAAGTAGAGTTCCAAGCCGTCAGTAGAAATTGCCGGATACCCATCCAATGACGAACTGTTGACAACTGGCCCCAAATTTTCAGGCGACTCCCACTCTCCGGCTGTCGTTAGACGTGTGGACATCCATATATCCCAGCCACCAGACCCACCCTCCCGATTTGACGAAAAAAGGAGAGAGAGTCCGTCCGACGATGTGCAGCAGCCCCAATCAGAGCTTGCACTGTTAACTATGGAACCTAAATTTGTCGGTTTCCCGAAGGTGAAATCCGCCTTCGCATTTTTGCCGCCAAAGACCATCACGGCCACAACTCCAACAACGACCAATCTCATTCTGTTCCTATTCAACCCACACATACGACACCTGCCTTTCTGCCCATTGGGGCGGTTTTTTGCCTCGATTTTCGAGATATTCTTCTGTTGCTCGCGTACTGCCGTTACGGCCTGTTTTGCCGGTTCCAGTTTTAAGAGCGGAAAAAAATGGCGGATTTAACGCAAATTTAGAAAAAGTTTTGAAAAAATTTGATATAATCACCCATAGAGCATTTGTGAGAGAATTTAAATCTCAATTTTGTCATGCTGCCCCCGGAACTCCTTGTGGAGAGACAAGTGGAGCGTCTGGCATGAAGGCGGACAGGCAGGATCCTTCATTTTGCTGCGCTTGGCTCGGGCGCCGTCCTGAACTTGCCGAAGGCATGACATCATGCACTTCTCACGAACGTGCTTTGGCTTTGTTCAAGTTGGAGTGAGCCAACCGTGAGCTTTAAAAGCCTACAACGAACGCAGGAACTCGTCGCACAGGCCCAGGAGGGAGATACGTCCGCTCTGGACCAGTTGTGCGGCGTCTATACCGAGCGGGTCCGGCGAATCGTTCGGTTCCGTATGGGGCCGGAGCTTCGCTCCCACCTCGAATCGATGGACCTGGTCCAGGAGGCCCTGGTGGAGGCGGTTTTGGACCTGGACCAGTTCAGATATTCCAGCGACGGCGACTTTTTGCGATGGCTCTGTCGCATTGTCGAGAATACGATTCGCGATCATATGGACAAAGCCCACGCCGCCAAGCGCGACATCCGCAAACAGGTGCCGCTGGATTGTGTGGCGGTCCGCGCCGATCGGCCCGCCCATAAAGCGGACATACCCATCGCTACGACGACGCCGAGTGTTGTTTTTTCGCTGCGTGAGGATCTGGATCGACTCGAAAACGCGATGGATCAGCTCAAGCCGGAGTACCGCGACGTGATCATATTTGCGAAAATCGAGGGATTGTCCCTTAAGGAGACTGCCGAGAAGCTGAACAAAACTCCCGCGGCGGTGGCGATGCTGCTTTCGCGTGCGATTGTGGCCGTGACGAATCTGTTAGAGAAAACCTGATGGCAAAGCAAGACGCCGACAATCAGGATAAGGTGCTGGATGAGGCCGTGCAGAAGTTCCTGGCACTTGGCTTTCAAGGCGAGAAGCCCGATCTCGATGAGTTCGTTAAGCGATACCCCGGGCTGGAGAGGAAAATCAAGCAGAAGCTCCAGGCTTGTCAAAAAGTCGGTTCGTTATTCGATTCCCTTCGAGAGGCGGATGCCAGTGAATTCCAGCAAGTCGTGAATGAAACCGATCTGGTTGGAAATAAAATCGGGGCCTTTAAGATCACGGAGATCATCGGGCGCGGGGGAATGGGCGTGGTGTATAAAGGCCACGACAGCCGGCTCGACCGCGTTGTGGCGGTCAAGGCGATGCCGGCCCATTTGCTGAAAGACAAGGCCGCCCAGGCGAGGTTCCGGCGGGAGGCGCGCCTGCTGGCCTCGCTGAGCCATCCGAACATCGGCGCGATTCACGATATCATCGAGCAGGAAGACCGGGTCGATTACCTGATCTTAGAATACGTGCCCGGCCAGACGCTCGCCGAGCGCATCGCCGCCGGGCCGATGAAAATCCCGGAGGCGCTTTCGGTGGCGCTAAAGATAGCCGAGGCGGTAGCGGCAGCGCATGACAACGGCGCGATCCACCGCGACCTCAAGCCGAGCAATATCAAAATCACGCCCGAGGGCAAGGTCAAGGTCCTGGACTTCGGCCTGGCCAAGGCCGCTCCCGTTGTGGGCGCTGATCCACAGAGCCGCGTGACGAAGCCCGGCCGCGTCGTGGGAACACCGGCCTATATGAGCCCCGAGCAGGCTCGCGGTAAACCGGCGGACCGTCGCACGGATATCTGGTCCTTCGGTTGTGTGTTATACGAGATGCTGACCGGCCGATTACCCTTCGAGGGCGAAACGGCTACGGATACACTGGCGCGGATTATCGAGCGCGAGCCCGATTGGGACCAGCTTCCCCCGACCACACCGAAAAATATTCGCGTACTTTTGCGCCGCTGCCTAACGAAGGACCTCAACCGGCGGCTCCAACACATGGGCGACGTGGTCATCGAGCTGGACGAAACACTGAATGCGCCCCCGGATGAGTCGGTTATCGCCGAGCCACTGGCCGGTCGATCCCGGCGAATAGTATGGCGCGTCGGGATCGCGTGCAGTCTCGTTGGATTAACGATTGGACTGATCGCCGCCGCACTATTTTTCCGCCGTCCCCCTACTCCAACTTCTGTCGCGGTAAGCGAGGGACAAGTCCGTCGATTTTCCATCACGCTGCCTGAGAATCAGGTGCTCTTTTTCCAGAGCAGCGTGTTTGGCAGCCGACGTCCCGCGTTTGCTGTTTCTGCCGATGGATCGCGGCTTATTTATGTCGCACGCGTCGGGCAGACGGTCCAGTTGTTCGAGCGCCGGATCGGTGAGTTTAGAAGCAAGCCTATCCCGGGAACAAATACGGCCGTAGCGCCCTTTTTCTCACCCGATGGTGAATCGGTCGGATTCTTTGACGACGAGGGGCTCCTGAGGGTTGTTTCGCTTTTAGGAGGCCAGCCTGTCACCGTCTGCTCCAAAGCAAGTCAAAGCGGTGGAAGCTGGGGTAGCGATGGTATGATTTACTTCTTCATTGAAGGCGTCGGATTGGCTCGCGTGCCGGCCACCGGCGGCGATCCGGAACTTTTAGGAACCGAATCTGAACCTGTGGAAGGCAACTATCCGCAGATCCTTCCAGGATGCAAAGACGTCTTAATAACTTCAGGGGACCGTGTTTCAATTTTTTCATTGGAAAACCGCGAGAGCAAGATCCTGATCCCGGACGGTTACTACGGTCGCTACATACCCACAGGACACCTCGTGTACGCTCGAGCCGGGGCGATTGAGGCCGTTCCTTTCAGTCTGACAACACGTGAGGTAACCGGGCGTCCTGTGCCGGTTCTCGAAAAAGTCCAACTCAACTCCGTGATGCGTACGGCCCAATTCGCTTTTTCAGACGAGGGCATGCTCGTGTACGTTCCCGGAGGCGACATACGCAAGACGATTCCGACCTGGGTGGATCGAGAAGGCAACATAGAATCGTTGGATATGCCTGCCCGAAGTTATGGAGCGCTCAAACTCTCGCCGGACGGAAAGCGATTAGCGATCTCAGCTCCAGAACCTAAATACAACATTTTTATTTATGATATCGCTCAGAAAAGGGAAATCCGGCTCACCAAAGAAGGCGATAATATTCACCCCTTTTGGACGCCGGATGGCCGGCGTGTTCTATTTAATCACCGTTCTGAACAGACGCAAGGGCAGCTAAGTCTTTATTGGGCGTCCGCAGACGGCAGCGACGAGGCGGAACTGCTTGCCTCCTCAGACGGCTCGCCCTGGTCGTGGTCACCGGACGGCAAGTGGTTGGCAGTGCATGGAATCAACCCTGATACGGGGCATGATCTTTCCGTTTTGTCGATGGAAAACCTCGGCGAAAAGAAAGTGATTCTCGGGACCGAGTGGACTGAATTTGGTCCGTCATTTTCCCCGGATGGCCGGTGGATCGCCTATAGCTCTAATCGAGGCGGCGGGAACTATCAGCTTTATGTTCAGCCCTACCCGGAAATGAATCGAATCATCCCGATCTCGAAGGAATCCGGCGAGGAACCTATCTGGTCACGTAGCGGCGATGAGCTGTTTTATCGTAATAAAAACAAATGGATGGTCGTTTCGATCTCCACGGAGCCGGAATTTACTGCGGGGCCACCCGAGGTACTCTTCGAAGGACCGTACGGCCAGGTGGGGGGGCTGTCTTACGATGCGGCGCCCGACGGCCGGCGCTTCATGGTCTTACTGCCTGAGTACGACGACTCACAAGTGAAGGAACTCCACGTCGTGACCAACTGGTTCGAGGAGCTAAAAGAACTCGCACCCGCGTCCGAGACCCGTTAGAGTCTCCACAGGTAATTCCTTGACACGCGCATATTTTCCTTTACGATATGTCATTGTTATTATATCTGACTCCGTTGTTATTTCTTCTGATAGCAGAGAATATGAAAACCAAAAGAGATGAATCCATCCGTAAAACGCTATTGTCCATACCGACTCTCATCCTGGTGATGTTTGTTTGTATCCAATGCCATGCCGGTTCCGGCCCTTCCGAGGGTGTTGACGCCCGGCAACTTATCACCCGCGCCGGTAACGCCGAGGATGAGCAGGTGCGCTTCCACTTGCTCCAGCAGACGTCATTATTACCCGGCCTCGATCCGACGATCAAGAAAGAGGTGGACGCTCTCCTGCCCATCCTCGATTTTTGGGCGAATAAAACCTATCGCCCCCCCGAGCCGCGCCGGCGCGCGGCGGAAAACGGTTTTCTGTGCGGTTTCTTCGTCGGCAAAGTCCGGCCGGACCGATACTGCCTGCCGCGGATTGCCGAGACATCTCCCCTGTACCCCATCTGGTGCATGTACCGGGGGCGAATGCTCATTCATCAGGTGATTCAGTCCGGGAATCTGCGCCATTCTCAAGAATTGCGAGAAGCTTACTGCGGGCAAGCCCGGCGTCTTTTACGTATTGCCCGCGAAGCTTATCCACGGAATCGTATTATCCGCATGTATTTGGATGAACCGTTAAAGGGGTGGCCGCGTGAGATTCAAAATGATCCCCGGGCGCCCGAATGGGCCAACCTGCAGCGGGAAGGTTTGGAAAAGCTGGCCGACATCGTTCACTGGTGGATCGATCACCAGCAACTCGAGAACGGCGAGTTCGGCGGTGGTTGGGGTGATGACTGCGAGATGTGGCGCTGGTGGGCGCCCGTTATGATTGCGTTTGACGATCCCAAGATTACCGGGGGCCAGGAGCGATTCTCGAACGGGCTTTTCGGACAACGCCACATGCAACACGGCTACACCGAATACATGAGCGACGTCGAGCATACGGCCGAAGACAGCAAGGATACCATCACTCCCATGCTGCACCTGCGCCCGGAGGATGGGCTTTGGGGGCGACGTGCTTTGCGAATCGCCCAGCTCATGCAGGAACTCTGGACGAGCATTAACCACCGCGGAACGCTCCAGTTCAAGGGGACGTATTTCAATGCCCTTGAGGTCCATTCCGATCCACGCCGGGCCTGTGATACCGTTTGGCATCCGGGTGCGGTACAGCCGACCCTTGTCTATTGGCTACGTACGCGTGATCCTGGACTCACGCGTCTGTTTTCGTCCTGGATGGATACCTGGGTCGATGTCACAGCACGGTCCGAGCGGGGCAAGCCCGCCGGTGTGATACCCAGCGCAATCCATTGGCCCGAAGGCCATGCCGGGGGACTGGACGAGCCGTGGTATCAACCCAATATCGACCGTCAGGCCCATCTTTATGATTGGCCCGGCAGTATGACGATGATCACCAGCACCCTGCTGTTGACCTATCACATCACCGGCAATGAAAAGTATCTGCAACCGATCCATTCCATGGCGCGGATTCGCCGGGCCTATCGAGACAATCCGCCAAAAGATCAACCTGCACCCGGCAGTCTGCATTGGTGCGCCGCGCGGATGGGATTCATGTCGGAAATCCTGGCGAAGTATCGCGCCATTACCCAGGATACACAATACGACGATTTGCTTCGTCGTGATGCAGATGGCTACGCGACGTTCCGCATATCCGGCCGGTTAAATAAACTGACGCGGGATTTGCTAAACAATGCCCAGGCGTTGCGGATGAACTGGCCGGGTTATACGAGCGAGGTGCGCTGGACCGACCGGGTGCTGAGTTTCACATCCAATTACCTGAACGATTACGCCAAACCGGCCTTGCCCCGTCCCAATCCGGCTCTGTTGTATGCCTGCGCCACCGGGGACGTGGGGCGGTTGGATTATTTTCCCCTCAATGCCGTGCGCTGGCTGACGCCTCCTCGCGACATTGCGGCTTTGGTCACATCCACCGGGACCGATCACCTGTATGCGGAACTGTATCATTTCGGCGACCGAGCGAGGCAGATGGCTGCGGAATTTTATATGCTGGATGTCGGAGCGTATACCCTGGTGGTTAAAGAATCCGGGCGCATCTTGCTTGAGCGGGACTTTACGGTGACGGGTCCGAGGAACAGAATCGCTTTCACCTTGCCCCCGGGGCGGTTATGCCAATTGCGGATTGATCCACAGTAATATCAAAACGCCTTTGGAAAATCAAAATTCAAAGTGCAAAATGTAAAATTAAGGAAGTCATCGTCGCGAAGCGACGATTCCACAATTTTAAGTTTTAATCTTTAATTTTTACATTTTCCCTTGGCGGATTCGATTATCGAATGAGCGCCGGCTGGCACACGGCGCCTCGAAAGGGAGTCACTCGCCCGCAGTTCTTGCAGGAATATTTCATCTTGGCCACCATCGGTGAGCACACGTGCCTCGGATCGCCGGTCGTCGCACCGCAATATTCACATACATAGGTCTCTTCGGCCCTGGCGGGCGAGCATAAATGGGAGCGGGTCTTTGTGACCTCCCCACATGAAGAACAGGTATAGACGGTAGGTTTTTTGGGCGTTGCGGCTTTAGCTGTTTTCTTTTTCACGGTCTTGGCCATCAGTGATCTCCTTGTCCGTTATGAAGGGCGATTATTTTCTACCTTCTTTGAGATACTATCCAAGTCAAAAATATGTTCTCGGAAAAAGTGAACATACGGCCGGACCTTCAAAATGTGTATCTTTTGAGTTGGAACGCAGTTCAGACTATTTTGAGCATGATCCCGACAATCGCCAGAACCAGGGCCAGATTCATTGAAATGACGTAGGAATAAAACCACGGTCCGGGCCGGCCGTTTTCCTGCATCGTGATCTTGCGGTATTGGTGGACATATTTCAGGATCAGGACTTTGATGAAGACGTAGTTGATCTTGACGCCCCGACGGGCCAGAAACGCGGTGATGACGATGGATGAAACCACGCCCCATACGGCGCTGGCGAGGGCTAAGATGAAAAATGGTTGACTCATAATCCTTTCACTTTCCCGGATAGTAAAGCAAGCCGGAACTAAAAATCCATGCAGCCTATCGGAACTTGAGCAGGGCCGAAAGAAGCGCAGTGGCCACGGCCGTTCCGCCCGCAAGGATAGGAAAAAGCCCCTTTGCACGTGGAGAATGCTGCATCACGAAGACCAAAGCGATGATCGATAACGCCCAAATACCCGAATTCACCATCGCAAGTATCCAAAGGCTGCGTATGCGTTTATTACTATCGCCGGTCTCTTCGACCATTCTCGTCTCCTCTTGCGATTACTCTACACATAATGGACAAGATGTTTGAGTTAACTTTTCTTCTATAGATAGAACGCTTGTGAAGACTTTTCGTTGCAGAATTTCGAGTGATATTTCCTGATATCCGAGGAAAATCCACGTTCTTTTCGTGTTTGCCGGGCGGCTGCGGTTTTAGTAAAATGACCGTATAACAGACGGTGGACAGGCGCCATTCGAGAGCGGCTGCGACTTAAGTCATGGATGAGCCGGTAATAACAGGGATCGCCATTCCCCACTGCCCGTATTTGTAACCACATAACAAAAGGAGTCCATCATGACCCAATTAACGATCGTCGCGAACATCAAAGCCAAAGCCGACAACATTGATCTGGTCAAGGCTGAGCTTGAAAAGCTGATTGATATCACCCGTGCGGAAGAGGGCTGCATCAATTACGATTTGCACCACGACAATGAAAATCCCGCACATTTCCTGTTCTACGAGAACTGGGAATCTCGCGAACTCTGGCAGAAGCATATGGGCAGCAGGCACCTGCAGGGCTACATAGCCGCGACGGAAGGCGCGGTCGAAGAATTCACGGTCAATGAAATGACGAAAATAGCCTGAACAAATCAGAACATTCACTTTGGATGGGATGATGAAACGGATGGTTTATTCGGTGACTGTCCCGAATGGCGGTCCGTTAAGCCCGAAAATCCTTGAAATTAGCTTGGAAATTGGGTCGAAAGCCCCTTAACGGCGTGGCGTTCGT